>JBDHRX010000043.1:0-22169 GCA_039807785.1 Burkholderiaceae bacterium
GAAGCACCGCCGGCGGCCCCGGCCGGAGCCCAGGCCGCACCGAAGCCGGCGAGCGCGAGCCCCGCCAGCAGGCGACCAGCCGCCCGCAGGCCGGCCAACCGCGCCTTCGACAGCTTCAACACGGTCATACAGAGGCAGAGGCGCATCCGGATCTCCGGCCCGCATGCTACCGGAAGCCGGGCGCAGGCCCCCGGATCCCCCTGCGCCCGGGCGCGCGGGCCCGCCGGGCCGGCCCCCCGGGACGGCGTCTTCATATACCATTTCGAGATGGATCAGGAAGTGGACCAGCTCGGCGAGCGCATCGGCCGGATTCTCCAGGTCGTGCGCCGGCTCACGGAAGAGAACGCCAACCTGCGCGACCAGCTCGCGGCCAGCCGCGGCGACAACGCGCAGCTCCAGGCGCGCATCGCCGAGGCGCGCGCGCGCGTCGAGTCGGCGCTCGCGCGGCTGCCGCTGCCGGCCGCGAGCGGCGAATGACGGCAGGCGCCCCGCGACGAGACCCCGACGGACCCGAGACCATGGAACAGATCGACGTCAAGATCCTCGACCGCGACTACCGGCTCGCGGTCAGCGACGAGTCCAAGCCGCAGCTGATCGAAGCGGTGCAGATGGTCGACGAGAAGATGCGCGCGATCCGCGAGGCCGGACGGATCTCCGGAATCGACCGCATCGCGGTGATGGCCGCGCTGCAACTGGCGCACGAACTGCTCGGCGCCCAGAGCCC
This sequence comes from Burkholderiaceae bacterium, assembly GCA_039807785.1. GTDB lineage: Bacteria > Pseudomonadota > Gammaproteobacteria > Burkholderiales > Burkholderiaceae_E > Zeimonas. The sequence goes on from JBDHRX010000043.1 coordinate 725, forward strand.
GGTCGCCGGGACGCCGAAGGCCGAGATCCTCGGCAAGATCCGCAAGATGCGCGAGGACCTCGACGCCGAGCTCGAGCGCCAGGAAAGCCTGTTCTGAGGCTGCGCGGTTCCGCGCTAGAATGGCGGCGACCCTGCAGTGTTCGATTAGGTCATAGATTCCTTGAACCAATGCTCTGCATCGAGGTCGCGGCTTACCGAGCACCGCTGTTGCGATCGTCCCTCGTCGGACGAACCTGATGTGGTGCCTGCTGCGGCCGAACTGAACTGAACGGTTCAGGATGCCGGCCTGCCGGCACAGGCGGGGTCCCTTCTTTTTCTTTCCGCCGCTTTCTTTCCGCCGCTTTCCTCCGCCGCCCCGATGTCCGCCCGGTCCTACTGGCTCATGAAGTCCGAGCCCGACGAGTGCTCGGTCGACGATGCGCTGGCGATGCCGCGACAGACGGTGCCCTGGACCGGCGTGCGCAACTACCAGGCACGCAACTTCATGCGCGACGCGATGCGCGTCGGCGACGGCGTGCTGTTCTATCACTCGAGCTGCGCCGAGCCGGGCGTCGCCGGGATCGGCGCGGTCGCCTCGACGCCCTACCCCGACAACACCCAGTTCGATCCGGCATCGCCCTATTACGATCCGAAGAGCCGCCGCGAGGCGCCGCGCTGGATGCTGGTCGACGTGCGCGTGCGGCGCAAGACGCGGTTGCTCGCGCTGGCCGAGCTGCGCCGGCACGACGCCCTCGCGGACATGGCGGTGCTGCGCCGGGGCAACCGCCTGTCGATCACGCCGGTCACGCCGGCCGAATGGCGCGTGGTGTGCGGGCTGCTCGACGAGCGCCCCTGAACTCCGGCGCGCCGCCCGGCGCTGCCTGCCGGCTACGCCGCGGCGGCGGCCGACGCGCCCTCGCCCCGGGCCGACGCGCCGATCTCGTCCAGGAACTGCCACAGCCGCGGCTCGTCGGAATACGCGACGTTGAAGCGCAGCCACGGCGGATCCTCGCCGGCGACCGAGAAGTACGAGCCCGGGGCGAGCCAGATGCCCTGCTGCAGGGCGCTGCGCGCCAGCTGGTTCGCGCCGCGCTCGCGCCACGCCCCGGCCGGCCGCGCCCACAGGTAGAGCCCGGCGTTGGGCTCGGCGAACAACTCGAAGCCGCGCTCGCGCATGCGCGCGGCGACGCGGACATGGGCCTGCTCGAGTCCGGCGCGTAGCCGGGCGACATGCGCCGCGTGGTGGCCATCGCCCACCACGTGATGCACCACGCGTTCCATGATCTCCGGCGAGGTGAGCCCGACCGCCATCTTGGTGCGCGAGAAATCGCGCACCAGCGCCGGCCGGGCGACCAGGTAGCCGACCCGCACCGACGGGCTCACCGTCTTCGAGTAGCCGCCCGCGTAGACGACGCGGTCCGCGCCGTCCATCGCCGCGAGCATCGGCGCCACGCCGGCGTGCAGATCGCGCGAGATGTCGTCCTCGATCACCCAGATGCCGTGGCGTCCGGCGACCTGCAGCAGCCGGAAGGCATTGGCCATGCCGAGGCTGGTGCCGGTCGGGTTGTGCAGGACGGTGTTGACGAACAGCGCGCGCGGATGATCGGTCCGGAGCACTCGCTCGAGCGCGTCGATGTCGATGCCCTCGCGGGTGCGCGCGACGCCGACCGCCTTCAGTCCCGCCAGCCGCAGCATCTGCAGCAGGTTGGTGTAGGCCGGCGCCTCGACGACGACGGTGTCGCCGGGCGCGAGCAGGGTGCGGATCACGATGTCCAGGCCATGCGTGACCCCTTGCGTCAGCAGCACCTGGTCCGCGTCGACCGACAGGCCGTGGCGCGCCAGGTCGGCCGCGACGCGCTCGCGCAGCGGGGCATACCCCAGCGGCTGGCCATAGCCGCGCACGCTCGGCAGCCGCGCGGCATGACGCAGCGCGTGCCGCAGGCCGCTCTCGTGGACCCACTCCGGCGGCAGCCAGCCGCATCCGGCCTTGGTCGGAATCGACTGGTCCGCGAACACGTCCGACAGCAGCCATGCGGCACCGAACTGGGGCGGCTCCCAGGATCGGGGCGCATGCGCGCCGGGCCGGCGGCTGCGCGGCGCGACCCGGTGCCCCGCGCCCTGGCGCGCCACCAGCAGGTCGCGCGCGACCAGGCGTCCGTAGGCCTCGGCGACCGTGAAGGTGCTCAGGCCGTAGCGCCTGGCGAACTGCCGCACCGACGGCACCGCGGCGCCGGCCGGCATCTCGCCGCGCTCGATCGCCCGCTCCCAGGCGTCGACCACCTGCTCGACCAGCGTCCGCTGCGCGCCGCGCGAGCGATCAGGATTGAACTCCATGACAGATACCTATACAGCTCGGCACTGATACCGATACGGTGCGGAGAATGTTCGTCGATTGTACAGGGCGCGAGCGCCGCCGATCCGCCAGAATCGATCGCTCCCGGCGGCGCAAGCGCCGCGGGCACGCGCGCGCTTCGATATCGAGTGACGACATCACGATGAATGCCCATACCGCCCCTGCCGGACTCCCCGACCTGTCGACGCTCTGGATGCCGTTCACGGCCAACCGGGCGTTCAAGACGCGCCCGCGGCTGCTCGCCGGCGCCAGCGGCATGTACTACACCTCGACCGACGGGGCGCGGATCCTGGATGGCACGGCGGGACTGTGGTGCGTCAACGCCGGTCACTGCCGCACCGAGATCACCGAGGCGATCGCCCGGCAGGCCGCCGAGCTCGACTACGCGCCCGGCTTCCAGCTCGGCCATCCCGACGCCTTCCGGGCCGCGGCGGAGGTCGCGCAGCGGATGCCGGCGGGGCTCGACCGGATCTTCTTCACGAACTCCGGATCCGAGTCCGTCGACACCGCGCTCAAGATCGCGCTCGCCTACCACCGCGCGCGCGGCGAAGGCCAGCGCACGCGCTTCATCGGCCGCGAGCGCGGCTACCACGGCGCCAGCTTCGGCGGCATCTCGGTCGGCGGGATCGTGGCCAACCGCCGCACCTTCTCCGGCGCGCTGCTGCCGTCGGTCGATCACCTGCCGCACACCCATCTTCCCGAGCTCAACGCGTTCTCGCGCGGCCAGCCGGCGCACGGCGCCGACCTGGCCGATGCGCTCGAGCGGATCGTCGCGCTGCACGACCCGTCGACGATCGCGGCGGTGATCGTCGAGCCGATGGCCGGCTCGACCGGCGTGCTGGTGCCGCCGGTCGGCTACCTGGAGCGGCTGCGCGCGATCACCAGCCGCCACGGCATCCTGCTGATCTTCGACGAGGTCATCACCGGGTTCGGCCGCCTGGGCGCCGCGACCGGCAGCGAGGCGCTGGGCGTCACGCCCGACATGATCACGCTCGCCAAGGGCATCAGCAACGGCGTCGTGCCCGCCGGGGCCGTCGCGGTGCGCCGCGCGGTCCACGACGCGGTCGTCGAGGGCGCCGGCGCCGGCATCGAGTTCTTCCACGGCTACACCTATTCGGCGCATCCGCTGGCATGCGCCGCCATCCTCGCCACGCTCGGCATCTACCGGCGCGATGGACTGTTCGAGCGGGCGCGCGAGCTGGCTCCGGCGTTCGAAGCGGCCGCGCACGCGCTGCGCGACGCGCCGCAGGTGATCGACGTGCGCAACCTGGGCCTGGTCGCCGGCATCGAGCTCGCGCCGCGCGAGGGCGCGCCCGGCGCGCGCGCGAGCGAGGTCTTCCAGCGCTGTTTCGACCGCGGCCTGCTGATCCGCGTCACCGGCGACGTGATCGCTCTTTCGCCCCCGCTGATCGTCGACGCCGACCAGATCGCGTGGATGTTCGACACCCTGGGTGACGCCATCCGGCACGCCGACGCCGGGGCGCGTCCCTGAAGCGGTGATCGGAGGCCGCGGTCGCGCGCAACGCCGGGACCGCAGCCACGAGCGAGGACGATCGCATGGCACGCCACACATGACACACGACACGGGAACGCCGGAGCTCGCCGTCGTCGACGAGCTCGAGGTGCTGGTCATCGTCGACAACACCACCGATTCGCTGTCGTCGGCGCTGCGCGGCATCACGAACGAGAACGAGGTGCTGCGCCAGGCAGGCATGCGCACGCTTTCCGGGGCGGCGAAATGCTGCGCGCAGCACGGCCTGTCGCTGCTGCTCGCGGCGCGCGCCGGCGGCCGGACGCGGCACCTGCTGTTCGACGCGGGCCCCGAGGCGTACACCTTCGCGCGCAACGTGGCGCGGCTCAGGCCGGCGCTCGCGCAGGTCGATGCGATCGTGCTCTCGCACGGGCACTGGGACCACGCCGGCGGCCTGCTCGAGGCGGTCCGGCACGTCGGCGCCGCGCGGCCCGGGGCGCCGGTCCCGCTGCACGTCAACGACGGCATGTTCGTCGAGCGCGCGAACACGCTCGGCGACGGCAGCGTGCTTCCCTACGAGAGGCTCCCGTCGTACGCCGAACTCGCCCAGACCGGCGCGCGCGTCGTGAACGCCCCCGAGGCGCGCGTCATCGAGGAAGCGTTCTATCTGAGCGGGGAGATCCCGCGCGTGACCGAGTACGAGGCCGGCTATCCGGGGCACCTGATGCGCCCGTCGCCCGACGCCGCATGGCAGCCCGATCCCTGGCTGATGGACGAGCGCTATGTCGCCGTCCGGGTGCGCGACCGGGGCGTGGTCGTCTTCACCGCCTGCTCGCATGCCGGCGTGGTCAACGTGCTGAGCGACGCGCAGCGCCGCCTCGCGCCCGACCGGCTGCACGCCGTCATGGGAGGGCTGCACCTGGCCGGCCCGAAAGTGGAGCCGATCATCGACCGGACGGTCGCCGACCTGGCCGCGTTCCAGCTCGAGCGCATCGTGCCGGCGCACTGCAGCGGATGGCGGGCGACCAACGCGCTGATCGCGCGGTTCGGCACCGAACGGGTCGCCCCCAGCGCGGTCGGGCGGCGCTTCGTGTTCTGATGCCGGCGACGCGCGGCTCCGGATCGGGATCGCGCGCGGCGGCTGCCATCACGTCTTCTCGGGAGTCCCGACGATATGGATGATCTGGTGATCCGCGGCGGCACGGTGATCGACGGCACCGGCGCCCCCGGCTTCGAGGCCGACGTCGTCATCCGCGGCGATCGCGTCGCATCGATCGGGAAGCGCGACGGCGGGCGCTGCCGGCGCGAGATCGATGCCCGCGGCATGGCGGTCACGCCCGGCCTGATCGACATCCACACCCATTCGGACTTCACGCTCCCGGTCAATCCGCGGGCCGAGTCGAAGATCCGCCAGGGCGTGACGACCGAGGTGGTCGGGAACTGCGGCTTCTCGGCGGCACCGGTGCTGCCCGGGCAGGCGAAGAAGCTCACCGAGTACCTCGCGGCGAGCGCGCCGTGGCTCGAATGCCCGGAGACGAGCTTCGCCGACTATCTCGACGCCTTTCCGAAGACCTCGGTCAACGTGATCCCCCAGGTGGGGCACAACACGTTGCGACTCATGACTGTCGGCATGGAGCCGCGCGCCGCGACGCCCGAGGAGATCCGGACGATGCAGGACCTGCTCGAGGAAGCGCTCCGGGCGGGCGCCCTGGGGCTGTCGTCGGGACTGTTCACCGCGCCCGGGATCAGCGCCGACGAGGCCGAGATCCACGCGCTGGCGCGCACGCTCAAGCGCTACGGCGCCCGCTATTCGACGCACCTGCGCGACGAGGCGAACCGGGTGTTCGAGGCGGTGCGCGAAGCGATCCGGGTCGCGGAAGCGACCGGCGTGCACGTCCAGATCGCCCACCTGAAGCTCTCCGGCACCGACAACTGGGGACGCGCCGAGGAATTGCTCGCGGAGATCGAGGCCTGCAAGCGCCGCGGCATCCCGGTCGACTGCGATCAGTACCCCTACGACGTCGGCACCAACCCGCTGCGCAACCTGCTGCCCCCCTGGGTGCAGCGCGGCGGGATCGGCGCGATGCTCGAGCGGCTGAACGACCCGGAGGCGCGCCGGAAGATCCGCGCCGACATCGCGCGCGACGGCCTGAACAACTTCGGGACCATTCCGTCCTGGGACAACGTTCGCGTGGCCCTGTCGCCGACCCGTCCCGAGACCGCGGGCCGCACCATCGAGCAGATGGCCCGGGAGTTCGGGCGCGACCCCTTCGACCAGGTCTGCGACTGCCTCGCCGCCGACCGCGGGCACACCCGCATCCTGATCCGCTCGATGTCGGAGGCCGACGTCGAATCGATCACCGCGAAGCCGTGGATCCTGGTCGGGTCCGACGGGAACTCGCTCGCCACCGAGGGCGTGACGAGCCAGGGCCTGCCGCATCCGCGCTTCTACGGCACCTTCGCGCGCACGCTGGGCGCCTGCGTGCGGGAACGCCGGCTGCTCACGCTCGAGCAGGCGGTCCACAAGATGACCGGCGGATCCGCCGCGGCGCTCGGCCTGGCCGATCGCGGCGTGCTGCGCACCGGCATGCTGGCCGACGTGGCCGTGTTCGATCCGGATCGGATCGCGGACACCGCCACCTACGACAACCCGCACAGCTACGCGGTCGGCGTGCACTCGGTCCTGGTCAACGGCGAGATCGTCATCGACCAGGGCGATCACAACGGCGCGCGCCCCGGGCGCATGCTCAGGCGGCCGGTCGCCGCGGCCTGACCGCCCCGGCTGCGCGATCCTCCCCTGCTTCGTTCCCTTCTGCTTCGTTCCCTTCCCCGAACGCGAATCACCCCCACCGGAGCTCAGCATGCCCCGCTTCAACCTGAAGGCTCGCGTCACCGCCGCGCTGGTGGCGGTCGCGGCGTTCCACGTCGCCCTGCCCGCCGCGCAGGCGCAGCCGTATCCGAACCGCCCGGTCAAGATCGTGGTGCCGTTCCCGCCCGGCGGCGCCACCGACAACATCGCGCGGATGCTGGCCGAGCACCTGTCGAGCGCGACCGGCCAGTCGTTCGTGGTGACCAACGTCCCCGGCGCCTCCGGATCGATCGGCCACGAGCAGGTGGCCCGCTCGCCCGGCGACGGCTACACGCTGATCGTCGGCACCGCGAGCACCATCGCCGGCAACCCGGCCTACAACAAGGTGAAGTTCGACCCGATCAAGGACTTCACCCCGATCGCGCTGCTGACGACGGAGTCGATGGCGGTCATCGTCCATCCGTCGGTCCCGGTGGATTCGGTCAAGTCGCTGATCGAGCTCGCGAAGGCCAAGCCGGGTTCGCTGAACATGGCCTCGTTCGGCAACGGCTCGATCTCGCACCTCGCGGGCGAGCTGTTCAAGACGATGGCGGGCGTCAACATGACGCACGTGCCCTACAAGGGATCGGGTCCGGCCCTGGTCGACATGGTCGGCGGCCAGGTGCAGGTGATGTTCCACACGCTGTCGGTGTCGTTGCCGCCGGTGCGCGACGGGCGGCTGCGCCTGCTGGCGGTGACCGACGAGCGCCGCAAGCAGATCATCCCGGAAGTGCCGACGGTGGCCGAATCGGGGCTGCCCGGCTACTCGGCGATCACCTGGCTGGGCCTGTTCGGCCCCGCGAACATGCCCGCCGACGTGGTGTCGATGCTCTCGCGCGAGTCGGCTAAGATGCTGGCCCGTCCGGACATCCGCGAGAAGCTGATGACGATGGCGAGCGAGCCGGAGAGCGGCAAGCCCGAGGATCTCGCGATGGTGCTGGCGCGCGACTACGACAAATGGCGCAAGACGATCAAGGATGCCGGCATCCAGGCGCCCTGAACCCTCCCCGGCACCGATGACCGGCGGCCCGCCGGCGGCGCGGCCGCGGCGGTGGCGCCTTCGGCACCGGTCCGGCCCGCGGGATCGATGAATCCGGAACTGATCGGCTGGTTCCTGCTGCTGGGAGCGGCCACCGGCTTCGCGGCCGGCCTGCTCGGCATCGGCGGCGGCATGGTGCTGGTGCCGTTCATCACGCTGCTGCTCACCCGGAACGACTTCCCCGCGGAGCAGATCGTCAAGGTGGCGATCGCCACCTCGCTGGCCACGATCCTGTTCACTTCGCTGTCGAGCGTGCGCGCTCACGCCCGGCGCGGCGCGGTGCGCTGGGACATCGTCCGGACCCTCGCGCCGGGCATCGTGCTCGGCTCGATCGCGGGCGCGCAGGTCGCCGCCGCGCTGCGCGGCAGCGTGCTGGCCGGCGGGTTCGGCGTGTTCGTGGGGCTGATGGCGACACGGATGCTGTTCAAGCGGCGCGGCGGCGCCGCGCGCAGCCTGCCCGGCCCGTACGGGCGCCTGGGCGCAGGCGCCGCGATCGGCACCCTCTCCGCGCTGGTCGGCGCCGGCGGCGCGTTCATCACGGTGCCCTTCCTCACCCGCGCGAACGTGAAGATCCACGAAGCGGTCGGCACCAGCGCGGCCTGCGGCTTCCCGATCGCGCTCGCGGGCACGCTCGGCTACGTCTACGCCGGCTGGGGCCTCAGGCTTCCCGGCGGCACGGTGGGATACCTCTACCTGCCGGCGCTCGCGTCGATCGTGGCCACCAGCGTGCTCACCGCGCCGCTGGGCGCCCGGGTCGCCCACGCGATGGACGTCGACCGGCTCCGGGTGGCGTTCGCCGGACTGCTCTACGTGCTGGCGGGATACATGATCTGGAAGGGGCTGCTCGGGCACTGAACGCCCGCGGCCGCCGCGCTCACCCGGCGGCGTAGCGCTCCCGCAGCAGGTTCTTCTGCACCTTGCCCATCGTGTTGCGCGGCAGCTCGTCGACGACGTGCACGCGCTTGGGCACCTTGAACCCGGCGATGCGCGCCTTCATCGCGCCGATGATCGCCGCCTCCTCGAGCACCGCGCCCGGCTTGCGGACGACGACCGCCGTCACCGCTTCGCCGAAGTCGCGGTGCGGCACGCCGATCACCGCCGACTCGGCCACGCCGTCCATCTCGTCGAGGTACGACTCGATCTCCTTCGGGTACACGTTGTAGCCGCCGGTGATGATCAGGTCCTTGCTGCGCCCGACGATCGACAGGTAGCCGCTGGCATCCCACCGGCCCACGTCGCCGGTGCGGAAGAACCCGTCGGCCGAGAACTCCTCCTTCGTCTTCTCGGGCATGCGCCAGTAGCCGCCGAACACGTTCAGGCCGCGCACCTCGATCGCGCCGATCGCGCCGGCGGCGCAGGCCCGCCCCGCCTCGTCGACCACGCGGACCTCGACGCCGGGCAGCGGCAGGCCGACGGTCCCCGCCGCCCGGTTCCCGTCGTAGGGGTTGGAGGTGAGCATCACCGTCTCGCTCATCCCGTAGCGCTCCAGGATGCGCTGGCCGGTGCGCGCCTCGAACTGGCGGAACGTGTCGGGCAGCAGCGGCGCCGACCCGGACACGAACAGCCGCATCCCGCGGCAGGCGGCGGCGTCGAAGCCCGGCTCGTCGAGCAGCCGCACGTACATGGTCGGCACGCCCATGAACACCGTCGCGCGCGGCAGCAGGCGCACCGCCTCCTGCGCATCGAAGCGCGCGCGCCAGATCATCGTACTGCCCGACAGCAGCGCGCCGTGGATCGCGACGAACAGGCCGTGGACATGGAAGATCGGCAGCATGTGCAGCAGCACGTCGCCGGCGCGCCAGCGCCAGTAGCGGTGCAGCGCCAGCGCATTGCTGCCGATGTTGCCGTGCGACAGCATCGCCCCCTTGCTCCGGCCGGTGGTCCCCGAGGTGTAGACGATGCAGGCGAGGTCGTCCGCCCCGCTGCGCACGGTGGCGAACTCCGGCGACTCGCCAGCCGCCGCCTCGGGCAGCGTGCCGCTGCGGTCGTCGCCCAGCGTGAACAGGTGCGGGACCCGGTGGCGCCGCGCGATCGGCTCGATCCAGGACCGGCTGTCCGGACGGCACACGACGACCGACGGCTCGGCATCGCCGAGGAAATAGTCGATCTCGGTCGCCTGGTAGGCGGTGTTCAGCGGCAGGAACACGTAGCCGGCGCGCAAGGTACCCAGATAGAGCAGCGCCGCCTCGGGCGACTTGTCCACCTGGACCGCGACGCGCGCGCCCCGGGGCAGCGCCAGGCGCGTGAGCAGGTTCGCGATCGCGGCGCTGGCGCGCTCGACGTCGTCCCAGCTGTACCGGCCGCCCTCGCCGGCATCGATGCAGCAGCCGTCGCGATCGGACGGGAAGCCGCCCGCGAGCAAGGCGTAGAGGTTGTGGCTGGCGGATTCCTGCATCGCGGCTCCTCGCACGGACGATTCGGCGCCGCGTCAGAGCAGCGACTGCACTGCGCGCGACGCACTCACCTCGTCGTTGACGAACTTCTCGTGGTTGCCCTCGATCTCGTCGAGATCGTAGAGGTAGTTGACCATCATGCCGTGCGCCCGGCGCAGCCCGTTGCGCGAGAGGTCGCCGGCCAGGTTGATCCGTTCCAGGCGCGCGCCGTTGTTCAGGTGGAAGCGCGCCACCGGATCCGAAGCGCGCCCCTCGCCCGGCGAGGTGCCGATCAGGTACACCGCGCACAGGCGCTGCAGCATCAGCAGGTCGGGATCGGGCCGGGCGCCCTGGCCGGCCTGCGCGTACTCCTTCACCAGCGCCGCGAGGTCGCCGTGCCGCTCGCGCAGGCCCTTCAGGCCCGCCTCCAGCGCGCGGCGCGACGCCGGCCGGACCCGCGGCGCGTCGATCGCCTCGAGCCCGGACAGCCACGCGGCGAACCCGGGGATCGGCGACAGCGTGCAGAACGACTTCAGCTTCGGGAACGACTGTTGCAGCAGCTCGGCCACCCGCTTGATCAGGAAGTTGCCGAGGTTCACGCCGCGCAGGCCCGGCTGGCAGTTCGAGATCGAGTAGAAGGCCGCCGCCTTGAACCGCTCCTCCCGCGTCTCGGGTTCCGACTTGCGGTCGAGCAGCGGCCCGATCGCCTGCGGCATCGCATCGAGCAGCGCGACCTCGACGAAGATCAGCGGCTCCTCGGGCAGCATCGGATGGATGAACGCGAAGCAGCGCCGGTCGGGCTGGAGCCGCCGCCGCAGGTCGGCCCAGCCGTCGATCTCGTGCACCGCCTCGTGCTGGATGATCTTCTCGAGCAAGCGCGCCGGCGAGTTCCAGTCGACCTGGACCAGTTTCAGGAAGCCGGGATTGAACCAGGACGACAGCAGGTGCTTGAAGTCGGCGTCGACCGCCTTGAGCGTCGCGTCGTGGCGCAGGCGCTCGAGCAGGCTCGCGCGCATCGCCACCAGCGCCCCGGTCGCGTCGGGCGCGCGGTTGAGCCGCCGCAGGAGCTCCTGGCGCGGCGACTCGGCGGCGCGCCAGAGCTGGATCAGGTTCTCCGGGGAGCGCGAGACCGCGTAGCTCTCGGCCAGCTGCAGCACCTCGCCCGGGTCAGGGTCGAAATCGGTCGCCAGCACCTCGAAGAACCGCGCCGCCGCGTCGCCGGAGAGCCGGCGATAGCGCTCGAGCGCCCGCGCCGCGATGACCAGGCTGTTCGACTCTCCGCGCGCGGTGAGCAGCCGCCGGCAGTCCTCGAGCAGCCCGTTCAGGTCGCCGCGCTCGCGCACGTCGCGCCGCACCTGCCGAAGACGCTCGAACATCGCCACCCCGGCCGATCAGGAGGCTCGGGCGCGGCGCCGCGCCCAGGCGAACAGCGCGAGCCCGGCCGCGAACATCGGCACGCACAGCCACTGGCCCATCGTCAGGCCGAACGCCTGCAGGCCGAGGAACGCATCGGGCTCGCGGGCGAACTCGGCCGCGAAGCGCAGCACCGCGTAGCCCATCAGGAACATGCCCGACACCGCGCCGACGGCGCGCGGCCGCGCGGAATACCACCACAGCAGCAGGAACAGCAGCACCCCCTCGCCCGCGAACTGGTAGAGCTGCGAGGGATGGCGAGGCAGCGCGTCGACCTGCGGGAACACCATGGCCCAGGGCACGTCCGCCGGGCGCCCCCAGAGCTCACCGTTGATGAAGTTGCCGATGCGGCCCGCGGCCAGCCCGATCGGCACCAGCGGCGCCACGAAGTCGATCACCGGCCAGAACGCGAGCCCGCGGCGCCGGCACAGGAGCGCGATCGCGACGATCACGCCCAGCAGGCCGCCGTGGAACGACATCCCGCCCTGCCAGACGGCGAACACCTCCAGCGGATGCAACAGGTAGTACGCGGGCTTGTAGAACAGCACGTAGCCCAGGCGCCCGCCGAGCACCACGCCGAACGCGCCCCAGAACAGCAGGTCCTCGAGATCGCGCGGCGCGAGCCCGGTGGCCCGGGCGAACGCCGGGCGATCGAGCCGCCGGCGCCCGAGCAGGAAGAAGGCGGCGAACGCCACCAGGTACATCAGCCCGTACCAGCGGACGGCCACGGGCCCGACGGCAAAGGCCACCGGGTCGAACTGGGGGTGAATCAGCACGGGACGCGAATTGGCAGTGGGACCACGACTCCTCAGTCGCCATTCTGACATGACTGTCGCACCGACAGGCCGCATAATCGGGCCGTCGATCGCAAAGAGGTGACGTGATGAAAGGCGACAAGAAGGTCATCGAGTGGCTGAACCGGCAGCTCAAGAACGAGCTGACCGCGATCAACCAGTACTTCCTGCATGCGCGGATCTTCGGGCACTGGGGGCTGTCGGGGCTCGAGAAGGCGATACGCGAGGAGTCGATGGGCGAGATGCGGCACGCCGACGCGCTCATCAAGCGCATCCTGATGCTCGACGGGCTGCCGAACCTCCAGGACCTCGGCAAGCTCAACATCGGCGAGACCACCGAGGAGATCCTGAACGCCGACCTGGCGCTCGAGCGCTCGGTGCTGCCGGTGCTGAAGGACGGCATCGCCCACTGTGAGAGCGTCGGCGACTACGTCTCGCGCGAACTGCTGGTGGCGATCCTCGAGGACTCCGAGGACCATGTCGACTTCCTCGAGACCCAGGTCGAGCTGGTCCGGAAAGTCGGCCTGCAGAACTACCAGCAGGCGCAGATGGGCGAAGCCAAGGAGTAGGGTCCGCCCGCCGGGCGAAGCCTCAGGCGCAGGCGCAGGCCGCCTCGCCGGCGCAGCAGGAACGGGCCACCGCGTGCTGGTCGATCAGTTCGCGCACCTGGCGCGAGCACTTGCCGCAGCATTCCCCGGCGCCGAGTTCCGCCCGGACCTCGGCCATCGAGCGGGCGCCGTCGCTGACGACGGCGCGGATCTGGCGATCGGAAACGGCGCGGCAGATGCAGACGATCATGGCGGATTCGGCTCACCCGGGTGCCCCGCCGGCCCGGCCGTGCCGGGGCCCGCTCGGGGCATGAAAACCAATAGTAATCGTTCTCGTTAAGATTACCTCGATTCCGGCGGCGGCACAAGTACTCGCGTCGCCTTCGAGGGCATCGGACGCCGGCCCCGGACCGGCCGGGCGGCGTCCCGGGAGGCGGCGACCCGTTTGCTACACTCGGGCCCTCCCCGCCACCCCGGGGCGCCCACCGGGCGCGCCGCCCCCGCCATGACCGCCAACCGCCGCAGCCGCAACATCACCGAAGGGGTTGCCCGCGCCCCGAATCGCTCGATGTACTACGCCATGGGGTACCGGCGCAGCGACTTCGCCAACCCGATGATCGGCGTGGCCAACGGCCACAGCACGATCACGCCGTGCAACTCGGGCCTGCAGGGACTGGCCGATGCCGCGGTCGCCGCGCTCCAGGCCGCGGGCGCCAACGCGCAACTGTTCGGGACCCCCACCATCTCCGACGGGATGGCGATGGGCACCGAGGGCATGAAGTATTCGCTGGTCTCGCGCGAGGTGATCTCGGACTGCGTCGAGACCTCGGTGCAGGGCCAGTGGATGGACGGCGTCCTGGTGATCGGCGGCTGCGACAAGAACATGCCCGGCGGGATGATGGGCATGCTGCGCGCCAACGTGCCGGCGATCTACGTCTACGGCGGGACGATCAAGGCGGGGCGCTGGAAGGGCCAGGACCTGAACATCGTCTCCGTGTTCGAGGCGGTGGGCGAGTTCTCGCACGGCCGGATGACCGAGGAGGACTTCTGCGGCATCGAGGAGAACGCGATCCCCGGCACCGGCTCCTGTGGCGGGATGTACACCGCCAACACCATGTCGTCGTCGTTCGAGGCGCTCGGCATGAGCCTGCTCGGGTCCTCCACGATGGCCAACCCCGATCCCGAGAAGGTCGAGTCGACCGTCGAGTCGGCGCGCGTGCTGGCGCGCGCGGTGCGCGACAACCTGAAGCCGCGCGACATCGTGACGCGGAAATCGATCGAGAACGCCGTGGCGCTGATCATGGCCGTCGGCGGCTCGACCAACGCGGTGCTGCACTACCTGGCGATCGCGCACGCGGCCGGCGTCGAGTGGTCGATCGACGACTTCGAGCGGGTGCGCAAGCGCGTGCCGGTGATCTGCGACCTCAAGCCCTCGGGCAAGTACCTCGCCACCGATCTGCACCGTGCCGGCGGCATTCCCCAGGTGCTCAAGATCCTGCTGAAGGCCGGCCTGATCCACGGCGACTGCGTCACGATCACCGGGCGTACGCTCGCCGAAGAACTGAAGGACGTGCCCGACGCGCCGCGCGCCGACCAGGACGTGATCTTCCCGGTCGACAAGGCGCTCTACGACGAGGGCCACCTCGCGATCCTCAAGGGCAACCTCTCGCCCGAGGGCAGCGTCGCCAAGATCACCGGCCTGAAGAACCCGGTCATCACGGGCCCGGCGCGCGTGTTCGACGACGAGCAGAGCGCGCTGGCGGCGATCCTCGAGGGCCGGATCGTCGCCGGCGACGTGATGGTGCTGCGCTACCTCGGGCCGCGCGGCGCGCCCGGCATGCCCGAGATGCTCGCGCCCACCTCGGCGATCATCGGGGCCGGGCTGGGCGAATCGGTCGGGCTGGTCACCGACGGGCGCTTCTCGGGCGGCACCTGGGGGATGGTCGTCGGCCACGTCGCCCCGGAGGCCGCCGCCGGCGGCCCGATCGGGCTGGTCCGCGAAGGCGATTCGATCACCATCGACGCGCGCCGGCTGCTGCTGCAACTGAACGTGGACGATGCCGAGCTGGCGCGACGCAAGGCGGCCTGGCAGGCGCCGGCGCCGCGCTACACGCGCGGAGTGCTGGCCAAGTTCTACAAGCTCGCCTCGAGCGCCAGCCGCGGAGCGGTGCTCGACGACTTCTGAACCGGCCCGCGCCGGGCGGGCCGTGGCTCAGGGCTTCGAGGCGCCGCGCTTGCCCGGGCCGGGGAACCGGGCCTCGACCCGCTGCTGGCGCAGCTTCGCGTAGTTGTCCTCGACCTGCTTGCGGCGGTCGAACCCGAACAGCGGCTCGATCAGCTCGAACCATGCGAAGGCGAGCGCCAGCGGGAGCAGGACCCACCACCACGACCATTGCGCGAGCGGGCCCAGCTCCAGCCATTTCAGGACGATCAATGCGGCGCCAACCCAGACGAACGGCATGAGACGCGACGGTTGCGGTCGGAAGCCCCAATGTGCCGCAGCGCGGCACCCGGCGTCCGGAGCCGGCGGCCGGACGGCGGCCGCGGCGGTGTCAACGGCGGCCGCGCCGATGCGTTGACGGCGCATGCACCCGGCCGCGCGGCGCGCCGGCCGGCCCCTTCGACCGAACCTTTTTCCACCCGAGCGGAGTCTCCATGAAGCGAATCGTCAGCCTGACCGCCGCCGCCCTCCTCCTCGCCGGCGCCGCGGGCGCCGCCCAGGCCAGCGCCGAGCTGGCCAAGGCCAAGAACTGCGTGGCCTGCCATGCCCCGGACCGCAAGCTGATCGGGCCGGCCTACAAGGCCATCGCCGCCAAGTACGCCAGCGATCGCAACGCGGTCGACAAGCTGACCGCGAAAGTCCGCGAGGGCGGCTCGGGCGTCTGGGGCCAGATCCCGATGCCGGCCAACCCCCAGGTCTCGGCCGAGGAGGCGGCAGCCCTCGTCAAGTGGATCCTGTCGAACAAGTGACGCCGGGCGGGGCCGACCGGCGCGGCCGCCCGCGCCGTCCCCCGGAGACGCCGATCTCCGCGGCGCTCCGTCCATCCGCCGGGCCGGGCCGCCGATCGCCGCCGCAGCGCCCTCCGGCGGGCCCCCCGCTACATTGACATCGCGGGGTGCCGTCGCGCCCCGCGACAGGCCTCCTCTCTCCAGCCCCGCAACGATTTTTTCCTCCCTGGCTGGTTTGCCCCGGTTCCCCGGGGCACTTTTTTTCCCGGGGAATACCCTCGCCCGTGCGACGATCGGCATCGCGCGGCGCCCAATTCGCTTATATTCGCGCGGTTTCGCGCTGGCAGCGCGGTCGCGCCCCGCCCCCGTCGTTCGCGGAAGGACCCGGCTTGATCGATCTCGACATCCTGCTTCAGCAGATCCTGAACGGCCTCGTCCTCGGCTCGGTCTACGCGCTGATCGCGCTGGGCTATACGATGGTCTACGGCATCCTCCAGCTGATCAACTTCGCCCACGGCGAGGTGCTGATGATGGGCGCGATGGTGGCGGCCTGGCTGGTCCCGCTGCTGCTGGGCGCCGGCGTCCCCGGGCCGCTGGTGCTGCTGATCGTCGTGCTGGCGGCGATCCCGGTATGCGTGCTGCTGTCGGTGACGATCGAGCGCGTCGCGTACCGGCCGCTGCGCAACGCCCCCCGCCTCGCCCCGCTGATCACCGCGATCGGCATCTCGATCGTGCTGCAGACGGTGGCGATGATGATCTGGAAGCCCAACCCGATCGTCTTCCCCGACCTGCTTCCGACCGAGCCGGTGCCGATCTTCGGCGCGATCCTCGCGCCCAAGCAGATCCTGATCCTGGTGGTCGCGGCGACGATGATGGCGTCCCTGCTGCTGCTGGTGAACGGCACGCGACTCGGGCGGGCGATGCGCGCCACCGCCGAGAACCCGCGGATCGCGGGCCTGATGGGCGTCGACGCCAACCGGGTGATCGCGGCCACCTTCGCGATCGGCGCCGCGCTCGCGGCGGTCGCCGGCGTGCTGGTGGCGCTGAACTACAACATCGCCCACTTCTCGATGGGCTTCATCCCCGGGCTGAAGGCCTTCACGGCAGCCGTGCTCGGGGGCATCGGCAACATCGCCGGCGCGATGCTGGGCGGGCTGCTGCTCGGGATCATCGAGAGCCTGGGCGCCGGCTACATCGGCGACCTGACCGGCGGCTTCCTCGGAAGCCACTACCAGGACATCTTCGCCTTCGCGGTCCTGATCCTGGTGCTGCTGCTGCGGCCCTCCGGCATCATGGGCGAGCGCGTGGCCGACCGGGCCTGAGGCCGCGCGGCGCCGACGCATGATCGCCACCTTCTTCCCCGCGCTGCGCGACCGGCCGAAGGCCGCGCTCGCGGCGACCGTGGCGGTCGCGCTGGCGCTGGCGGCGCTGCCGCTGGTGCTAGGGATGGGCGGCAACCGGTGGGTCCGGATGGCCGACTTCGCGCTGCTCTACGTGATGCTCGCGCTGGGCCTGAACATCGTCGTCGGCTATGCCGGGCTGCTCGACCTCGGCTACGTCGCGTTCTACGCGGTGGGCGCGTACATGTACGCGCTGCTCGCGTCGCCGCACCTGATGGAGAACTTCGCGTGGATCGCCGCGCTGTTTCCCGACGGACTGCACAACTCGATCTGGCTGGTGGTGCCGCTGGGAGCGCTGCTCGCGGCATTCTTCGGGGTGCTGCTCGGCGCGCCGGTGCTGCGGCTGCGCGGCGACTACCTGGCGATCGTGACGCTGGGCTTCGGCGAGATCATCCGCATCTTCCTGAACAACCTCAATGCGCCGCTGAACATCACCAACGGGCCGCAGGGCATCACCAACATCGACCCGGTGCACATCGGCGCGCTCGACTTCTCGCAGGCGCTCGAGATCGGCGGCCTGCGGCTGCCGTCGGTGACGCTCTACTACTACCTGTTCCTGGCGCTCACGATCGCGGTGATCCTGGTCTCGATCCGGCTGCAGGACTCCCGCGTCGGCCGCGCCTGGATGGCGATCCGTGAGGACGAGGTCGCCGCCAAGGCGATGGGGATCAACACCCGCAACGTCAAGCTGCTCGCGTTCGCGATGGGCGCGTCGTTCGGCGGCGTCTCCGGCGCGATGTTCGCGTCGTTCCAGGGCTTCGTCTCGCCCGAGAGCTTCATCCTGATGGAATCGATCGTCATCGTGGCGATGGTCGTGCTCGGCGGGATGGGGCACGTCCCCGGCGTCGTGCTCGGCGCGGTCCTGCTCTACGCGATCCCGGAGACCCTGCGCGAGATCGCGCGGCCGGTGCAGCTGGCGCTGTTCGACGCCGAGCTGATCGCCCCCGAGGCGCTGCGGATGCTGCTGTTCGGGATGTCGATGGTGCTCATCATGCTCTACCGGCCCACCGGGCTCTGGCCGGCGCCGAAGCACGGCATCAACCCGACCCGGCGCGGTCCGGCCGCCCCCGCGCCGGCCGGCCGCCAGTCCCCGGCCGGCGAGGGCTGAACCCGATGGCGGAAGCGATGACCGGAGCGATGACCGGAGCAAGGAACGAAGCAAGGAGCGAGGCAGGGGCCGACGCGGCGCCGTCCGCGCTGCTCTCGGTCTCCGGCGTCGACAAGCACTTCGGCGGGCTGCAGGCGCTTTCCGGGGTCGGCCTGGAGATCCGGCCCGGCGAGATCTACGGCCTGATCGGCCCCAACGGCGCCGGCAAGACGACCTTCTTCAACGTCATCACCGGGCTGTACACGCCCGACGCCGGCCATTTCATGCTCGACGGCGCTCCCTACGAGCCGAGCGCGGTGCACCGGGTCGCCGCGGCCGGGATCGCGCGCACCTTCCAGAACATCCGCCTGTTCGGCGAGATGACGGCGCTCGAGAACGTGATGGTCGGCCGCCACGTGCGCACCCGCGCCGGCGTGTTCGGCGCGGTGTTCCGGACCGCGACCCAGCGCGACGAGGAAGCCGGGATCCGGCGGCGCGCGATCGAGCTGCTCGAATACGTCGGCATCGCGCGCTACGCCGACTTCCAGGCGCGCACGCTGTCCTATGGCGACCAGCGCCGGCTCGAGATCGCGCGCGCGCTGGCTACCGACCCGAAGCTGCTCGCCCTCGACGAACCCGCGGCGGGCATGAACGCGACCGAGAAGCTCACGCTGCGCGACCTGCTCGCGCACATCCGCGGCGACGGGCGCACGATCCTGCTGATCGAGCACGACGTGAAGCTGGTGATGGGGCTGTGCGACCGCATGACGGTGCTCGACTACGGCAAGGTGATCGCCCAGGGCACGCCCGCGCAGGTGCAGCGCGACCCGGCCGTGATCACCGCGTACCTCGGCACCGGCGCCGTCCACTGACCGGGCCGGCCCGAGACAATGACCGCGCCGCTCCTCGTCGTCTCCGGCCTGCAGGTCGCCTACGGGGGCATCCAGGCGGTCAAGGGCGTCGACCTCGAGGTCCGCGAGGGCGAGCTGGTGGCGCTGATCGGCGCCAACGGCGCCGGCAAGACCACGACGCTGAAGGCGATCACGCGCACCCAGCCCTGGTCGGCCGGCGACGTGCGCTATCTCGGCCGCTCGATCGGCGAGGTTCCGGCCCACCGGCTGGTGACGCAGGGGCTGGCGATGGTGCCGGAAGGCCGCGGCGTGTTCGCGCGGATGTCGATCCTCGAGAACCTGCGGATGGGCGCGCACGTGCGCCGTGACGCGGCCGGCATCCGCCGCGACATCGAGCGGATGTTCGAGACTTTCCCGCGACTGGCCGAGCGCGCCCACCAGCTCGCCGGCACGATGTCGGGCGGCGAGCAGCAGATGCTGGCGATGGCGCGCGCGCTGATGAGCGCCCCGAGGCTGCTGCTGCTCGACGAGCCGTCGATGGGCCTGTCGCCGCTGATGGTCGAGCGCGTCTTCGAGGTGGTCCGCAGCGTGGCCGCCCAGGGCACGACGATCCTGCTGGTCGAGCAGAACGCGCGGCTCGCGCTCGAATCGGCGTCGCGCGCCTACGTGATGGACTCGGGCCTGGTGACGATGTCCGGCGATGCGCGTGCGATGCTCGACGATCCACGCGTGCGCGCCGCCTATCTGGGCGAGCAGGCCTGAAGCCGGGGCCGGCTCACCCTCCGATCGTGCCTGCGGCAGGGCGCGCCGAGCCGCCGGATGAGCCGCCGGAGGAACCGCCGGACGCGGTGCCGGACGCGGTGCCAGGCGAAGCGCCGGGGGAGGTCCCGGCGAGATCGGCCGCCGAGGTGAACGAATCGGCGAAGAACGCCGTCTCGGGCAGGCCGCAGGCCGAGGTGAAGTCGCGCCGGGCCGCGTCGACCACCACCGGCGCGCCACAGGCATAGACCTGGTGGCCCGAGAGATCGGGAAAGTCGGCCATCACCGCCCGGTGCACGAAGCCGGTGCGGCCGCGCCAGCCGTCCTCGGGCAAGGCATCGGAAACCACCGGGACGTAGCGGAAGCCCTCGATCTCGCTGGCCCAGCGCTCGGCGAGCGCATGCAGGTACAGGTCGCCCGGACGCCGGCCGCCCCAGTAGAGCGTCATCGGCCGCGCGATGCCGCGGGCGTGCGCCTGCTCGACGATGGCCTTGATCGGCGCGAACCCGGTGCCGCTGGCGAGCAGCACGACCGGCAGGTCGCTGTCCTCGCGCAGGAAGAAGGTGCCCATCGGCCCTTCGAAGCGCAGGATGTCGCGCACCTTGACCGCCGGCTGCGTCGCGCCGAACAGCGCGTCGGTGAAGCGGCCGCCCGGCATGTGCCGCACGTGCAGCTCGATCTGGTCGGCCTGCTGCGGCGCGCCGGCCATCGAGTAGCTGCGGCGCGTGCCGTCCTTCAGCAGGAGCTCGAGGTACTGCCCGGCCAGGTACTGCAGGCGCTCGTTGGCGGGCAACTGCAGCCTGAGCACCGCCACGTCGGGCGCCGGAAAATCGATCGCCGCCACCCGGCAAGGCATCTTGCGGACCGGCACGTCGCCGGCGGCCGCGACGACACGGCCTTCGACGGCGAGGTCCGAACGCGCGCTGGCGCAGCACAGCAGCGCGAACCCGCGCGCCGCCTCGTCGCCGGCGAGCGCCTTCTCGGCGTGCGGTCCCTGCTCGACCCGGCCCTCGACGATGCGCGCCTTGCACGATCCGCAGGCGCCGTTGCGACACCCGTACGGCAGCACGACCCCCTGTCGCAGCGCAGCGTCCAGGATGAACTCGCCGGCTTCGACCTCGAACTGCTTGCCGCTGGGCGTGACGGTGACCTTGAAGCTCATGGCTGGCCGGGGAAGGCGATCGCGCAAAGCCGCTATTATGGCCCGCGGGTCCGCACGCATCCCGGATGCCACTGCTGCGCATCCTCCCGGATGGGCACCCCGCACGCCGATGAAACTCCGCTTCCCTGCACGCCTCCCTGCCGGTCCTCGTTCCGGTCCGTCTTCCGGTCCCTCTTCCGGTCCCTCTTCCGGTTCCTGTTCCGGTCGCGTCCCGGGCCCCCGCCGGCGCGCCCTGCCCCGACGCTTCCGTCGTCCGGCACTGCTGATCGTCGGCTGCGGCGACGTCGGGCTGCGCCTGGTGCGCCAGCTCGCGCCGCGCCTGCGCGAGGCGCTGCGCGTGGTCGCGGTGAGCCGCAGGCCGGCGCAGCGCGAAACGCTGCGCGCGCTGGGCGCGCGGCCGCTGGCCGCCGACCTCGACCG
>JBDHRX010000044.1:0-21958 GCA_039807785.1 Burkholderiaceae bacterium
TGTCTGAGGGAGCGCAGCGACCGAGTCGGGGCCGACGGTCCGGGCTCCGCGCGAGCGACCAAGCGTTTCCGAAGGACGGCGCGCCCCGACGCCCTTGCGCTGCGCGGCCTCTGGCCGCTTGGGCCCCACCCGGGCCAATCCGCGCGGCGCACGCAGCCGAATCGATCGGCTGCCGCCCGATGCAGCCCGCCGCACACCCGATCAGGAGAACGCCTGGATGCCCGTCTGCGCGCGCCCGAGGATCAGCGCGTGGATGTCGTGGGTGCCTTCGTAGGTGTTGACCACCTCGAGGTTGACCAGGTGGCGCGCCACCCCGAACTCGTCGGAGATGCCGTTGCCGCCCATCATGTCGCGAGCGGTCCGCGCGATCTCGAGCGACTTGCCGCAGGAGTTGCGCTTCATGATCGAGGTGATCTCGACCGCCGCGGTGCCCTCGTCCTTCATGCGCCCGAGCCGCAGGCAGCCTTGCAGGCCGAGCGTGATCTCGGTCTGCATGTCGGCCAGCTTCTTCTGGATCAGCTGGTTGGCCGCGAGCGGCCGGCCGAACTGCTTGCGGTCGAGCACGTACTGGCGCGCGCGGTGCCAGCAGTCCTCGGCCGCGCCGAGCGCGCCCCAGGCAATGCCGTAGCGGGCGCTGTTCAGGCAGGTGAACGGGCCTTTCAGGCCCTCGACGCCCGGCATCAGTTGCTCGTCGCTCGCGAAGACCCGGTCCATCACGATCTCGCCGGTGATCGAGGCGCGCAGGCCGACCTTGCCGTGGATCGGCGGCGCCGACAGTCCCTGCATCCCCTTGTCGAGGATGAAGCCCTTGATGCGGCCATCGTGGTCGCCGCCCATGCACTTGGCCCAGACGACGAACACGTCGGCGATCGGCGAGTTCGAGATCCACATCTTGCTGCCGGTCAGCTGGTAGCCGCCGTCGACGCGCTTGGCGCGGGTCTCCATCGAACCCGGGTCGGAGCCGTGGTTGGGCTCGGTGAGGCCGAAGCAGCCGATCCACTCGCCGGTGGCGAGCTTCGGCAGGTAGCGGCGCTTCTGGGCCTCGGTGCCGAACGCGTGGATCGGGACCATGACCAGCGAGCTCTGCACGCTCATCATCGACCGGTAGCCCGAGTCGACGCGCTCGACCTCGCGCGCGATCAGCCCGTAGGCGACGTAGTTCAGGCCGGGGCCGCCGTACTCGGCGGGGATCGTCGGCCCCAGCAGGCCGAGGGCGCCCATCTCGCGGAAGATCGAGGCGTCGGTCTTCTCGTGGCGGAAGGCCTCGAGCACGCGCGGCGCGAGCTTGTCCTGGCAGTAGGCCATGGCGGCTTCGCGCACCATGCGCTCCTCCTCGCTCAGCTGCGCGTCGAGCAGCAGCGGGTCATCCCATCGGAACGTGGCCTTCATCGATTTCTCCCTGTCAATTCGGAATCCTGGCGGCGCGAGCCGGGCGTCATCGTAGCGTGCCGCCCGAAGCGTCACAAATCGTCGCCGCCGCAGGAAAGTCGCCGACGCGCGCCGCGCTCCGGGCATGCCCGCCGCGCCGGCGCTTCGCTCGCGACCCGTCGTTGCGCATGGATCCGGCGGCCACCGCGATACGAAATCTCCGCGCGGCCGGCCGGCAACCCGCCAGATCGCGTTTATGGCCGAACCAGCTTCGCGCGGCCATGATCTGGCTCAAGCGCTGCTCCGGTGGCTCGAGTGCCGCCCCGGGGGTACAGTGCCGCCATGCGTACCGCTCCCTGGACCCTGGCCGCCAAGCTGGTGGTGATCGGCTTCTCGCTGCTCGTCGTCGCGCTGGCGGCGATCGGGCTGACCCTCTGGATGACCTGGCACCTGGAAGGCGGCGCCGCCGCGGTGAACGAGGCCGGGCGCATGCGGATGCAGGCCTACCGGCTGGCGCTCGAGACCGGCCGCGGGTCGGCCGACGAGGTCGGGCGGCGCGTCGCGGCCTTCGCGCAGACCCTCGACACGCTGAGCGCGGGCGAACCGGGGCGGCCGCTGTTCGTTCCGTGGAACGATGCGACCCGTGCCCGCTTCGCCGAGGTGCGCGAGCAGTGGGCGGCGCTGCGCCCGGCCTGGGCCGGCGATCCGGCGCCGCTGCCGCTGGAGCGGATCGACGCCTTCGTCGCGTCGATCGATGCCTTCGTCGCCGCGATCGAGGCGCAGCTCTCGCGTTCGACCGCGGTCCTGAACGCGGTCCAGTTCGCGATGCTGGCGCTGGCGGTCGGCGGCGCGGTGGGGCTGCTCTACGCCGGGTACATCTTCGTGGTCGATCCGGTGGCGCAGCTCCAGCGCGGACTGGCGCGGGTCGAGAAGGGCGAGCTGGACGTGCGCGTGGCGGTCGACTCGAAGGACGAGTTCGGCCAGCTCGCCAGCGCGTTCAACCGGATGACGGCGAACCTCCAGGCGCTCTACCAGGGCCTCGAGGGCAAGGTGCGCGAGAAGACCGCCGGCCTGGAGCAGAAGCAGCGACGTCTCCAGGCGCTCTACGACGCGAGCGCGCTGGCCGCGGCCGCCGGATCGCTCGACGAGCTCGCGCAGGGGTTCGTGCGCGAGGTGCGCGAGATCGCGCGCGCCGACGCGGCGGTGCTGCGCTGGTCCGACGAGGCCAACCGGCGCTACCTGATGCTGGCCGGCGACAACCTGCCCGAGTCGATGTCCCGCAAGGAGCAGTGCGTGCACGCCGGGACCTGTCTGTGCGGGCGGCTCGACCCGCATTCGGGCGTGCGCGTGCTGCCGATCCGGCCGGATCCGGGGATGCGCTTCGATTCCTGCCTCGAGGCGGGCTACCGGACCCTGGTCTCGGTGCCGGTCGTCCTGCACCAGCGCGTGCTCGGCGAGATCGATCTCTTCTACTACGGCGAGGCTTCGGTCGGCGACGACGACCGGGCGCTGCTCGAGGCGCTGGCCAGCCATCTCGCCACCGCGATGGAGGGGCTCCGGGCGGCCGCGCTCGACGTCGAGGCGGCGGTGTCCCAGGAGCGCGGGCTGCTGGCGCAGGAGCTCCACGACTCGATCGCGCAGTCGCTCGCGTTCCTGAAGATCCAGGTGCGGCTGCTGCGGGATGCGGTGGGGCGCGGCGACCCGCAGGCGCTGGAGCGCGTCATCGGCGAGCTCGATGCCGGCGTCCGGGAGAGCTACGCCGACGTCCGCGAGCTGCTGGTCCACTTCCGGACGCGCACGCGCGACGAGGACATCGAGCCGGCCCTGCGCGCGACGCTGTCGAAGTTCGAGCACCAGACCGGCCTGCGCACGCACCTGGCGATCGAGGGGCACGGCCTGCCGCTCGATCCGGCGGTGCAGGTCCAGGTGCTGCACATCGTCCAGGAGGCGCTCTCGAACGTGCGCAAGCACGCGCTGGCCCGGCAGGTGTGGCTCGAGGTCCAGCAGACGCCGGCCTGGCGGTTCGAGGTGCGCGACGACGGGCGCGGCTACGACGCGGCAGCGGTCTCGGCCGACGAGACCCGGGTCGGGCTGCGCATCATGCGCGAGCGCGCGCAGCGCATCGGCGCCCAGGTGTCGGTGGACTCGGCGCCGGGCGCGGGTACCCGCATGGTGCTGACGCTGCCGGCGCAGGCGCAGGGACGGATCGCGGCGCGGGCCGCGGAGGCTTCCGCATGAGCGCCGGGATCCGGCTGCTCGTGGTCGACGATCACACGCTGTTCCGGCGCGGCCTGGTGGCGCTGCTGGCGACCGAGGCCGATCTGGTCGTGGTCGGCGAGGCCGCCGATGCCGGCGAGGCGACGCGCCGGGCGCGGGCGCTGCAGCCCGACGTGATCCTGCTCGACAACCACCTGCCGGGGGTGACCGGCATCGCCGCGCTGGCCGGCCTGAAGGAGGCGGCGCCGGCGGCGCGCATCCTGATGCTGACGGTCAGCGAGGACGAGGCCGACCTGTCCGCGTCCCTGCGCGCGGGGGCCCAGGGCTACATCCTGAAGACGGTCGACGGCGACCTGCTGGCGCAGGCGATCCGCCGGACCATGCGCGGCGAATCGGTGGTCAGCCCCGAGATGACCGGCAAGCTGGTCCAGGCGCTGCGCTCGATCGGCGGCGACGCGCCGCCGGCGCCGGCGGACCCGCTCGCGCTGCTGTCGCCGCGCGAGCGCGAGATCCTCGGCCACATCGCGCGCGGCGCCAGCAACAAGGCGATCGCGCGCGAGCTCGACATCGCCGAGACCACGGTGAAGATCCACGTCCAGCACATCCTGCGCAAGCTGGGGCTGAGCTCGCGGGTCCAGGCCGCCGTCTACCTCACGGGTCGCGGCGCCGCCTGAGCCGCCGCGGGCGGCCGCCCCGGCGCGAAGCCGGGGACTACTCCTTTCGAACGATGACGGGCGGCGACGCCTCGTTCTTCCGGATCCGGCGCCGGCGCCTTGCCGGAGGATGTTCGCCATGCGCAGCGCCGCCTACAGTGGCCGCATGGAGAGTCGATCATGAGTACCCGATCCTTCGAGGGGCGGCACGCGCGGCAGGCACTGTCGGTGCTGATCGCCAGCACCCTGGCGTTCACCGTCTGCTTCATGGTCTGGATGATGTTCGGCGTGATCGGGATACCGATCCGCAAGGCGCTGAACCTCAACGCCACCGAGTTCGGCCTGCTGACCGCGACGCCGGTGCTCACCGGATCGCTGGTGCGGGTGCCGCTGGGCATCTGGACCGACCGCTACGGCGGACGCATCGTGATGACGGTGCTGATGGCGCTCACGGTGCCCGCAATCTGGCTGATGGCCTATGCCACCGAGTTCTGGCACTTCATCGTGATCGGCCTGTTCGTCGGGCTGGCCGGCGGCTCGTTCTCGGTCGGCACGCCCTACGTCGCGCGCTGGTTCCCCCGCGAGCGGCAGGGCTTCGCGATGGGCGTCTACGGCGCCGGGAACTCGGGCGCCGCGGTGAACAAGTTCGTCGCGCCGGCGCTGGTGGTCGCGTTCGGCTGGACGATCGTGCCGCAGGTCTACGCGGCGATCATGCTGGGCACGCTGGTCCTGTTCTGGCTGTTCTCCCACGACGATCCGGCGCACCGGGTGTCGGCCCGGGTCGGCTTCGTCGAGCAGCTCCGGGCGCTGAAGGATCCGCGCGTGCTCAAGTACTGCCAGTACTACAGCATCGTGTTCGGCGGCTACGTCGCGCTGAGCCTCTGGATGGTGCAGTACTACGTCGGCGAGTACGGGCTCGACATCCGCGTCGCGGCGCTGCTCGCGGCCTGCTTCTCGCTGCCCGGGGGCGTGCTGCGCGCGGTCGGCGGCTGGCTGTCCGACCGCTACGGCGCGCACAGCGTGACCTGGTGGGTGCTCTGGGTGAGCTGGATCTGCCTGTTCCTGCTCAGCTATCCGCAGACCGAGTTCACGGTGGGCACCGTCGACGGAACGCGCAGCTTCACGATCGGCCTGAACGTCTACGCGTTCACGATCCTGATGTTCGTCCTCGGGATCGCGTGGGCGTTCGGCAAGGCGAGCGTGTTCAAGTACATCAGCGACGAGTATCCGCAGAACATCGGCGCGATCTCGGGCATCGTCGGGCTCGCCGGAGGCCTCGGCGGCTTCGTGCTGCCGATCATGTTCGGCGCGCTGCTCGACCTGACCGGGATCCGCTCCAGCGCGTTCATGCTGATGTACGGCGTGGTCTGGGTCTCGCTGATCTGGATGTACTTCACCGAGGTGCGGCGCACCGAGGTCATGGGGCCGCATGCCGCGGCCGGTGCGACGCGCGCCTGACGGCGCCGCGAGGAGGTTGCGCGATGGAAACGGGCGCGGCGAACACGGGCGCGGCGAACGCGGGGAGCGGCCGGTCGGGCAGGGTCCTGCACGTCTGGACGCCCGAGGACAAGGCGTTCTGGGCACGTGAAGGCGAGGCGATCGCCAAGCTCAACCTGTGGATCTCGGTGCCGGCGCTGTTCCTGGCCTTCGCGATCTGGCAGCTGTGGAGCGTGGTCGCGGTGAGCCTTCCGGCGCTCGGGTTCCGGTACTCGACCAACCAGCTCTTCTGGCTGGCGGCGGCTCCCGCGCTTTCCGGGGCGACGCTGCGGATCTTCTACTCGTTCATGATCCCGCTCGTCGGCGGCCGGCGCTGGACGGCGATCTCGACCGCGTCGCTGCTGATCCCCGCGATCGGCATCGGCATCGCGGTGCAGGACCCGACGACCAGCTATCCGACGATGCTGGTCCTGGCGCTGCTGTGCGGGCTCGGCGGCGGCAATTTCAGCTCGAGCATGGCCAACATCAGCTTCTTCTTCCCGAAGGAGCGCAAGGGATCGGCGCTCGGCGTCAACGCCGGGCTGGGCAACCTCGGCGTCTCGGTGGTCCAGTTCCTGACGCCGCTGGTCGTTTCGGTGGGCATCCTCGGCATCTTCGGGGGCGATCCGCAGTCCATCGTCAACAAGGAGGGCGATCACGTCCACGTCTGGACGCAGAACGCGGCGTTCATCTGGGTGCCGTGGATCGCGGTGGCGGCGTTCGCGGCCTGGTTCTTCATGAACGACATCGCCGACGCGAAGGCGTCGTTCGCGGCGCAGGCGGCGATCTTCCGGCGCAAGCACAACTGGGTGATGTGCGTGCTCTACCTCGGCACCTTCGGCTCGTTCATCGGCTTCGCCGCCGGATTCCCGCTGCTGATCCGCAGCCAGTTCCCGAACGTCAATCCGCTCGCCTACGCATGGCTCGGCCCGCTGGTGGGCGCGCTGATCCGGCCCGTCGGCGGCTGGCTCTCCGACCAGCTCGGCGGCGCCCGCGTCACGCTCTGGAACTTCCTGGTGATGGGGCTGGCGGTGCTGGGGGTGCTCTGGTTCCTGCCCAAGGGCGCGGGCGCCTTCGCGCTGCCGTTCGGACCGGCCGACGGCAGCTTCGCCGGCTTCTTCCTGATGTTCCTGCTGTTGTTCCTGACCACCGGGATCGGCAACGGCTCCACGTTCCGGATGATCCCGGTGATCTTCCTGAACCAGAAGCTGGGCGAGCTGCGCCGCGACGACGAGGACGAGCGCGCCCGGGCGGTCCGCGAGGGCAACACGGAGGGCGCCGCGGCCCTGGGCTTCGCCGGCGCGCTGGGCGCCTACGGCGGCTTCTTCATCCCCAAGAGCTACGGCAGCTCGATCGCGATCACCGGCGGTCCCGAGGCCGCGCTGTGGATCTTCGCCGTGTTCTACGGCCTGTGCATCGTCCTGACGTGGTGGTACTACGCGCGCAGGAACGCGGAGATGCCGTGCTGAGCGCACGGCCGACGCGCGAACCCGGGAGTCCCCGATGAGCCATTTCCTCGATCGCCTGACCTTCTTCAGTCAGCCCAGGGAGTCTTTCTCGGACGGCCACGGCGTGACCACCGGCGAGGACCGGACCTGGGAGGACGCCTACCGCCATCGCTGGCAGCACGACAAGATCGTGCGCTCGACGCACGGCACGAACTGCACCGGGTCGTGCTCGTGGAAGATCTACGTGAAGGGCGGGATCGTCACCTGGGAGACGCAGCAGACCGACTATCCGCGCACCCGGCCCGACCTGCCCAACCACGAGCCGCGCGGCTGTGCCCGGGGCGCGAGCTACAGCTGGTACCTGTACAGCGCCAATCGCGTCAAGTACCCGATGGTGCGGGGCCGCCTGATGAAGGCATGGCGTGCCGCGCGCGCCGCGGCCGCGTCGCCGGTCGATGCCTGGGCGACGATCGTCGAGAACGAAGCGCTCCGGCGCGACTACCAGCAGCAGCGCGGGCTGGGCGGGTTCGTGCGCGCCGACTGGGACGAGGTCAACGAGCTGATCGCCGCGGCCAACGTCTACACGATCAAGCGCCACGGGCCCGACCGGGTCATCGGCTTCTCGCCGATCCCGGCGATGTCGATGGTGTCGTACGCCGCCGGCTCGCGCTACCTGTCGCTGATCGGCGGCGTGTGCATGAGCTTCTACGACTGGTACTGCGACCTGCCGCCGTCGAGCCCGCAGACCTGGGGCGAGCAGACCGACGTTCCCGAATCCGCCGACTGGTACAACTCGACCTTCCTGATCGCCTGGGGGTCGAACGTGCCGCAGACGCGCACGCCCGATGCCCACTTCTTCACCGAGGTCCGGTACAAGGGCGCGAAGGTGGTGGCGGTCACGCCCGACTACGCCGAGGTGTCGAAGCTGGCCGACCTGTGGCTGCACCCGAAGCAGGGCACCGACGCGGCGCTCGCGATGGCGATGGGCCACGTGATCCTGAAGGAGTTCTATTTCGACCGCCGCTCGGCGTACTTCGACGACTACGCGCGGCGCTACACCGACCTGCCGATGCTGGTCGAGCTGCGCGAGACCACGCTGGAGGACGGCACGACGGTGCTCGTCCCCGATCGCTACCTGCGCGCCAGCGACTTCGACGGCGCGCTCGACCAGGACAACCACCCGGACTGGAAGACGGTGGCCTTCGAGCGCGACGGGACGGTGGTGGTGCCGAACGGCTCGATCGGCTTCCGCTGGGGCAAGGAGGGTCGCGCCGACGCGGGACGGTGGAACCTGGAGAGCCGGGCGGGCAGCGATGGCCGCGAGGTCGACCTGGCGCTCTCGCTGCTCGACGACGCGGCGCGGGCGCACGAGGTCGTGACGGTGGGCTTCCCGTACTTCGGCGGCATCGAGACGCCGCATTTCACCGCCAACCACCAGGGCGGCGCGGTGCTGAATCGCCAGGTGCCCGCGGCCCGGCTGGCGCTCGCGCGCGAGGGCGGGCGACGCGAGGTGCTGGCCTGCACCGTGTTCGACCTGCTGGCGGCCCACTACGGCATCGCCCGCGGGCTGCCGGGCGAGACGCTCCCGGGCGACTACGACAGCGACCATCCGTACACGCCGGCGTGGCAGGAGCGGATCACCGGCGTGCCGCGCGCCCAGGCGATCGCGGTGGCCCGGCAGTTCGCCGACAACGCCGACAAGACCCGGGGCCGGTCGATGGTGATCATCGGCGCCGCGATGAACCACTGGTACCACTGCGACATGAACTACCGCGGCATCATCAACATGCTGATGCTGTGCGGGTGCGTGGGCCAGACCGGGGGCGGCTGGGCCCACTACGTCGGCCAGGAGAAATTGCGGCCGCAGACCGGCTGGACTGCGCTCGCGTTCGCGCTCGACTGGATCCGGCCTCCGCGCCAGCAGAACTCGACCAGCTTCTTCTATGCGCATACCGACCAGTGGCGCTACGAGCGGCTGGGCGTCGACGAGATCCTGTCGCCGCTGGCCGACCGCAAGCGCTACGGCGGCTCGATGATCGACTACAACGTGCGCGCAGAGCGGATGGGCTGGCTGCCCTCGGCGCCGCAGCTGAAGACCAACCCGCTGCAGGTGGTGCGCGACGCGCAGGCCGCCGGCATCGACGCCAGGGACTACGTGCGGGGCGCGCTGTCCGACGGCTCGCTGCAGATGAGCTGCGAGGATCCGGACCACCCGGCGAACTGGCCGCGCAACCTGTTCGTCTGGCGCTCGAACCTGCTCGGCTCCTCGGGCAAGGGGCACGAGTACTTCCTGCGCCACCTGCTGGGCACGAGCCACGGCGTCCAGGGGCGCGACCTCGGCCCCGGGGACGCCAAGCCCGACGAGGTGCGCTGGCACGACCGGGCGCCCGAGGGCAAGCTCGACCTGCTGGTGACGCTCGACTTCCGGATGAGCACGACCTGCCTGTATTCGGACATCGTGCTGCCGACCGCCACCTGGTACGAGAAGAACGACCTGAACACCAGCGACATGCATCCGTTCATCCACCCGTTGTCGACCGCGGTCGACCCGGCGTGGCAGGCGCGCAGCGACTGGGAGATCTACAAGGGGCTGGCGAAGGCGTTCAGCGAGGTCTGCGTCGGCCACCTCGGCGCGGAGCGCGAGGTGGTGCTCACGCCGATGATGCACGACACCCCGGGCGAGCTCGCGCAGCCGTTCGAGGTGCGCGACTGGAAGCGCGGCGAATGCGAGCTCGAGCCGGGCCGCACCGCGCCGCAGATCGCCGTGGTCGAGCGCGACTATCCCGACACCTACCGCCGCTTCACCGCGCTGGGGCCCCTGATGGCCCGGATCGGCAACGGCGGCAAGGGCATCGCGTGGAACACCGAGGACGAGGTGCACGCGCTGGCCGAGCTCAACGGCACCGTCGCCGAGGCCGGGGCGACCCGCGGGATGCCCCGGATCGTCACCGACATCGACGCCGCCGAGACCGTGATGATGCTGGCGCCGGAGACCAACGGCCAGGTCGCGGTCAAGGCCTGGGAGGCGCTGTCCCGGATCACCGGCCGCGAGCACGCGCACCTGGCGCTGCATCGCGAGGACGAGAAGATCCGGTTCCGCGACATCCAGGCGCAGCCGCGCAAGATCATCTCGTCGCCGACCTGGTCGGGGCTCGAGAGCGAGAAGGTGTCGTACAACGCCGGCTACACCAACGTCCACGAGCTGATCCCCTGGCGCACGCTGTCCGGGCGCCAGCAGTTCTACCAGGACCATCCGTGGATGCGCGACTTCGGCGAGGCCCTGGTGGCCTACCGCCCGCCGGTCGACCTGAAGGCGGTCGGCGCGGTGATGGGGCGCAAGCCGAACGGCAACCCCGAGATCGCGCTGAACTTCATCACGCCGCACCAGAAGTGGGGCATCCACTCCACCTACACCGACAACCTGATGATGCTCACGCTCAACCGCGGCGGGCCGGTGATCTGGCTGTCGGAGGACGACGCGCGCAGCGCCGGCATCGTCGACAACGACTGGGTCGAGCTGTTCAACGCGAACGGGGCGATCGCGGCGCGCGCGGTGGTGAGCCAGCGCGTGAAGCCCGGGATGGTGATGATGTACCACGCGCAGGAGAAGATCATCAACACGCCCGGCTCCGAGATCACCGGGATGCGCGGGGGGATCCACAACTCGGTCACCCGGGTGGTGCTCAAGCCGACGCACATGATCGGCGGCTACGCGCAGTTCAGCTACGGCTTCAACTACTACGGCACCATCGGCACCAACCGCGACGAGTTCGTGGTGGTGCGCAAGATGGCCAGGGTGGACTGGATGGACGAACCCGCAACCTCGAACCGGGGGGCGCAGCAATGAAAGTCCGCGCGCAGATCGGCATGGTGCTGAACCTGGACAAGTGCATCGGCTGCCATACCTGCTCGGTCACCTGCAAGAACGTCTGGACCAACCGCCCGGGGATGGAGTACGCCTGGTTCAACAACGTCGAGACCAAGCCCGGCATCGGCTATCCGAAGGAATGGGAGAACCAGGACCGCTGGAACGGCGGCTGGGTGCGTCGCGCCGACGGCTCGATCCGGCCGCGCCAGGGCGCGAAGTGGAAGCTGCTGATGCGCATCTTCGCCAACCCGGACCTGCCCCAGATCGACGACTACTACGAGCCGTTCACCTTCGACTACGACCATCTGCAGTCGGCGCCGGAGATGAAGGCCGCCCCGACGGCGCGACCGCGCAGCCTGATCACCGGCGAGCGCATGCAGAAGATCGAGTGGGGGCCGAACTGGGAGGAGATCCTGGGCGGCGAGTTCTCGAAGCGCTCGAAGGACCGCAACTTCGACGACGTCCAGAAGGAGATCTACGGGCAGTTCGAGAACACTTTCATGATGTACCTGCCCCGGCTGTGCGAGCACTGCCTGAATCCGGCCTGCGTCGCCTCGTGTCCGTCCGGCTCGATCTACAAGCGCGAGGAGGACGGCATCGTGCTGATCGACCAGGACAAGTGCCGCGGCTGGCGGATGTGCGTGTCGGGCTGCCCGTACAAGAAGATCTACTACAACTGGAAGACCGGCAAGGCCGAGAAGTGCATCTTCTGCTATCCGCGCATCGAGGCCGGCCAGCCCACCGTCTGCTCCGAGACCTGCGTCGGGCGCATCCGCTATCTCGGGGTGTTGCTGTACGACGCCGACCGGATCGAGGCTGCAGCCGGGGTCGAGCACGACCGCGATCTGTACCAGGCGCAGCTCGACCTGTTCCTCGACCCGGCCGATCCGGCGGTGATCGCGCAGGCGCGCGCCGACGGCGTGCCCGAGGCCTGGATCGAGGCGGCGCGCAACAGCCCGGTGTACCGGATGGCGGTCGACTGGAAAGTCGCGCTGCCCCTGCACCCGGAGTACCGGACGCTGCCCATGGTCTGGTACGTGCCGCCGCTGTCGCCGATCTCGGCGGCTGCGAACGCCGGCGAGATCGGCGTGAACGGGCAGATCCCCGACGTCGAGCAGCTGCGC
Organism: Burkholderiaceae bacterium; assembly: GCA_039807785.1. Taxonomy (GTDB): domain Bacteria; phylum Pseudomonadota; class Gammaproteobacteria; order Burkholderiales; family Burkholderiaceae_E; genus Zeimonas. The sequence goes on from JBDHRX010000044.1 coordinate 12,155, forward strand.
ATCCCGATCCGCTACCTGGCGAACCTGCTCACCGCCGGCGACACCGAGCCGGTGGTGCGCGCGCTCGAGCGCATGCTGGCGATGCGCGCCTACCAGCGCGACCGCCACGTCGAGGGACGCGAGAACCTCGCGGTGCTCGAGCAGGTCGGGCTCACCCCGGCCGAGGTCGAGCGGATGTACCGGGTGATGGCGATCGCGAACTACGAGGACCGCTTCGTGATCCCGACGACGCACCGCGAGTACGCCGAGAACGCGTTCGACGTGCGCGGCGGCTGCGGGTTCTCGTTCGGCAACGGCTGCTCGGACGGGGCGAGCGCGACGAGCCTGTTCGGCGCCGGCAAGAAGCGCACGATCCCGATCAAGGCCACGCTGTGAAGGAGGCCGCCATGCACGCCGCCTGCCGCGCGCTCGCGCTGCTGCTCACCTATCCGGACGCCCGCCTGCGGGGCCTGCTGCCGCAGCTCGCCGACTTCCTCGAATCGGAGCGTTCGCTGAGCGCCGGGACGCGCGCCGCGCTGGCGGCGCTGGTCGCCGGGCTGCGCGGCGGCGAGCCCTACGAGGTCGAGGCCGCCTACGTCGATTGCTTCGACCGCGGCCGCTCGACCTCGCTGCTGCTGTTCGAGCACGTGCACGGCGATTCGCGCGAGCGCGGCCAGGCGATGATCGACCTGATCGCGACCTACGAGGCCGCGGGGCTGCGGCTGGCGCCGGGCGAGCTGCCCGATCACCTGCCGGTGGTGCTGGAGTTCGCTTCGACGCAGCCGGAGAAGGTGGCGCGCGAGTTCCTCGGCGAGATCGCGCGGATCCTCGATCGCCTGTACGCCGCGCTGGCGGCCCGCCGCAGCCGCTATGCCGCGGTGATTGCAGCCGTGCTCGAGCTCGCCGGCGAGCGCGTCCGGCACGTCGAGATCGCCCCGGAGGCGCCGCTGGACGAGGCCTGGGCCGAGCCGCCGGCCTTCGACGGCTGCTCGACGCGCGGGCAGGCGCGCCCCGGCGACGCCCAGCCGATCCGGATCGTCCGCCAGGCCCCTGCCGCCGGGGCCGCCCACGACGGTGCGCGCGCGCCCGCCGCCGCGTCGCGCCAGGGAGCCCTGCGATGAATGCGTTCCTGTTCGGGATCTACCCGTACCTCTGCCTGGCGGTGTTCTTCGTCGGCAGCCTGATCCGCTTCGACCGCGACCAGTACACCTGGAAGAGCGACTCGTCGCAGCTCCTGCGCGCCGGACAGCTGCGCTGGGGCAGCAACCTGTTCCACGTCGGCGTGCTGTTCCTGTTCTTCGGCCACTTCGTCGGCATGCTCACGCCGCATTTCGTCTACGAGCCGCTGATCGGCGCCGGCGCCAAGCAACTGCTGGCGATGGTGTCCGGAGGCATCGCCGGGGTGCTCGGCCTGGCGGGGCTGACGCTGCTGCTGTACCGCCGCCTGTCCGACCCCCGGATCCGGGCGGTGTCGAAGCCGAGCGACATCCTGCTGCTGTGGCTGTTCTGGATCCAGCTGGCGCTGGGCCTGGCGACGGTCCCGCTGTCGGGACAGCACCTGGACGGCAGCATGATGCTGGTGCTGGCCGAGTGGGCGCAGCGGATCGTCACCTTCCGTGCCGGCGCGGCCGAGCTGCTCGACGGCGTGCACTGGGTGTTCAAGCTGCACATGGTGCTCGGCATGACGGTGTTCCTGGTGTTTCCGTTCACGCGGCTGGTGCACATCTGGAGCGGCTTCGCGTCGCTGGCCTACCTGTTCCGGCCGTACCAGGTAGTGCGCAGCCGCCGGTTGAACCTCCCGGCCGGCCACGACCGGCGCGAGCTGCGGTCATGACGATCGTCGAGCTGCACCGGCCGGAGCCGGTCGCCCGGGTCGGCGGCGTGGCGCTGCACGCGCCCGGCGCGTGCCCCGATCCCGCCGAGCTGCGCCAGCGCGCCTGCACCGAGCTGCTGCGCCAGGCGGCGCAGCAGGCCGGCCTGCTCGACCCGGAGGATGCGCCGGGCACCGACGGCGTCGTCGGCGAGGCGGCCGCGGCCGCGATCGAGGCCCTGCTCGAGCGCGAGCTGCGGGTGCCCGAGCCGTCGGAGGCCGACTGCCGCCGGCACCACGCGGCGAACGCCGCCCGCTACGCGAGCGGCGAGCGGGTCCTGGCGCGGCACATCCTGTTCGCGGTGACGCCCGGCGTCGATGTCCACGCGCTGCTGCCGCATGCCGAGCAACTGCTCTTGAAGCTGCGCTGCGACGACGCGTTCGCGGCCACGGCGCGCGAGTGCTCGAACTGCCCCAGCGGCGCCGACGGCGGCGCGCTGGGCTGGCTGAGCGCCGCCGATTGCGCGCCCGAGCTCGCGCGCGAGCTGTTCGGCCAGCCGGCGGTCGGCGTGCTGCCGCGGCTGGTGCGCACCCGCTTCGGCCTGCACATCGTCGAGGTGCTCGCGCGCGAGCCCGGCCGCGCGCAGCCCTACGAGGCGGTCGGCGACGCGGTGGCGCTGGCGCTGCGCCGGCAGGCCTGGGCCACGGCGCTGCGCCAGTACCTGCGGGTGCTGGCGGCGCAGGCGCGGATCGACGGCGTCGACCTCGACGCGGCCGAGACCCCGCTGGTGCAGTAGCGGCGCGCTACAGCGCGACCGGGACGACCGCGGTCGCCTCGATCTCGACCTTCGCGCGCGCCTCCATCAGCGCGACCACCTGCACCGCGGACATCGCCGGGTAGTGGACCGTTCCGGCGGCGTCGGTCATGCACTCGCGGTAGGCGGCGCCGAGCGCCTTGCCGGCGCGCAGGTATTCGTCGCGGTCGGTGACGTACCAGGTCATCCGCACGATGTGCTCGGGGCCGCCGCCGGCCTCGGCGAGGACCGCGCGCACGTTCGCCAGCGCCTGCCGGGCCTGGGCGGCGAAGTCGTCGCTCTCGAACTCGCAGCGCGCGTTCCAGCCGATCTGGCCCGCGATCGCCACGACCGTGCCGCGCGCCGCGACGCCGTTGGCGTAGCCGCGCGGGGCGGCCCAGTCCTTCGGTTGCAGGATCGTCTTGTGCATGGAGGTTCTCCGTTTCAGAGGTCGGTGCGCACTTTCCACAGCTCCGGGAACAGCACCACGTCGAGCATCTTGCGCAGGTAGGCGACGCCGGCGGTGCCGCCGGTGCCGGGTTTGAAGCCGATGATCCGCTCGACCGTGGTCACGTGGCGGAAGCGCCATTGACGGAACGCGTCCTCGAGGTCGACGAGCTCCTCGGCGAGTTCGTACAGTCCCCAGTGGCGCTCGGGGTCGCGGTAGACCGCCAGCCAGGCCGCCTCGAGCGGCTCGGAGAACGCCCGGGGAAGGGTCCAGTCGCGGTCGAGGTCGGCCGGCGCGAGGGCGAATCCGCGCCGCGCCAGCAGCCTGATCGCTTCGTCGTACAGCGACGGCTCCGCGAGCGCCCTGGCGACCCTGGCGTGCACGTCGGCGCGGTGCGCATGCGGCTTGAGCATCACCGGGTTCTTGTTGCCGAGCATGAACTCGATCTGCCGGTACTGGAACGACTGGAAGCCCGACGAGGACCCGAGGTGGGGCCGCATCGCGCTGTATTCCGAGGGCGTGAGCGTCGCGAGCACGTTCCAGGCGTGCACCAGCTGCTCCATGATCCGCGAGACCCGGGCGAGCATCTTGAACGCCGGCGGCAGATCGTCGGCGGCCAGGCGCGCGCGCGCCGCGCCCAGCTCGTGCAGCGCCAGCTTCATCCAGAGCTCGCTGGTCTGGTGCTGGATGATGAACAGCATCTCGTTGTGATCGCCCGAGCGCGGTTGCTGCGCATCGAGGATCGCGTCGAGGCGCAGGTAGTCGCCGTAGGTCATCGCGTTCCGGTAATCGAGCCGGGCGCCTTCGAAACGTTCGTCGTTCATCACTGCTCCAGGATGGCGGCGCGCCTCAGGTGACAGCGCCTCAGGTGACAGCGCCCCGGGTCTGGAACCCGGGGCGGCGCCAGTCGCCCGAATCGAGCACCGCCGCGAGCTGCCCGGCGGCATCCCAGGCGTCGACGCGGCGCAGGTAGAGCGGCGCGAAGCCGAAGCGCAGGATATCGGGGGCGCGAAAGTCGCCGATCACGTCGCGCGCGATCAGCGCCTGGACCACCGCATGGGCCTGGTCGCCGTCGGGCAGCGTGAAGCTCACCTGGCTGCCGCGCCGCTCGTCGTCCATCGGCGTGACGCAGCGCAGTCCGTGGCGCGCGCACAGGGCCTGGGCGCGCGCCGCGAAAAGCGCCGTGAGCTCCAGCGACTTGCGCCACAAGGCCGCCAGCCCCCCGTACGACTCCGCGGCGAGCAGGGCGTCGAGGCCCGCGTCGAGCGCGATCATCGACAGTACCGGCGGCGTGCCGCACAGGTAGCGCGAGATGCCCTCGGCGGGCCGGTAGCCGGTCTCGAACGCGAACGGCGCCGCATGCCCCATCCAGCCCGAGAGCGGCTGCGAGAACGCGGCCTGGTGGCGCCGCGCGACGTACAGGAACGCGGGCGCGCCGGGGCCGCCGTTGAGGTACTTGTAGCCGCAGCCCACCGCGAGATCGGCCTGCGCGGCGTCCAGCCCGACCGGGAACGCGCCGGCCGAATGGGCCAGGTCCCAGAGCATCAGCGCGCCGGCCCGGTGGGCGGCCGCGGTGACTTCGGCCAGATCGAGCCGGGAACCGGTGCGATAGTCGACCTGGGTCAGCATGACCACCGCCACCGAGGCGTCGATCGCCGCCGCGATCTGGTCGCGCTCGACCAGCCGCAGGGTGTGGCCGCGTCCGAGCTGCGCGGCGAGGCCCTGCGCGACGTAGAGGTCGGTCGGGAAATTGCCGCGCTCGGACACGATCACGCGGCGCTCGGGGCGCAGCGCCAGCCCGGCCGAAAGCGCCTTGAAGAGGTTGATCGAGGTGGCGTCCGCGGCGACCACCTCGTCGGGATGGGCGCCGACCAGGCGCGCGATCTTGGCGCCGACGCGCTGCGGCAGGTCGATCCAGCCGGCGTCGTTCCAGCTCCGGACGAGATCGCGGCCCCACTGGCGCTCGACGGCGTCGGCCACGCGCGCCGGCGTCGCGGCCGGCAGCGCGCCGAGCGAATTGCCGTCGAGGTAGATCACCCCGTCGGGCAGCGCGAACAGCGCGCGCAGCGGCGCGAGCGGATCGGCCGCGTCGAGCGTTTCGCACTGTGCGCGGGAACCGGGGAGGGCGCCGGGAACGGCGGACGGGGCGGTCGTCATCGGAGCAGCCCCTGCGCCGGAGGGGCCAGCGTGCGCAGCACCGCGCGCACCGGGCTCGCGTCGGCTCCGGAAATCCGCAGCGGCAGCGCGATCAGCTCGTAGTCGCCGGCCGGCACCGCGTCGAGGACGAGGCCCTCGAGGATCGCCATGTCGTGCGTGCGGACCCGGTGGTGAGCGTCCAGGGTCTTCGAGTCCTCGGGATCGAGCGACGGCGTGTCGACGCCGATCAGGACGACGCCCCGCGCCGCGAGCAGGTCGATGGCATCGGCCGAGATCGGCCGGAAGTCGCTCGTCCACCGGTCGAGCGGGGCCTGCCGCCAGGTGCGCAGCAGAATGCGGGCCGGGCAGCGGCCGTCCCGGCCGGCCGCGAGCGCTGTTTCGAGTTCCGGCGGTCGCACCGGACCCCGGCGCGCGGCCGCCGAGAGATCGACGACGCGGCACGCGCCCAGGTAGGGCTCGAGGGAGCGGGTCGCGCTGTCGGCGCCGTCCGGGTCATAGTGCAGCGGCGCATCGGCATGCGCGCCGGTATGTGTCGACAGCGTGAGCCGCGCGACGTTGACCGGCGCTCCGGGGCCGATCGTCCAGGTCCGTTCGATCGAGAACGGCGTGTCCCCAGGCCAGACGGGCATGCCGGCGCGAAGCGCCGGACTGATGTCGTGGATCAAGGCGGGCGACCCCGGGAAGCGGAAGGGTGATGGGCAGAATACCGGAAATACTTTAGACTTAAAGTAATTCCCCGGCAAGCGAGGCCGGAGCCGGGGAAGCGAAGCCGGTCCCGGCGCGCAGGCGTGCAGGGTATCCGGTCCGGTGGGCCAGCGGAGCAACCAGTCAGAAGGGGCAGCGAGATGCGCATCGACGTGATCGGCGGCGGAGCCGCGGGGTTGTACTCGGCGATTCTCCTGAAGAAATCGTACCCGGGTGCGGCGATCCAGGTGGTCGAGCGCAACCGGCCCGACGATACCTTCGGCTTCGGCATCGTGCTGTCGGACGAGACGCTGGGCAACCTGCGCGAGGCCGACGAGCCGACGCACCGCGAGATCGCCGCCAACTTCGCCTACTGGGACGACATCTACGTCCAGTACAAGGGGCAGGTGCTGAAGTCGTCGGGCCACGGCTTCTCGGGCGTGCGCCGCCTGACGCTGCTGCAGATCCTGCAGCGGCGCGCCGCCGAGCTCGGCATCGACGTGCGCTACCAGACCGAGGACCCGGGCGTGCACACGCACCGCGGCGCCGACCTGGTGGTGGCCGCCGACGGCATCAACAGCGTCGTGCGCGAAGGCTGGAAGGAGCACTTCCAGCCGAGCGTCGACCTGCGCAGCAACCGCTTCGTGTGGCTGGGCGCGAAGATGGACCTGCCCGGCTTCTACTACAGCTTCCGAGAGGGCGTGGGCGGCATCTGGAACATGCATGCCTACCAGTACACGCCCGGCGAGAGCACGATCGTGATCGAGACCACCAACGAGGCGTTCCTCGCCTCGGGGCTCGACATCCAGGACGAAGCCGGCACCGCGCGCCTGGTGGAGAAGATCTTCGCCGACGACCTGAACGGCGCGCGCGTGCTCACCAACCGTTCGCACTGGCGGCAGTTCCCCACGATCAACTGCCGGACCTGGCGGCACCGCGACGGCGACACGCCGTTCGTGCTGATGGGCGACGCCGCGCACACCGCGCACTTCACGATCGGCTCGGGCACCAAGCTCGCGCTCGAGGACGCGATCGAGCTGAACCGGGCGCTGGTCGCCCACGTGCGCGGTACCACGGCGCGGCCCGAGCAGGTGGACGCGGCGCTGGCCGCCTACGAGGAGGCGCGCCGCGACGAGGTCGGGCGCATCCAGCATTCGGCCAACGTGTCGCTGGTCTGGTTCGAGAACGTGCGCCGCTTCTGGCACATGTCGCCGACGCAGTTCCACGTGTCGCTGCTCACCCGCAGCAAGCAGATCACCTACGAGAACCTGCGGCTGCGCGACGCCGAGGTGGTCAAGGAGGCCACCGAGTGGTGGAACCGCGACCAGGCGAAGCGGCTTGGCATCCCGGTCGCGGGGCGGCCCGCCTGGATCGACGCGCCGCCGATGTTCGCGCCGTTCCGGCTGCGCGAGATGTGGGTGCCGAACCGGGTGGTGGTCTCGCCGATGGCCCAGTACTCCGCGGTCGACGGCGTGCCCGGCGACTGGCACCTGGTGCACTACGGCTCGCGCGCGCTGGGCGGCGCCGGCCTGGTGTTCATGGAGATGACCTGCGTCGCGCCCGAGGGCCGCATCACCCCGGGCTGCACCGGCTTGTGGAACGACGAGCAGGCCCGGGCCTTCGCGCGGATCGCCGACTTCGTGCACGCCAACAGCGGCGCGAAGCTGTGCATGCAGATCGGCCACGCCGGCCGCAAGGGCTCGACCCAGGTCGGCTGGGAGCGGATGGACTGGCCGATCGACGAATCGGACGGCCAGCGCAACTGGCCGCTGCTGTCGCCGTCGCCGCTGCCGTACCGCGCAGGCGTGAACCAGGTGCCGCGCGAGATGGACCGCGGCGACATGGACCGGACGATCGAGCAGTTCTGCCATTCGGCGATCCTCGCCGACCGCGCGGGCTTCGACATGCTCGAGCTGCACATGGCGCACGGCTACCTGCTCGCCAGCTTCCTGTCGCCGATCACCAACCGGCGCAGCGACGGCTACGGCGGGTCGCTGGCCAAGCGCATGCGCTTCCCGATCGAGCTGTTCGAGGCGGTGCGGCCGCGCGCCAAGCCGATGAGCGTGCGCGTCTCGGCCACCGACTGGATCCCGGGCGGCACCACCGGCACCGACACGGTCGAGATCGCCCGGGCGATGAAGGCGGCCGGCTGCGACCTGATCGACGTCTCCACCGGCCAGACCGACCCGGCCGCGAAGCCGGTGTACGGCCGCATGTACCAGGCGGTGTTCTCCGAGCAGGTGCGGCTCGAGGCCGGCATCGCGACGATGGCGGTGGGCGCGGTCACCTCGGCCGACCAGGTCAACACGCTGCTGATCTCCGGACGCGCCGATCTCGTCGCGCTGGCCCGGCCTCACCTGGCCGACCCGTACTTCACGCTGCACGCGGCGGCCGAGTACGGCTTCGAGGGCACGGCCTGGCCGGTCCAGTATCACACCGGCGCCAGCCAGTGGCACACCACGGTGCGTCGCGCCAAGGAGGAGGCGGCGCGCAAGGCGCAGCTGCTGGCCGAGCGCGGGCACTGACCGGGCGCGGGCGCTGACCGGGCGCAGGTGCGGGACGCAGGTGCCCGGGTACCCGCCGCGAGTACACTGAAAGCCGGTCCGGCACGGCGCCGGACGGCTGGAGGCATCGGCATGGACAGGCAGGTCGCAGTGCTCGCGGGCGGATGCTTCTGGTGCCTCGAGGCGGTGTTCCTCGAAGTGCGCGGCGTGCAGTCGGTCGAGCCGGGCTACTGCGGCGGCGCGCTGCCCGACCCGAGCTACGAGGAAGTCTGCGGCGGACGCACCGGCCATGCCGAGGCGGTGCGCATCGAGTTCGACCCCTCGCGCGTCGCCTATCGCGACCTGCTCGGCATCTTCTTCGGCATCCACGACCCGACCACGCTCGATCGCCAGGGCCACGACGTCGGCTCGCAATACCGCTCCGCCATCTTCTTCCTCGACGAAGCGCAGCAGCGCGAGGCGCGCGAGACGATCGCGGCGCTCGAGCGCGAGGCGGTGTTCGACGCGCCGATCGTCACCCGGCTCGCGCCGCTCGAGCGCTGGTATCCGGCCGAGGACTATCACCGGCGCTACTTCGAGCGCCACCCCGGCCAGGGCTATTGCCGCGCGGTGGTGGCGCCGAAGGTGGCGAAGTTCCGCCAGCGCTTCGCCGCGTTGCGCGCCTGATACCGGTTCGTGCCCGGTCGACGCGCGGGTCGGCGTTGATCCGGTTGGAGTGCGCCGGGGTTGGGGCGAGCCAAGGCGCGGGCGGCCGGCCGGTGGGGCGCCGGTGCTGGCCCCCGCTGCGCGGGGGTGCCCTGCGATGCTCGCACTGCCGGCCTGCGCGGCGAGACTCGCTCCGCGCGCTTTGCGCGCTGCGCTCAGACAGTCGCCGCGAGAGTGATTGACGAGGCGCGCTGCGCGCGCAGGCCGGCAGTGCTGCGCTTCTCGGCGGTGCACAGGCGCCCCACCGGCCGGCCGCCCGCGCCTTGGCCGATAAGGCTGGGGGGTGCGTGGGCGACCCCGAGGGCGTCGCACCACCTCGGTCATCACAGCGATCGTCGAGCTCCCAAGCCATCGCCACAGCTCAGGTCCGAGGCCATCGCGCCGGGGTTCGCTCCGCACCCCCTTGAGCTAGCCAGAGCGGTTGCGGCGGCCGGCGGGGCGGGGTGATGTCGGGGTGGCGCCGAGCAGCGCAGCCTCGGGGGCGGCGCGCGCAGCGCGCCTCGTCAATCACTCTCGCGGCGATTGTCTGAGCGCAGCGCGCAAAGCGCGCGGAGCGAGTTTCGCCGCGCGCCCCCGAGGCGAGCAGCGCGGGCAGTCGGTGCGCAGCACCGACCGCCACCCCATCACCCCGCCCCGCCGGCCGCCGCAACCGCGACCGCGACCGCGACCGCAGCGCCTCAAACCGCCATATAGCGCCCAGGCCGGTGGTTGACCGCCAGCGTG
>JBDHRX010000045.1:0-21937 GCA_039807785.1 Burkholderiaceae bacterium
CGGCTGCCCATACCCTACAATCCGGAACATGCTGGACGCGCGCGCACAGACGCTGCTGAAGACGCTCATCGAGCGCTACATCGCCGACGGGACGCCGGTGGGGTCGCGCACGCTGTCGCGGCACTCCGGGCTCGACCTGTCCCCGGCGACGATCCGCAACGTCATGTCCGACCTGGAGGAGCTGGGCCTGATCGCCAGCCCGCATACCTCGGCGGGCCGGGTGCCGACGCCGCGCGGCTACCGGCTGTTCGTCGACACCCTGCTCACGGTCGAGCCGCTGCAGGGCGAGCAGACGCGGGCGATCCAAGGCCGGCTGCAGGCCGACGAGCCGCAGCGCCTGCTCTCGGCCGCGGCGTCGCTGCTGTCCAGCCTGTCGCACTTCGCCGGCGTGGTCATGACGCCGCGGCGCGCGTCGCTGTTCCGGCAGGTCGAGTTCCTGCGCCTGTCCGAGCGCCGCATCCTGCTGATCATCGTGACGCCGGAAGGCGACGTGCAGAACCGCATCCTGTCGACCGAGAGCGACTACACCCCGTCGCAGCTGGTCGAGGCGGCCAACTACATCAACACCCATTTCGCCGGGCTCGACTTCGAGCAGATCCGCGCGCACCTGCAGAGCGAGCTGGCCTCGCTGCGCGACGACATCACCGGGCTGATGCACAAGGCGGTCGAGGCGAGCAACCGCGCGCTCACCGAGGAGGCCGAGCCGGTGGTGATCTCGGGCGAGCGCAACCTGGTCGGCGTGGCCGAGCTGTCCGACAACATGGAGCGCCTGCGCCGGCTCTTCGACCTGTTCGACCGCAAGACCGGCCTGATGCAGCTGCTCGATGCGTCGAGCCGCGCCCAGGGCGTGCAGATCTTCATCGGCGGCGAGTCCGACCTGGTGCCGATGGACCAGATCAGCGTCGTGGTCGCCCCCTACGAGTCCGACGGCCGCATCGTCGGGACGCTCGGGGTGATCGGCCCGACGCGGATGGCCTACGAGCGGGTCATCCCGATCGTCGACATCACGGCCAGGCTGGTCTCGTCGGCCCTGAGCCATCACGGCTGAGACGGACGGCGAGCTCGGGTCCCCGGCCGGCCGAAGCATGTCCGAAGCGCTGATCCGCCGGTTCTACGATGCCTTCGCGGCGCTCGACGGCGCGGCGATGGTGGCCTGTTACCACGACCAGATCTCGTTCAGCGACCCGGTGTTCCCCGACCTGCGCGGGACCGAGCCCGGCGCGATGTGGCGGATGCTGACCGGCGCCGCGGCGCGCAGCGGCGGGATGCGGCTCGAGTACCGGATCGCCTACGCCGACGAGCGCAGGGCGCAGGTGCTCTGGGAGGCCGACTACCTGTTCCGCGGCGGCCGCCGCGTGCACAACCGGGTGCGCTCCACGCTGACCGTCTGGGACGACGCGATCGTGCGCCAGGTCGACGAGTTCGCGTTCTGGGCCTGGAGCCGGCAGGCGCTCGGGGTCACCGGCTGGCTGTTCGGCGGGCTGCCGCCCTACCGGCGCGCGGTGCAGCGCGCCGCCAGGACCCAGCTCGAGCGCTTCATCGAGCGCGAACGGGCGGCCCGGTGACCCGCTACACGGCAGCGCGCGGCTTCGATCACGCAGCGCCCGCGCGGACCGCGGTGCTGCTGCTGCAGCTGGGCACGCCGGATGCGCCGACTCCGGCGGCGCTGCGCCGCTACCTGCGCGAGTTCCTGTCCGATCCGCGCGTCGTCGAGATCCCGCGCCTGGCCTGGTGGCCGATCCTCCACGGCATCGTCCTGCGCACCCGTCCGGCGAAATCGGCGCGCAAGTACGCGAGCATCTGGACCCCGGAGGGCTCGCCGCTGCTGGTGCAGACCCGCCGCCAGGCCTCGCTGCTGCGCGGCGCGCTCGGCGCGCGCGGGCACGACGTCGAAGTCGCGTTCGCGATGCGCTATGGCGGGCCGTCGATCCCCGCGGCGCTGCGCGAGCTGCGCGAGCGCAACGTCGCACGGCTGCTGGCGCTGCCGCTGTATCCGCAGTACGCCGGCTCGACGACCGCCAGCGCCTTCGACGCGCTGGCGCGCGAGCTGTCGGGCTGGCGCAATCTGCCGGCGCTGCGCACGGTGCGCGGGTTCCACGACGACGACGGCTATCTCGATGCGCTGGCGGCCGGCGTGCGCCGGGCCTGGGAGCGCGACGGGCGCGGCGAGCGCCTGGTGATGAGCTTCCACGGCGTGCCCCGGCGCACCCTGTCGCTGGGCGATCCCTATCACTGCGAGTGCCTGGCCACGGCGCGGCTGCTGGCGGCCCGCCTGGGGCTGGGGCCGGATCGATGGGTGGTCACGTTCCAGTCGCGCTTCGGCCGCGCCGAATGGCTGCGGCCGTACACCGAGCCGACGCTGCGCGAGCTGGCGCGCTCGGGCGTGGGAAGCGTCGACGTGATCTGTCCCGCCTTCGTCGCCGACTGCCTCGAGACCCTCGAGGAGATCTCGATCGAGGCGCGCCGGGCGTTCCTCGAGGCCGGCGGAAAGACGTTCCGCTACATCGCGTGCCCGAACGACGCGCCGCCGTTCATCGACGCGCTCGCCGGCCTGGCCGAACGGAACCTGGCCGGCTGGCCGACCTGCCGGCCGGACGCGTCCGGGGCGGCGGAGCTGGCCGGCTGCCTGGAGCGGCGCAGGGCGCGGGCGCTCGAGCGCGGCGCCCGCGCCTGAGCCGGGTCCTCAGGCCTTCGGCGGGATCCGCAGCACCTGCCCCGGGTAGATCTTGTCCGGATGGGTGAGCATCGGCTTGTTGGCTTCGAAGATCGGCATGTAGGCGTTGGCGTTGCCGTAGAACTCCTTCGCGATCTTCGACAGCGTGTCGCCGCGCACCACCGTGTAGTACTGCGCCTCGGGCGCGCTCGCGCTGACGGCCATGTTGTCGATGACCTTCGAGACGCCGGCGACGTTGCCGCAGCACAGGACGATCTTCTCGCGGGTCGCCTGGTCGGGAGCGGTGCCGGAGACGCTCACCGTCGCGTTGGCGCCGTCGAACTCGACCTGCAGTCCGTCGGCCGACAGCTTCATCGCCGCGATGTAGTCCTCGATCGCCTTGCCCGCCGCGGCGTTCGCGGCCGCGGCCCCGGCCGCCGCGCTCGCCTGCTTCTCGGCGGCCTGCGCCTCGCCGCGCCCGAACAGCTTCTCTCCGGCGTCCTTGATGAATGACAACAAGCCCATGGTTCGGTTCTCCGTTCGTTGCTCGATTGCTGCGGCCCCTTGGGGGTGCCGGCCCAAGAGTAACCTGTCTGGCCTTCCAGGTTGCGCGGCGCGGCCGGTTGAAATCGCCGCGGCCGCCCCGATATCGCTGGGGCCACCCCCGTGCCGGCCTGGGCGGGATTTTGCAAGTATTTGATTAAATTGGAGAAACAGGGGATGAACCCACAGGAACCGGATCGGCCGGAAGAGCGGGCGCCCAAGGTCGGGGACCCGGGTGCGCCGGCGGGGGCCGCCGCAGGGGCGGCCGAGGACGATCCGGCGGGGCGCCTGGCCGCCGCCGAGGCGCAGGCCGCGGAGCTGCGCGACCAGTACCTGAGGGCGCTGGCGGAGCTCGAGAACGTGCGCCGGCGGGCCCAGGATGACGTCGCCAGGGCGCACAAGTACGGGATCGAAGGCTTCGCCGACAGCCTGCTGCCGGTCCGGGACAGCCTCGAGATGGCCCTGAAGGCCGACACGCCGACGGTCGAGAACCTGCGGGAAGGGGTGGAGGCCACGCTGCGCCTGCTCGCCTCCGCGTTCCAGAAGCACCGGCTGCTCGAGATCGACCCCCGGGGCGAGAAGTTCGACCCCAACCGGCACCAGGCGATCTCGACCGTTCCGATCGCGGCGACGCAGCCGCCGGTCGCCGCGAACCATGTCGTGACCGTACTGCAGAAGGGCTACATGATCGACGACCGGGTGCTGCGGCCCGCGCTCGTCACCGTCGCGCAGGGCTGAGCGACGGCGCTTGAATTCCGTCCGTCGCGACACATCTGCAGACCAGACAGTTTCCGTCATCGAGGAAGAACGAACATGGGCAAGATCATCGGCATCGACCTGGGCACGACCAACTCGTGCGTGGCCATCATCGAGGGCGGCCAGCCCAAGGTGATCGAGAACTCCGAGGGCGCGCGCACGACGCCGTCGATCGTCGCCTACATGGACGACGGCGAGGTCCTGGTCGGCGCGCCGGCCAAGCGCCAGGCGGTCACCAATCCGAAGAACACGCTGTACGCGGTCAAGCGGCTGATCGGCCGCAAGTTCGAGGAGAAGGAAGTCCAGAAGGACATCCACCTGATGCCGTACCAGATCGTCAAGGCCGACAACGGCGACGCCTGGGTCGAGGCGCGCGGCAGGAAGCTCGCGCCGCCGCAGGTGTCCGCCGAGACGCTGCGCAAGATGAAGAAGACCGCCGAGGACTACCTCGGCGAGGAAGTGACCGAGGCGGTCATCACCGTGCCGGCCTACTTCAACGACAGCCAGCGCCAGGCGACCAAGGACGCCGGCCGCATCGCCGGGCTGGACGTCAAGCGCATCATCAACGAGCCGACCGCAGCCGCGCTCGCGTTCGGGCTCGACAAGGGCGGCGGCAAGGACCGCAAGGTCGCGGTGTTCGACCTGGGCGGCGGCACCTTCGACATCTCGATCATCGAGATGGCCGACGTCGACGGCGAGAAGCAGTTCGAGGTGCTGTCGACCAACGGCGATACGTTCCTGGGCGGCGAGGACTTCGATCAGCGCATCATCGACTACGTGATCGGCGAGTTCAAGAAGGAGCAGGGCGTCGATCTGTCCAAGGACGTGCTCGCGCTGCAGCGGCTGAAGGAAGCTGCCGAGAAGGCCAAGATCGAGCTGTCCTCGAGCCAGCAGACCGAGTTCAACCTGCCGTACATCACGGCCGATGCCTCGGGCCCGAAGCACCTGAACATGAAGATCACGCGCGCCAAGCTCGAGGCGCTGGTCGAGGAGCTGGTCGACCGCACGATCGAGCCGTGCCGCACGGCGCTGAAGGACGCGGGCCTGAAGGCCGCCGACATCGACGACGTGATCCTGGTCGGCGGCATGACCCGCATGCCGAAGGTCCAGGAGAAGGTCCGTGAGTTCTTCGGCAAGGAGCCGCGCAAGGACGTCAACCCCGACGAGGCGGTGGCGGTCGGCGCGGCGATCCAGGGCGCGGTGCTCTCGGGCGAGCGCAAGGACGTGCTGCTGCTCGACGTCACGCCGCTGTCGCTGGGCATCGAGACGCTGGGCGGCGTCATGACCAAGATGATCCAGAAGAACACCACGATCCCGACCAAGTTCTCGCAGACTTTCTCCACCGCCGACGACAACCAGCCGGCGGTGACGATCAAGGTGTTCCAGGGCGAGCGCGAGATCGCCTCGGGCAACAAGCTGCTCGGCGAGTTCAACCTCGAGGGAATCCCGCCGGCGGCGCGCGGGACGCCGCAGATCGAGGTCACGTTCGACATCGACGCGAACGGCATCCTGCACGTGTCGGCCAAGGACAAGGCGACCGGCAAGGAGAACAAGATCACGATCAAGGCCAACTCGGGGCTGACCGAGGCCGAGATCCAGAAGATGGTCAAGGACGCCGAGGCCAACGCGGCCGAGGACCACAAGCGGGTCGAGCTGACGCAGGCGCGCAACCAGGCCGATGCGCTGGTGCATTCGGTCAGGAAATCGCTCGCCGAGCACGGCGAGAAGGTCGATGCCGGCGAGAAGTCGAAGATCGAGGAGGCGCTGAAGGCGGCCGAGGAATCGCTGAAGTCCGACGACAAGGACGAGATCGAGGCCAAGACCAACGCGCTGATGGCGGCGTCGCAGAAGCTCGGCGAGCTGATGTACGCCCAGGCGCAGGCCGCGGGCGCGCAGGCAGCGGCCGATGGGGGGGGCGCGCCCGAAGGCGCCTCGGAGACGCGCCGCGCGAAGGAAGACGACGTCGTGGACGCCGACTTCAAGGAAGTGAAGCGAGACGCGTAACGGCAACGACCCGCGCGAGCGTCACAGCCGCGTGCGCTCCCGCGCACGCCACGAGGCCCGGAGCGCCGGCGCCACGTCCTCCCGACCAAGCGGACACCGGACCGCGACCCGGGACGGCATGGCGCCGGGGCTCCGGGCCGCCGCCGATTAGCGAGACAGATGGCCGACCATGGCAAAGCGTGACTACTACGAAATACTCGGCGTCGCCAAGAACGCCGCCGAGGACGAGCTGAAGAAGGCCTATCGCAAGCTCGCGATGAAATACCACCCGGACCGCAATCCGGACAGCAAGGACGCGGAAGACAAGTTCAAGGAGGTCAAGGAGGCCTACGAGATCCTGACCGATCCGGCCAAGCGGGAGGCCTACGACCGCTTCGGCCACGCCGGGGTCGATCCCAACGCCGGCTTCCCCGGGGGCGCGGGCGGGCAGGGCTTCGGGGGCTTCGCCGACGTGTTCGGCGATATCTTCGGCGACATCTTCGGCGGCCAGCGCGGCGGCGGGGGCGGGCGCAGCAACGTCTACCGCGGGGCCGACCTGCGCTACGCGATGGAGATTACGCTCGAGCAGGCCGCGGCCGGCTATGCGTCCGAGATCCGGGTCCCGAGCTGGGAGGGGTGCGGGACCTGCGACGGCAGTGGCGCCAAGCCCGGCACCAAGCCGAAGGTGTGCCATACCTGCGGCGGGCAGGGCGCGGTGCGCGTGCAGCAGGGCTTCTTCTCGATCCAGCAGACCTGCCCCACCTGCCGCGGCAGCGGCAAGGTGATCCCCGAGCCGTGCACCGCCTGCGACGGCGTCGGGCGGGTGAAGAAGAACAAGACGCTCGAGGTCAAGATCCCGGCGGGCATCGACGACGGCATGCGCATCCGCTCCGCGGGCAACGGCGAGCCGGGGATCAACGGCGGGCCGCCGGGCGACCTGTACGTCGAGATCCATGTCAAGGAGCACGCGGTGTTCCAGCGCGACGGCGACGACCTGCATTGCGAGGTGCCGATCGGCGTCGCGACCGCGGCGCTCGGCGGGACGATCCGGATCCCGACGCTGTCGGGGCGCGCGGAGATCGACCTGCCGGAGGGGACGCAGTCCGGCAAGCAGTTCCGGCTGCGCGGCAAGGGCATCAAGGGCATCCGCTCGAGCTATCCTGGCGACCTGTACGCGCACGTCGTGGTCGAGACGCCGGTGCGCCTGACCGACAAGCAGAAGCAGCTGCTGCGCGAGCTCGACGCCTCGCTGAAGGACCCCAAGCACAGCCCGCAGACCAAGGGCTGGATGGACCGGGTGAAGGACTTCTTCCAATGAAGCTCACGTTCGCCGGCGCTGCCGATACCGTTACCGGGTCGCGCTACCTGCTCGATACCGGCGCGCGGCAGATCCTGCTCGACTGCGGACTGTTCCAGGGCTTCAAGAAGCTGCGCGACCGCAACTGGGCGGCCTTCCCGATGCCGCCGCGCGAGATCGACCGCGTAGTGCTCAGCCACGCGCATCTCGACCACAGCGGCTACCTGCCGGCCCTGGTGCGCGACGGCTTTCGCGGGCGCATCCTCGCGACCGAGGCGACGCGCGAGCTGTGCGAGATCCTGCTGCGCGACAGCGCGCGCCTGCAGGAGGAGGAGGCCGAGTTCGCGAACCGGCACGGCTACTCGAAGCACAGGCCGGCGCGCCCGCTCTACACGACCGCGGACGCCGAGCGCGCGCTCGACCGCTTCGACACGGTCGACTTCGATCGCGACGTCGACCTCGGCGACGGGCTCGGCGTGCGCTTCCTGCCGGCGGGACACCTGCTCGGCGCGGCGATCGTGCGCCTGCAGCGTGGCGCCCGCACGCTGGTCTTCAGCGGCGACCTGGGGCGCGAGCACGATCTCGTCATGGGGCCGCCGCAGACGGTGGCCGCGGCCGACACGCTGATCGTCGAATCCACCTATGGCGACCGCGCGCACGCCGACGGCGACGCCGAGGCCGAGCTCGGCCGCGTGATCCGGGAGACCGCGGCGCGCGGCGGGACGGTCCTGATCCCCTCGTTCGCCGTGGGCCGCGCGCAGTCTCTGTTGTACGCGCTGTACCGCCTGAAGCAGCGCGGCGAGATCCCGGCCCTGCCGGTCTACCTGGACAGCCCGATGGCGGTCGACGCCACGCACCTGTACGCGCGCTTCCGGCGCAATCACCGCCTGACGCCCGAGCAGTGCACGGGGATGTACCGCGCGGCCAAGCTGGTCACCACCGCGGACGAGTCGAAGCGACTGGCCACGCTGCACGGTCCGCTGATCATCATCTCGTCCAGCGGCATGGCCACCGGGGGGCGCGTGCTGCACCACCTGAAGCGGCTGCTGCCCGGTCCGGACAATCACGTGGTGTTCGCCGGCTTCCAGGCGCCGGGCACGCGGGGCGCGCACCTGGTGGGCGGGGCCCGCGAGGTGAAGATCCACGGAGCGTGGCATCCGGTGCGCGCCGGCGTCACCCGGCTCGACGGCTTCTCGGCGCACGCTGACGGCGACGAGCTGATCGAATGGATGCGCGGCCTGCGAGCGGCCCCGAAGCAGGTCTACGTCACGCACGGCGAGCCCGAGGCCGCCGATCGCCTGCGCGTGCGGATCGAGGGCGAGCTCGGATGGCCCGCCCGGGCCCCCGAGCACATGGAGACCGTCGAGGTCGCGCTCTGACCTCGCGCCGCGAGTCGGCGCCCGGAGGGCCGGACCCGAGGGCGTGGCCGCGGCGACCCGCGCGGGGTCAGGCTCCCGGGTACTGCCGGAGGAGCTCGCGGCCGATGATCAGCTTCTGCACCTCGGTCGCGCCTTCGTAGATCCGCAGCGGCCGGATCTCGCGATACAGGTGCTCGACGGCCATGCCGGACTTGACGCCGAGCCCGCCGAACAGCTGCACCGCCTTGTCGATGACCTGCTGCGCAGTCTCGGTGGCGACCATCTTCGCCATCGCCACCTCGCGGGTGCCGCGCTCGCCGAGCCGGTCGCGCACCCAGGCGGCGCGATAGGTGAGCAGCGCGGCCGCGTCGATGCCGGTGGCCATCTCGGCGAGGGTCGCCTGGGTGAGCTGGAAGTCGGACAGGCGCTGCCCCAGCATGCGGCGACGCGACGCGCGCCCGAGCGCCTCGTCGAGCGCGCGTCGCGCGAACCCCAATGCCGCCGCGGCGACGCTGGTGCGGAAGATGTCGAGGTTGCGCATCGCCAGCTTGAAGCCTTCGCCCGGGGCGCCCAGCAGCGCGTCGCCCGGGATCCGGCATCCGGAGAAGCGCAGCGTGCCCAGCGGATGCGGGGCCATCACCGGGATGCGCTCGGCGACCTCGAACCCCGGCGTCCCGGCGTCGACGATGAAGGCCGAGATGCCGCGGCTGCCGGGCGCCTCCCCGGTGCGGGCGAACACGCAGTAGAAGTCGGCGATGCCGGCGTTGGAGATCCAGGTCTTGCAGCCGTCGAGCACCCAGCCGCTGCCGTCGCGGCGGGCGGTGGTCGCGAGCGCGGCCACGTCCGAGCCGGCATCGGGCTCGGACAGCGCGAAGGCGGCGAGCCGGCGCCCCGCGACCACCTCGGGCAGGTAGCGTCGCTGCTGCGCCTCGGTGCCGGCCAGCGAGATCGAGCCGCTGCCCAGGCCCTGCATCGCGAAGGCGAAATCGGCCAGCCCCGAGTGCCATGCCAGCGTCTCGCGCGCGACGCACAGCGAGCGCGTGTCGATCGAGGCGAACGCGCCGCCCCAGGCGCTGCCGGCGCAGTAGCGCAGCCAGCCGCCGCGGCCGAGGTCGGCGACCCAGCGCCGGCAGGCCTCGTCCACCTGCGCGGGGTCGTGCGCGTCGGGCTCGGGCGCGGCCGCCAGGCGGTCGGTGACCCAGCGATCCAGCGCCGGCGCCTGCTCGCGGTGCGCATCGTCGAGGAAGGGCCAGGTCAGGTGGCTGTGGTCGGGCATCGGACTCTCCGGGACGGGCGGACGGCGCGACGCGTCCGCGACCCGGCTGTCTCGATCGCGGCGCTTGATTTATCCGGGCAATGCGTATAGCGTACTGAATGAGCGTTCATTCAGTCAAGTATCGAGGGAGATTCGCATGTACAAGCTGAAAGCGGCCGAGTGGCGTCCCCAGCACTTCGGGTGGCAGGTCGAGAACAACGTCGCGATCGTCACACTGAATCGACCCGAGCGCAAGAATCCGCTCACGTTCGAGAGCTACGCCGAGCTGCGCGACACCTTCCACCGGCTGCAGTATGCCGAGGACGTCCGCGCGGTCGTGATCACCGGCGAGGGCGGGAACTTCTGCTCCGGCGGCGACGTGCACGAGATCATCGGCCCGCTGACGAAGATGGACACGAACGGGCTGCTGACGTTCACCCGGATGACCGGCAACCTGGTGAAGGAGATGCGTACCTGCCCGCAGCCGATCATCGCCGCGATCGACGGCGTGTGCGCCGGCGCCGGCGCCATCCTGTCGATGGCCTCCGACCTGCGCTACGCGACGCCGGAGACGAAGACCGCGTTCCTGTTCGTGCGCGTCGGGCTGGCCGGGTGCGACATGGGCGCCTGCGCGATCCTGCCGCGGATCATCGGGCACGGGCGCGCGAGCGAGCTGCTCTACACCGGGCGCACGATGAGCGCCGACGAGGGACGCGCCTGGGGCTACTTCAACGGCGTCGTGCCGGGGGACCAGGTCCTGAAGACGGCGGTCGACATGGCGAAGTCGCTCGCGAGCGGGCCGGCCTTCGCCCACTTCATGACCAAGAAGTGCCTGCACCAGGAATGGAACCAGACCATCGAGCAGGCGCTCGAGACCGAGGCCGAGGCCCAGGCGATCTGCATGCAGACCCAGGACTTCACCCGCGCCTACAATGCCTTCGTCGCGAAGGAGAAACCGAAATTCGAGGGCAACTGAGGCCGGCGCAACGCGGTCGTCGCGCGGGGCAGGGGCTGCAATGAAGTCTCCCGAGCACGTCGCGAGCGCCGTCAGCGACCCCAGGCTGGTCGAGGAGCGGCGCGCCGGCATCCTCGACGCAGCGGTGCGCCTGTTCGCCGAGAACGGCTACCACGTCACGACGATCCAGCAGATCGCGAAGGCCAGCGGCGTCAGCATCGGGCTGATCTACCAGTATTTCGGCGACAAGGACGACATCCTGTTCCTGTCGCTCAGGCGCGTCCTCGACCGCTACGAGACCGAGATCCCGGAGCGGCTGGAGGGCCTGACGCATCCGGTGGATCGCCTGTGCACGGCGGTCTGGGCCTACTGCTCGATCGTCGATGAGCTGCGGCAGGCGGCGGTGCTCACCTATCGCGCCACCGGGTCGCTGCATACCGACCGGCGCGCCCTGATCCAGCAGGCCGAGCTGCGCACCAACCGGCTGCTCGAGCGCTGCGTGCGCGACTGCGTCGAGGGCGGCTACCTGTGCGAGCTCGACGCCTTCCTGCTGGTCTACCAGCTGGTGATGTTCTGCCATGCCTGGGCGTTGAAGAACTGGGCGCTGCGCGAACGGTTCGACCTGCCGGGCTATGTCTCGAGCGGCATCGCGCTGCTGATCGAGCCGTTCCTGACCGCTCGCGGCAAGGCGGCGCTCGCCGCGCTGCGGCGGCGCAGCCGCGATTTCTCGGCCACGCCCGAGGGCGTCGCCGCCGACTGAATCCGACCATGTACTCGATGGGGGCACTGCGACATCATGGTGAATGAACGTTCAATAGATTCCGGAGGGCGACCCGGCTGGTCTCCGCCGGCCGCCGGCTTCGCGTCCGCCGGCGCCGCGCCGATCGGCCTGGAGATCTCGGGGGCGGTGGCGGTGGCGACCCTGTGCCGGCCGCCGGTCAACGCGGTCGACGATGCCTGGGTCGCGCGGCTGAACGAGGTGCTCGACGAAGCCGAGGCCGGGGACGGCGTCCGGGTCCTCTGGATCCGCAGCAGCCAGCGCGTGTTCTGCGCCGGTGCCGACCTCGAGTTCATGCGCCAGCGCTTCGCGACCGACGCCGGACGGCGCGCGATGATCGCCTTCACGCGGCGGCTCCAGGAAGTCTATGCGCGCCTCGAAGGCAGCCCGCTCGTCTGCGTCGCGGAGATCGGCGGCGCCGCGCTCGGCGGGGGCTTCGAGCTGGCGCTGGCCTGCGACGTGCGGATCGTGGCCGACGAGGCGCGGCTGGGCCTGCCGGAGGCGCGGCTCGGCCTGCTGCCCGCGGCGGGCGGCACGCAGCGGATGACGCGCATCTGCGGCGAAGCGACGGCTCGCCGCCTGATCCTGGGCGCCGAACTGGTGTCCGGATCGGAAGCGGTATCGCTGGGGCTGGCGCAATGGCATGCCCCGGCGGCCGGCCTGGAGGCGGCCGCGCGCGCGGTGGTCGAGCGGATCGCCGAGCTGCCGGGGCCGGCGCTGCGCGAGAGCAAGCGCTGCATCGCGGCGGCGCTGGATCCCGGGCAGGACGGCTACGAGGTCGAACTGGGCGGCAGCGGCGCGCTGCTCGCGCTCGAGGAAACCCAGGCGCGCGTGCGCCGCTTCCTCGATCGCAACGGAGCCTGAGCCGACGGAGCTTGAACGACAGGCGCCGCCACAGGCGCCGAGACGGAGGAACCGATGGAGGCGATGGAGGTCGACCCGCGCAGGATCGCCCTGGAGCGCGAGCGCGGCATCTGGCCCGACCGGGTGCTGACCGACTACCTGGACCGCTGGATCCGGGAGCAGGGCAACGCGACCGCGCTGATCGGCTACCGGGAGGAGGACGGCTCGACGCTGCGCCTGAGCTGGCGCGAGCTGGGCGATCGCGTGGCGCGGATCGCGGGCGGGCTGCGCGCCTGCGGCGTCGGGCGCGGCGACGTGGTTTCGCTGCAGTTGCCGAACTGGTGGGAGTTCGTCGCGGTGCACCTGGCGTGCATCCGGATCGGCGCGATCACCAATCCGCTGATGCCGATCCTGCGCCACCGCGAGCTGTCGTTCATGATCGGGCATGCCGAATCGAAGGTGTTCATCGCGCCGGCGCGCTTCCGCGGCTTCGACCACGGCGCGCTCGCGCGCGCGCTGAGCTACGAGCTGCCCTCGCTCGGGCACGTGTTCCTGGTCGACGGTGACGGCCCCGATTCGTTCGAGCGCGGGCTGCTGTCCGGCCCGCCCGATCCGGCGCTGATGCAGGGTTCGGCCATCGACGGCAACGGCCTGGTGCAGTTGCTGTTCACCTCGGGCACGACCGGGGAGCCCAAGGGCGTCCTGCACACCTCGAACACGCTGCTCGGGACGATCCTGCAGTTCATCCGGCGCCTCGAGTGCAGCGGCCAGGACGTCGTCTTCATGCCGTCGCCGCTGGCGCACCAGGCGGGCTTCGCCTACGGCCTGATGCTCGGCGTGGTGCTGGGCGCGCCGATCGTGCTGCTCGACATCTGGCACCCGCGCCGCGCGGCCGAGCTGATGGAGCAGTACCGGGTGACCTACACCTTCGCCTCCACGCCGTTCCTCGCCGACATGGCGCAGCTCGAGGGAATCGAGCAGCGCGACCTGCGCGCGTTCCGGCTGTTCGTCACCTCGGGCGCGCCGATCCCGCCGGTGGTCGTCAAGCAGGCCCGGGAAAGCCTGGGGGCGATGGTCGTCGCGAGCTGGGGCATGAGCGAGGTGTGTTCCGCGACCACCACGCTGCTGTCCGGGCACAAGGTCCAGGAGAGCGACGGCGTCGCGATGCCGGGCTCCGAGGTCAAGGTGGTCGACGACCGGGGCGACGAGATGCCGCGCGGCCAGCAGGGGTCGCTGCGGGTGCGCGGCGCGTCGCTGTTCGTCGGCTATCTGAAGCGGCCGCAGCTCTACGCGGTCGACCAGGACGGATGGTTCAACACCGGCGACATCGCGCGCATGGACGACGAGGGCTACATCCGGATCTGCGGGCGCGAGAAGGACATCGTCATCCGGGGCGGCGAGAACATCCCGGTGGTCGAGATCGAGGCCGCCCTGTACCGGATGCCGGGGGTCCTCGAGGCCGCGATCGTCGGCATGCCCGACCCGCGCCTGGGCGAGCGGGCCTGTGCCTTCGTCGCGGTGCAGCCCGGTGCCGGCATCGACCTCGAGGCGATGCGCCGCTTCCTGGAGTCGCAGCAGGTCAGCAAGAGCTTCTGGCCCGAACGGCTGGAGGTGCTCGAGCAATTGCCGCGCAACCCGACCGGGAAGGTGCTCAAGTTCGTGTTGCGCCAGATGGCCGAGTCGCTGGTCGACGCGCGCGCGGCGCAGGACGGGACGCCTCCGGGGCGATCGGCCTGACCGCATCCTGCCGCTCCCTGACGACGGGTGGCGCATCCAGTAGACTTGGCGGCTGCCCCGTCTTCCGGATCCGCCGCCCGGCATGAGCACCAATCCTTCCGAATTCGAACGCGCCCGCAAGGTCCTGGTCGGCGGCGTCAATTCCGCCGTGCGCGCGTTCCGCGCGGTCGGGGGCACGCCGCGCTTCATCGAGCGCGCCGAAGGCGCCTACATGTGGGACGTCGAGGGCCGGCGCTACATCGACTACCTGGGTTCGTGGGGGCCGATGATCGCCGGACATGCGCATCCGCACGTGCTGGCGGCGGTCGAGCGCGCGGCCCGCCGCGGCCTGTCGTTCGGCGCGCCGAACGTGCTCGAGAGCGAGCTCGCCGAGCGCCTGTGCGCGCTCTTCCCGCAGGTCGAGCGGGTGCGCTTCACCAGTTCGGGCACCGAGGCGGCGATGTCGGCGCTGCGCCTGGCGCGCGGCTTCACCCGGCGCGACGCGATCGTCAAGTTCGAGGGCTGCTATCACGGCACCGCCGACAGCCTGCTGGTGAAGGCCGGGTCGGGGGCGCTGGCGTTCGGCACGCCGAGCTCGGCCGGCGTTCCCGAGGATCTCGCGAAGCACACGCTGGTGGCGCAGTTCAACGACCTGGCCAGCGTCGAGGCGCTGTTCGCCGCCCACCCCGGGCGCATCGCCTGCGTGGTGGTCGAGCCGATGCCGGGCAACATGAACCTGATCCTGCCCGCGCCGGGGTTCCTCGCCGGACTGCGCGCGCTGTGCTCGGCGCATGGCGCGCTCCTGGTCTTCGACGAGGTGATGTCCGGATTCCGCGTCGCCCTCGGCGGCGCCCAGGCGCTCGTCGACGTGCAGCCCGACCTCTCGGCCTTCGGCAAGGTGATCGGGGGCGGGATGCCGGTCGGCGCGATCGGCGGCCCGGCGGCGATCATGGAGATGATGGCGCCGCTCGGGCCGGTCTACCAGGCCGGCACGCTGTCGGGCAACCCGATCGCGATGGCCGCGGGCCTGGCGACGCTGGACCTGATCGTGGAGCCGGGCTTCTTCGACCGGCTCGGCGCCGGCTGCGCGCGGCTGGTCGAGGGGCTGAACGCGGCCGCCCGCGAGGCCGGCGTCGCGTTCTGCGCGCAGCATCGCGGCGGGCTGGCGGGCATCTACATGCTGGCGAAGCCGCCGACCGGGTTCGCCGAGGTGCAGGCGCAGGACGTCGAGCGCTTCAAGCGCTTCTATCACCGGATGCTCGACGAGGGGGTCTACCTGCCGCCGTCCCCGGTGGAGGCGTTCTTCTTCTCGGCCGCGCATACCGATGCGGACGTCGACGCGACGGTCGCGGCCGCACGGCGCGCACTTCGGGAGATCGCCTGATGCCGGCCGCATCCCCGGGGCGCGGCGCCCCCGCCTACCTGCCGGTGCTCCTGTTCGGCTGCGCGATCCTCGTGATCTCCACCGGGGTGCGCTCGTCGTTCGGGCTGTTCCTGCCGGAGATGACGCTGGCGCGCGGCTGGTCGCGCGAGACCTTCTCGTTCGCGATCGCGCTGCAGAACCTGATGTGGGGGCTGGGCGGATCGTTCCTCGGCGCGATGGCCGACAAGTACGGCTCGATGCGCACGCTGCTGCTGGGGGCCGTGCTCTACGTGGCGGGTTTCCTCGGGATGGCATGGGCCGATTCGGGGACTGCGCTGTCGCTGTCGGCCGGCATCGTGATGGGGATCGCGATCGGCGGCACCTCGTTCGGGATCATCCTCGCCACGCTCGGGCGGATCGTGCCCGCCGAGCAGCGCAGCCTCGCCTTCGGGATCGGCGTGGCGGCCGGCTCGTTCGGCCAGTTCCTGTTCCTGCCGCTGGCCGGCAAGCTGATCTCGGCCTTCGGCTGGCAGACGGCGCTGCTGGTGCACGCGGCGCTCGTCGCGCTGATCCTCCTGCTCGCGCTCGGCGTGCGCGGCGAGCAGGCGGCCGGCGGCACGACCGGCTCGGTCCGGCTTTCCGACGCGTTGCGCGGCGCGATCGGGGACCGCAGCTTCCACCTGCTCTTCTGGGGCTATTTCGTCTGCGGCCTGCAGGTGGTGTTCATCCAGCTTCACCTGCCGGCCTACCTGCTCGACAAGGGGATGTCGGCCAACATCGGCGCCACCGCGGTCGCGCTGATCGGGCTGTTCAACGTGGCCGGTTCGTTCGCGGCCGGGGTGCTCGGCCAGAAGCTGTCGCGCAAGTGGCTGCTGGCAGGCATCTACGTCGCACGCTCGGTGGTGATCGGCCTGTTCCTGCTCGCCCCGCTCGGGCCGGTGTCGGTCTACCTGTTCAGCGCGGCGATCGGCTTCCTCTGGCTGTCGACGGTGCCGCTCACCAACGCGCTGATCGGCCAGCGCTGGGGCGTCCAGTACCTCGGGCTGCTCGGCGGCGTCATCTTCTTCGGGCACCAGATCGGCAGCTTCCTCGGCGCCTGGCTCGGTGGCCGCTTCTACGACATCTTCGGCAACTACGACTACGCGTGGGCGCTGGTGATCGCGTTCGGCGCGTTCGCCGCGCTGGTGCACGCGCCGATCGACCAGCGGCCGGCGCCGCCGCGCAGCGCGGTGCCTGCCTGAGTCGGCGCTCCGCTCCGGAGTGGCTGCGGGGGCCAGCACCGGCACGCCCCCGGCCGGCCGCCCGCGCCGCCCTCGTGGTGTTCGCTACGAACCTTTCTCGTAGCGATCCCGCACCTGACGATCACCGCCCAGGTTCCGCTCCAGACATCAGGAACGCATCTCGAGCGCCAGGCGCCGGCCCGGCGGGGCGAGCGCCGTGGCGATCGGTGCTGCGCACCGATTGCCCGCGCTGCTCGCCCCGCCGGGCCGGTGCCTGGCGCGCCGCGCGCCCCGCGCCAGGCCGGCCACAACCCGGCCCGAACCCGCCAGGGTGACAGGCCCTAGAGGCGCTCGAAGATCGCCGCGATCCCCTGTCCGCCGCCGATGCACATCGTGACCAGCGCGTGGCGGGCGCCGGTCCGTTGCAGCTCGTAGACCGCTTTCACCGTGATCAGCGCGCCGGTCGCGCCGATCGGGTGGCCGATCGAGATGCCCGAGCCGTTCGGGTTGACCCGCGCCGGGTCCAGCCCGAGGTCGCGCGTCACCGCCAGGGCCTGCGACGCGAAGGCCTCGTTGGCCTCCACCACCTCGACCTGGTGCGCCTTCAGGCCGGCCCGCTCGAGCGCCTTGCGGGACGCGGGCACCGGGCCGATCCCCATATAGGCGGGATCGACGCCGGCATGCGCGTACGAGACGAGGCGCGCCAGCGGCGCGATGCCGCGCGCCTCGGCGGCGCGGCGCTCCATCAGGACCAGCGCGGCGGCGCCGTCGTTGATGCCCGAGGCATTGCCCGGCGTGACGGTGCCGTTCTCCTCGACGAACACCGGCTTGAGCTTGCGCATGTCCTCGAGGGTCGCGTCGTGGCGGATGTGCTCGTCGGCCTCGAACAGCGTCGTTCCCTTGCGCGACTTCAGCTCGATCGGGAGGATCTGCGACCTGAAGCGCCCCTCGCGGGTGGCGACCGATGCGCGCCGATGGCTTTCCACCGCGAGCGCGTCCTGGTCTTCGCGCGAGATGCCCCACTTCCGCGCGACGTTCTCGGCGGTGACCCCCATGTGGATCCCTTGGAACGGGTCGTGCAGCGCGCCGGTCATCATGTCGACGACGCGCGCGTCGCCCATGCGCGCGCCCCAGCGCGCCGCCGGCATCGTGTACGGGCCGCGGCTCATCACCTCGGCGCCGCCGGCGACGGCCGCATCGGCATCGCCGAGCAGGATCGCCTGGGAGGCCGAGACGATGGCCTGCATCCCGGAGCCGCACAGCCGGTTCAGCGTCAGCGCCGGCACGTCCTGCGACAGCCCGCCTTCGAGCGCGGCCACGCGCGCGAGGTACATGTCGCGCGGTTCGGTGTTGACCACGTGGCCGAACACGACATGCTGGATGTCGTTCGCGCCGAGGCCGGCGCGCGAGACGGCTGCGCGGACGACCATCGCGCCGAGCCGGGTCGGCGAGTGGTCCTTCAGGCTGCCGCCGAACGTACCCACCGGGGTGCGTACGGCGCTGACGACGACGACTTCGCGGTTCATGGCGATTCCTCCATTCGGGTTCGGGTTCGGGTTCGGAGCCGGCGCTCCGGCGCCGGGGACGGGCTCAATGCAGCCGGGACCGGTCGCCCGTACGGCGCACGCGTCCGCGGAACAGGGTCTGGAGCACCCGCGCGGTCCCCAGGTTGACCATCGCCTGCCCGATCGCGTGCGCTTCGTCGGCCACGACGTCCAGCGTGACGTCCGCGCCGGCGGCGCTCAGCCCCTGGTACGCGCGTCGGGCGTGGGCCGCCGGCACGAGGCTGTCGAACTCGCCGTGCACCAGATGGATCGTCGGTGCGATCCGCTCGCCGGGCGCCACCGGCCGCGCCAGCTGGCCGGCGTAGGCGACCACGATCGACGCCAGGCTGCCGTGCGAGCGCGCCAGCTCCAGGGCGAGCGTGGCGCCCTGCGCATGGCCGACCACGATGGTGCGGCTGCCAGCGATGCCCGTGGCGCGCTGCGCCGCCTCGAGCCGATGCGCCAGCAGCTCGCACGCTCGCGCGATGCGGGGCCGGCGCTCGACGGCCACGCCGCGGCCGTCGAACCAGTCGTGGCCGCGACCCGGCAGGCCGGGGCGCAGGGCTTCGAGGATGGCCACGGTGGCGCCGGGGAATTTGAGCTGCCAGGCGACGGCGACCGGCGCGAACGCCTCGGCGCTCGCGCCCTCGCCGTGCAGCAATGCCAACAGGCGATGCGGGGCCTGCGCCGACTGGGGCGGGAGCTCGAGCCACAGCTGGGGGGCGCTGCTCACCGGTGCCCGGCGCCTACAGGATCTTGGAACCGACCCACCAGGCGAGCGCCGCCATGGCCGCCGAGGCCGGGATCGTGAGGATCCAGGCCCAGACGATGTTGCCGGCCAGCCCCCAGCGGACCGCGGAGAACTTCTGCGACGAGCCGACCCCGACGATCGCGCCGGTGATGGTGTGCGTGGTCGAGACCGGGATGCCGAACCCGGAGGCGATGAACAGCGTGACCGCGCCGCCGGCCTCGGCGCAGAAACCGCCGACCGGCTTGAGCTTGGTGATCTTCTGGCCCATCGTCTTGACGATGCGCCAGCCGCCGAACAGCGTTCCCAGGCCGATGGCGATGTAGCACGACAGGATGACCCAGTACGGCGGATGATGGTCGCCGGGCGCGCTCAGCCCGGCGGCGATCAGCAGCAGCCAGATGATGCCCATCGTCTTCTGCGCGTCGTTGCTGCCGTGGCCGATGCTGTACAGCGCCGACGACACGAGCTGCATCCGGCGGAACCAGCGGTCGGTGCCGCGCGGGGTCGAGCGGAAGAACGCCCACGACACCGCGAGCATCAGCGCGGAGCCGAGGATGAAGCCGAGGGCCGGCGAGATCACGATGAACAGCGCGACCTTGGTGATGCCGCTGCCCAGCAGCGAGCCCGCGCCGGCCTTCGCGAGCGTTGCGCCGATCAGCCCCCCGATGAGGGCGTGCGAGGAGCTCGACGGAATGCCGAACCACCAGGTGATGATGTTCCATGCCAGCGCGCCGGCCAGCGCGCCGAAGATCACCACGTGGTCGACGATGGCGGGATCGACGATGCCCTTGCCGACCGTCGAGGCCACCTTCAGCTCGAAGATGAAGAGCGCCAGGAAGTTGAATGCCGCCGCCCACACCACCGCCTGGTACGGCTTGAGCACGCCGGTCGACACGATCGTGGCGATCGAGTTCGCCGCGTCGTGGAAGCCGTTCATGAAATCGAACAACAGCGCCAGCGCCACCAGGAACGCCAGCACCGAGAAACTGATCTGGAGCGTCGTCATGCGTTCTCGAGAACGACGCCCTCGATCACGTTGGCGACGTCCTCGCACTTGTCGGACACCGACTCGAGCAACTCGTAGATCGCCTTCAGCTTGATCAGCTGGCGCACGTCGCCCTCGTCGCGGAACAGCCGCGACATCGCCGAGCGCATGACCCGGTCGGCGTCCGACTCGAGCCGGTCGATCTCGGTGCAGATCTTGAGGATCGTCTCGGCGTTCTCCATGCTGTCGAGCAGGTTGACCGCCGCCTTGACGCGCTCGCAGCACATCTCGTTGATCTCGGCGAGTTGCTGGGCCTCGGGGGAGATGTGCTGCAGGTCGTAGAGCATGGCCGATTCGGCGACGTCCTGGATCAGGTCGAGGATGTCGTCCATCGTCGTGATCAGCTTGTGGATGTCGTCGCGGTCGAACGGGGTGATGAACGTCTTGTGCAGCAGCGTGACGGTCTCGTGCGTCACCCGGTCGGCGTCCTTCTCGGCGCGATCGATCGTATCGATGTACTGCCTTCGCGCGGCGACGTCGTTGTAGTGGCTCATCAGCTGCGCCAGCGCGCGGCTGCCGCTGGCGATCTGTTCGGCATGCTGGTCGAACAGTTCGAAAAAATTGCCCTCTCGGGGCATCAGGCGTCCGAACATGCGGCGTTCCTGGAGGCGTGGGCGTGGCCGGGGACGGGTCGGCTTGGTGGCGGCGGTTTCGGCGGCGATCCGCTGCGAAGGGTATCAGAAATGCCCTGCCGCTCAGCCGCCCCGGCCGGGGTCGGCGCGGCGCGCCGCGCATTCGAGATAGGCGGCCCCGTCGGGGGGCGTGCCGTCGCGCTGCGACCGCCAGACCACCTCGCCCAGGCACTCGAGCAGCGCGTGCGCGGCCTCGTGCGGCGACCCCGAGGCGCGCAGCAGGCGCTCCCAGGCGGCGCGGATGCCGGGCGGCTGGTCGACCTGCAGTTGCTCGGCGACCGCGAGGTGCAGGGACAGGTGCAGGAACGGGTTGCCGGCGTCGCCGCCGAAGTCGGTCGCGAGCGCCCGCTCGGGCGCGGCGAGCAGGTCGTGGTACTCGGGATGGAGCAGGATCCAGTCCAGCGCGAGCGCCTCGAGCGCGGACAGCGGAACGCGCTCGCGGTGCTTGCGCCAGGCCTCGCAGAAGAAGCGGCGCACGTCGTCGCGCGAAGGATCGTACATGGGCGGCGCCCCGGGCGATTCCCTCAGGCGCCGCGCGGTGCGGCGGGTCGCGCCGGCGCGGGCGTCTTGGCGCGATAGTCGCACAGGTCGGCGATCGGGCAGCGCCAGCACTGCGGCTTGGGCGCCTTGCAGATGTAGCGGCCGTGCAGGATCAGCCAGTGGTGGCAATCCTGCAGGTACTCGCGCGGAACGACCCGCATCAGGCGGCGCTCGACCTCGAGCGGCGTGCGCCCCGGGGCCAGCCCGGTGCGGTTGGCCACCCGGAAGATGTGCGTGTCCACCGCCACCACGGGCTCGCCGAACGCGACGTTGAGCACCACGTTGGCGGTCTTGCGGCCGACGCCGGGCAGGCGCTCGAGCGCCTCGCGCGTGCGCGGGACCTCGCCGCCGTGCTCGGCCAGCAGGATCGAACAGGTCTGGACGATGTGCTTCGCCTTCGCCCGGTACAGGCCGATGGTGCGCACGTACCGGGCCAGCCCCTCTTCGCCGAGGGCGAGGATCGCCGCGGGCGTGTGCGCCGCCTGGAACAGGCTGCGCGTCGCGAGGTTGACGCTGCGGTCGGTGGCCTGGGCCGAGAGGATCACGGCGACCAGCAACTCGAACGGGCTGCGGTACTCGAGCTCGGTGGCCGGCTTCGGGTCGAGCGCCTTCAGTCGCGCGAAGATCTCGGCGCGCCGGGCGGGGTTCATCGATCCGTCGCCTCGCCCGGGGCGGGCTCCGGCATCGCGTGCGCCGCGGCGCGCT
>JBDHRX010000046.1:0-21858 GCA_039807785.1 Burkholderiaceae bacterium
TCGTGCTGTGGGCCGATACCTTCGACAACTACTTCGAGCCGGACAACCTGCGCGCGGCGCGGCGCGTGCTCGCGGCCGCCGGCTACCGGGTGCACGTTGCCCGGGCGCGCGGCGACGACCCGAGCCCGGGCCGGCCGTTGTGCTGCGGGCGCACGTTCCTCGCGACCGGGCTGGTGGACGAGGCGCGCGCCGAGGCGCGACGCACCGTCGCGGCGCTCGAGCCGTGGGTGCGCGCCGGCGCGCCGATCGTCGGCCTCGAACCCTCCTGCCTGCTGACGATGCGCGACGAATTCCTGGTCCTGGGGCTGGGCGAAGCCGCTGCCGCGCTGGCGGCGCGGGCGATGCTGTTCGAGGAGTTCCTGGCCCGCGAGCAGGCGGCGGGGCGCCTCGCCCTGGCGCTGCAGCCGCTGCCGCAACGGCGCGCGCTGCTGCACGGGCATTGCCACCAGAAGGCCTTCGACGCGGTCGGCGCGACGCGCACCGTGCTGGGGTGGATCCCGTCGCTGGAGGTGGTGCCGGTCGAGTCGAGCTGTTGCGGCATGGCCGGGGCCTTCGGCTACGAGGCCGAGCACCACGACATCTCGATGAAGATGGGCGAGGCGTCGCTGCTGCCGGCGGTGCGCGCGGCGGGGCCGGACGACCTGGTCGTGGCGGACGGAACCAGCTGCCGGCACCAGATCGCCGATGGCGCGGGGCGGCGTGCCGAGCACGTGGCCTGCGTGCTCGAACGGGCGCTGGCCCCGGCGGCTGCTCTCGTCTGATCGAGGAGAAAGCGGGAGGCGGGAAGCGGGAAGCGCAAGGCGGGAGAGGGCAAAGGCGGGCCCGGGCGCCCGGGTGGCGCCGAGCAGCGCAGTCCCGGGGCCGGCGCGCGCAGCGCGCCTCGTCATTCATTCTCGCGGCGATTGTCCGAGCGCAGCTCGCGTCAGCGAGCGGAGCGAGTTTCGCCGCGCCAGGCCCCGGGGCGAGCAGCGGGCAGTCGGTGCGCCAGCACCGACCGCCACCCCGGCGCCCGGGCCCGCCTTTGCCCTCTCCCGCCTTGCGCTTCCCGCCTCCCGCTTTCCGCTTTCCGCCGCCGCTCGCGAACCGGAGAGCGGAGGAGGCGCGAGAACGAGGATCCGTCGGCGGTCGATTGTCATTGCGCGGGCGCGGACGGATAATTCCTCCCTTCCGCGCGTGCAAGGCCCCGTATCCCGATGCCCGACTCGACCCATGACGAACTGCGCAAGGCCGCGCTCGAATATCACGAGCAGGGCACCCCGGGGAAGATCTCGGTCACGCCGACCAAGCAGTTGCTCTCCCAGCGCGACCTCGCCCTGGCGTATTCCCCGGGCGTCGCCGCGGCCTGCGAGGAGATCGTCGCCGATCCGGCCAAGGCGTTCCGTTACACCAGCCGCGGCAACCTGGTGGGCGTCGTCACCAATGGCACGGCGGTGCTGGGCCTGGGCGACATCGGCGCGCTCGCCGCCAAGCCGGTGATGGAGGGCAAGGCGGTCCTGTTCAAGAAGTTCGCCGGCATCGACGTGTTCGACATCGAGCTCGACGAACGCGACCCCGACCGGCTGGTCGAGTTCATCGCGGCGCTCGAGCCCACCTTCGGCGGCATCAACCTCGAGGACATCAAGGCGCCGGACTGCTTCTACGTCGAGCGCAAGCTGCGCGAGCGCATGAAGATCCCGGTGTTCCACGACGACCAGCATGGGACCGCCATCGTCGTGGGCGCGGCGATCCTGAACGGGCTGCGCGTGGTCGGCAAGCGGATCGACGAGGCCAAGCTGGTCTGCAGCGGCGCGGGCGCGGCCGCGCTCGCTTGCCTGGATCTCCTGGTGGAGCTGGGCCTGCCGCTGTCGAACATCTGGGTGGCCGATATCGCGGGCGTCGTCTATCGCGGCCGCAAGGAGCTGATGGACCCGGCGAAGGAACGCTTCGCCCAGGATACCGGGCACCGCAAGCTGGCCGACATCATCGACGGCGCCGACGTGTTCCTCGGCCTGTCGGCCGGCGGCGTGCTGAAGAAGGAGATGGTCGCGCGGATGGCCCCGCGTCCGCTCGTGTTCGCGCTCGCCAATCCGACGCCCGAGATCCTGCCCGAGGAAGTCAAGGCGGTGCGCACCGATGCCGTGATCGCGACCGGCCGCACCGACTATCCGAACCAGGTCAACAACGTCCTGTGCTTCCCGTTCGTGTTCCGCGGAACGCTCGACGTCGGCGCGACGACGATCACGCGCGAGATGGAGATCGCCGCCGTCAACGCGGTGGCCGAGCTCGCGCGCGCCGAGATGTCGGACATCGTCGCCACCGCGTACGGCGCGCCCAACATGGCGTTCGGGCCGGAGTACCTGATCCCCAAGCCCTTCGACCCGAGGCTGATCGTCAAGATCGCGCCGGCCGTCGCCAAGGCGGCGATGGATTCGGGCGTCGCGACCCGGCCGATCACCGATTTCGACGCCTATCACACCGAGCTCGAGCAGTTCGTCTATCACTCGGGCCACTTCATGCGGCCGATCTTCGCCGCCGCCCGGCGCGCGTCGGGCCGGCGCATCGTCTACGCGGAAGGCGAGGACGAGCGCGTGCTGCGCGCGGTGCAGGTCGTGTCCGACGATCGCCTGGCGCGGCCGATCCTGGTCGGGCGTCCGGCGGTGATCGAGCGCCGCCTGGAGCGCTTCGGGCTGCGCATCAAGCCCGGCGTGGACTTCGAGATCGTCAACCCGGAATGGGACGAGCGCTACCGGTCGTACTGGCAGGAATATCACCGGCTCACCGACCGGCGCGGCGTCACCGAGGGCTACGCGCAGATCGAGATGCGCCGCCGCCTGACGCTGATCGGGGCGATGATGGTGCACATGGGCGACGCCGACGGGCTGATCTGCGGCACCTTCGGTACCTTCCCGCTGCACCTGAACTACATCGACCAGGTCATCGGCCGCCGCCCCGGTGCCAGCGTCTATGCGGCGATGAATACGCTGATGCTGCCCAACCGGCAGGTCACGCTGGTCGACACCCATGTCAACGTGGATCCCGATGCACGGCAGATCGCCGAGATCACGCTGATGGCCGCCGACGAGCTGCGGCGTTTCGGCATCCTCCCGACGGTCGCGCTGCTGTCGCACTCGAATTTCGGCACCGCGAACAACCGCGACGCGGTCAAGATGCGCGAGGCCGTGGCGCTGATCCGCGAGCGCGCTCCGGACCTCGAGGTCGACGGGGAGATGCACGGCGACGTGGCGCTCGACGCGGCCCTCCGGCGGCGGATCATGCCGCGCTCGACGCTCACCGGCGAGGCGAACCTGCTGGTCCTGCCGGGCATCGATGCCGCGAACATCTCGTACAACCTGCTCAAGACCGCCGCCGGCCACAACGTCGCGATCGGGCCGGTGCTGCTCGGCGCGGCCCGGCCGGTGCACATCCTCACCGCGTCGGCGACGGTCCGGCGCATCGTCAACATGACCGCCTGGGCGGTGGTCGACGCCAGCGTCGATCGCTGATTCGGTCCCGGGCGGCGCGCGGGCGCGTGCCGCCCCGGGAGCCGTCCAGGGCCCGTCGCCGACCGTTCGTCGGCGGGCACCGCGGCGTTCCCGCATTGCGGTCGCCGCTCGTCCCCGATCCGTTGACCCGCGCGGAGCCCCGCCTCTACGATCCGGGTGACCCGGTCCGTCCGGACCGCCTTGTCTTCCGCCGCAGGTTCCGCCTCCGTTCATGCAAGCCGATACAAGAGAAGCGACCTCGACGCTCGACGACGAATCGTCGCGCGTGAACATCGATCCGCGCCGGCGCTTCGAGCTGCTCGAGGACTGCCGCGACATGGTGATCTCGCGGCTGGCGAAGGTGATCGGCGAGGCGCTGGACCGGATGAGCGACGAGCTCACCTCGATGGCGATGAAGGAGATGCGGCGCGAGGCGCAGCAGGCGCTGCTCGACGCGGTATCGATGGTGCGCGTGCATCGCGCCGACATCGAGTTCCGGTTCCGCCAGGCTTTCGCCGAGGTCTACGAGCGCCGCATGTACAGCCGCGCCGACCAGTCGGACACCGCGACCGAGCCGGGCGAGCTGTCGCTGGTGGGCGACGAGGCGATCGACGGGCGCATCGTCGTCGACCGGCTCGTGCAGCGCGCGCGCGGCAAGCTCGATCCCGACGAGGTCCTCGGCGTGCGCGCCCGCCTGGCCGCGCTGCTCGACCGCGACTGGTTCGACGAGAACGATCACCCGGCGTCCCCGGAGGCGGTGTTCGAGGCGCTGCGCTCGGCGCTCGACCAGCTGGGTTCGCCGCTGGACGTGCGGTCGGCGCTGATGCAGGCGTTCGAGCCGCATGTGTCGGCGCACCTGAACGAGGTGTACTCCACGGTCAACGAGCGCCTGCGCAGCAACCGCATCCTGCCCAAGATCCGGCCGCGCGTCGTGCCCGCGGCAGCCGGCCGGCGCGGATCCGAAGAGGCCGCCGGGGCCGCGTCGGGCCCGGCGGCATGGAGTGCCGGTGCCGGCGGCTTCGGCGCGTCCGGCGGCGACACCGGCGGTTTCGAAGGCGCTCCGGGGGGTACGGGAGGATTTGCTGGCCCGGGCGGTGCCGGGGGTTTCGGCGGCTCGGGAGGCTTCGGCGGCTCGGGGGGTTCGGTCGCCTTCGGCGGGCCGGAAGGCGTCGCGGGCGGCTTCCAGGGTTTCGGGGGCGGCGCTCCGGGTGGGGCGGGCGGCGGCGATGCCGCCGGGGCCGGCGCGGGCGGCGGTTTCGCTGCCGGCGAGGCGGGGGCAGGCGCCGGGCTGGATCCGTTCGACCGGCTGATCCGGCAGATCTCGGCGGGGCATCCGTCGGCGCGCCGGTCCGCGGCGCGGATGCTGTCCGATCCGACCACGTTCGGTATGGCCGACCTGCCGATGCCCTCGGTCGAGCCGCCGCTGATCGAGGCGCTCCATACCTTCCAGGCGGCGCCCGCGGCCGCCGGCGCCGCGCACGACAGCCAGCTGCTCGGCCAGCTGCTCGATCAGGCGCGCGACAAGGGGTCGCCGCTGGACCAGCTGACGGTCGAGATCGTGTCGCTGGTGTTCGACTACATCTACGCCGACCGCCGGCTGCCGGACCCGGTCAAGCAGCAGCTGCTGCGGCTGCAGGTGGTCGCGGTCAAGGCGGCGCTGCTCGATCGCAGCTTCTTCGCGCGGCGGCAGCATCCGATGCGGCGCCTGATCGACCGGATCTCCGACATGGCGACCGACCCCGATGCCGACATCGGGCCCGAGTCGGGCCTGATCGCGGGGATCGCGGAAACGGTCGACTGGATCATCGAGAACTTCGACAGCGACCTGGCGACGTTCGAGGAGGCGATGCGGCGCTTCGACCTGCTGGCCGACGCCGAGGCCGAGCGTCGCGCGGCGCGACTCTCCGAGATCGCGCGCCAGGCCGAGCGCCTCGAGGCGCTCTCGATCGCCCAGGAAGAGGCCCAGGCGGAAATCGCGCTGCGGATCGACCCGGTCACGCCGGCCTTCGTGCGCGAGTTCCTGTATCGCTGGTGGTCGCGTGCGCTGGCGCACGCGAAGGTCGACGGCGACGGCACGCCGGACGCCTGGAACGAGGCGCTGCGTGCCGGCGAGCTGCTGATCTGGAGCGTCGCGCCGAAGGTGCCCGAGGACATCGCGCGCCTGGCGTCGCTGCTGCCGCGCCTCATCCAGGGCCTGATGAAGGGCCTGGCCGAGGTGGGGATCGAGCAGGCCGAGCGCGAGCGCTTCTTCAACGAGCTGCTGCAGTGGCATACGCGGGCCATCCAGGACGCCAAGCTCAACACCGCGCGGCCCCGGCCGGCGACGGCGGCCGCGGTCCAGATGTCGGCCGACGGCACGATCCGCTTCGAGGCCCGCCCGGCGACCGCCGCGGCTCCCGCGGCACCGTTCGGGGCCGCCTCGACCGGATCGGGACGCGGCGAGGCCAAGGTCGACGCGCTGCAACGCGGCGACCTGGTCGAGATCACCGAGCTCGACGGCAGCCGGGAGACGCTGCGCCTCGCCTGGATCAGCCCGAGCGCGAAGCTCTACGTGCTGACGCGCTTCCCCGACGTCGGCCGTTCGCTGAGCCGCCGCGAGATCGTCGCGCTGTTCGATTCCGGCCGCGCGCGCCGGGCCGACAGCGAGAGCGCGCTCGACCGGGCGATCGAGGCGATCGCGCAACCCGAGGCAGCCTGACCGGGGCCCGGCCGGCGGTCCACGTCACGGCGGTCCACCTCTCGGCGGTCCACCTCTCGGCGGTCCACCTCTCGGCCGCCCACTTTCCGGCCGTTCTCCTTTAGCATACGGCGCATGAATCGGCGCCGCTGGCTCGGCAGGTTCGGGGGGCTGCTGCTCGCCGCGATGATCGCGTTGCCGGTGCTCCCGGGCTGCATGGCGCGCACGCCGCAGCCCGACTGGGTGTCGATCGATGCGCTGCCGGCGCCGGCGCGCGACACGCTGGTCCGGATCCGCAACGGCGGCCCGTTCCGCCACGCGAAGGACGGCACGGTGTTCTTCAACCGCGAGGGGCGATTGCCGCCGCGCGAGCGCGGCTACTACCGGGAATACACGGTGCCCACGCCCGGCGCATCCGATCGCGGCGCGCGCCGCATCGTGGCGGGCGGCGATCCGCGCGCCTCGGGCGAGTACTACTACACCGGCGATCACTACCGCAGCTTCCGCCGCATCAGGGAGTGAAGGGCATGGGCGCTCTGAGCAACATTCCGCCGCAGGCCGTGCTGCCGCTCGCCGCCTACGACCGCGCGGCGCTCGAGCGGGCCGCCGAGCGCGCCGGCCAGCGGCTGCTGCGGGCCGACCTGGCGGACGCCGGCGACAAGCCGGAGGTGCTGGCGGCGATCGCGGCGGCGTTCGCGCTGCCCGCGCATTTCGGCCACAACCTCGACGCGCTGTACGACTGCCTGACCGACCTGTGCCCGCGCGCCGACGCGGACCAGCCGGGGTTCCTCGTGATGCTCGAGAACCTGCCCGAGGCCGGCGGGTTCGGCCGCGAGCAGCGCGACGCGCTGCTCGACGTCTTCCGCGACGCGGCGGAGTTCTTCTTCGACCGCAAGACCGCGTTCCGGGTGTTCTACTCGGTGCGCCCGGGCGCCGGGCCGCGCCGGGGCGGGCCCTAGAAGTCGCCGGCGAGGGCCTGCAGCGCGGCGATCGCCGCCGGCCCGGCGGTTTCGGTGCGCAGGATGCGCGGACCGAGCCGCAGCGGCACGAAGCCGGCCGACCGGGCCGCGAGGCGCTCGGCCGGGTCGAAGCCCGATTCCGGGCCCACCAGCAGGTCGATCCCGTGCGCGGCGTCGATGCGCAGCCCGGCGAGCCGCGCGTCGCCGTCCGGCGCCAGCACGATGCGGGTGCGCCCGGCCTGCGCGCCCGCGGCCGCGACCCAGCGTTCGAGGGGCAGCGCCGGGGCGAGGGCGGGCAGGCGGTCGCGTCCGCACTGCATGCAGGCCGCCTCGACGATGCGCGCCCAGTGCTCGTGGCGACGCTGCAGCCGCTGCGCGTCGAGCCGCGCCTGCATGCGCCCCGACACCAGCGGCTGGATCGCGTGGACGCCGAGCTCGACCGCCTTCTCGACCGTCCAGTCCATGCGCTCCGGGGCGCTGATGCATTGCGCGAGGGTGATCGGCAGCGGGCTCTCGGTCGCCGCCGGGACGGGAGCCAGCACGCGCACGATGCAGGCCTTCGCGTCGGCGCGCTCGATGCGCGCGTCGAACCGGCCGCCGCGGCCGTCGAAGCACTCGAGCGTCGCGCCGGACGGCAGGCGCAGTACCCGCACCAGGTGGTGCGACTGCCGTGCGTCCAGCGTGCGCAATGCCGGGTCGGCCACGCGCTCGCCGGCCTCCGCTGCGATCAGGATGCGCGGCCGCATCGCCGGATGCGGCGCGTCAGCGCGCGGCGTGGGCGAGCGTCCGGGAGGTTTCCTCGGCGCCGGGCACGAGCTCGCGGAAGAAGTTCGGCAGCGCGAACAGCGCGCGGTGGACGTCGCCGTTGTAGTAGCGCAGGTCGGCGACGCCGCGCTCGCGCAGGCGTCGCTCGGCCGTGCCGGAATCGACCGAGAGCGGGTCGAGCGTATCGGAAGCGCAGGCCATGCCCCAGTAGGCGCCGTAGAGCGGCACGTACAGCCCGAGCGGGCGCACGATCGCGAAGGCCGACGACAGCTCGGCCAGCAGGCGGCGTACCGGGGCGGGCTTGAAGACCGGGGTGCCGATGTGCAGCATCACCGCCGCGCCGGGGTTCATCACGCGCTTGAGCAGCCGGAAGAAGTCCGCCGTGTACAGGCGATGCGCCGGCGTGTCGGGGTCGGTGAGGTCGAGGACCGCCAGGTCGAAGCGCTCGGCGCCGCCGGCGGCCATCGCCTCGACCAGCGCCCAGCCGTCGCCGATGCGGACGTCCAGGCGAGGATCGTCGAACGCGCCCCGGTGCACCTTGCCGAGGTACTGGCGCGCGACGCGCACCACCTCGGCGTCGAGCTCGGCCATCACCACGCGCTCGATCGAGGCGTGCTTGAGCAGTTCCTCGCTGGACCCGCCGTCGCCGCCGCCGATCACCAGGGCGGCGACCGGGTTCGGGTGCGCGATCGCCGCCGGATGGGTGATCGCCTCGTGGTAGAAGAACTCGTCGCGCTCGGAGGTCATGTAACAGCCGTCGAGGCGGAACAGGCGCCCCCATTGCGGCGTCTCGAAGACCTCGAGCGTCTGGTACGGCGTGCGGACGGTCTCGATCCGGCGGCTGGCGCGGAAGCCGAAGGCGCTGTCCGCGTTGAGCCATTCGAGCAGCAGTTCGCCCGACTGGGACACCGGGTCTTCGGACCCGCGCAGGATCCGGTTCGTGCCCTGCTGGCGCGGCGCGAAGGCGACGATCAGGTCGTCGAGCAGCTTCTCGGCCTTCGACGAGTTGTCGGTCGAGAAGTTGCAGACGTAGACGTCGAGCGTGACGCCCGCGCGCTCGGGCCAGGTGTGGACCGCCAGATGCGACTCGGCGAGCAGCACCGCTCCGGTGACGCCGCCGGGCTCGCCCTGGTAGTCGGGGAAGGTGAAGAACTTGTCGTCGACGACCGTCAGGCCGGCGGCATCGACCGCGCCGCGACACAGTCCCTCGAGGAGGGCGGCGTCGGTGAGCAGCGTGCCGCCGCACTGGCAGCCGTACAGATCAGCGGTAAGGTGCAGTCCCTGCATGCCGTTCCAACCCAGTCCCTACCCGTATCCGGCGTGGACCATTCTGCGGACCCTCGCCCCGGGCGGGCGGAAGATCCTGGATTGAAGACCCCAAGTGCCCGGTGGCGCGGTACCGCACGCCGCCGGACCCGATCGGCCCAGGCCGGCTCGCGCCCGCCTGTTCAACCAGTTCCTGAGCATCCCCTTGGTCTTACTTCGGGGGGATCCAGATCAGTGGAAACCGCGAAGCCGCTGCGGCTTCGCCATGACCGCCATGCGCCATGGCCGCTGCGACGGCCTCCGCAACCTTACGACACAACCTCACGACACAACTTCGCGAAAAGAGCCCGCCATTATATCGGAAGCGTGATATCCGGCGCCAGACGGGGCAGGCGGTTTGTTAGAATGGCGCCCGGCGTCGGGTCGGCGGCGCCGTCGGGCGAGCCGGGGCCGGAGCGCCGACCTGGATCCGAGCTGCGAGGACCGCGATGGAGGCTCTCCTGGGACATAGCGCGCCAGCCGCCGCGAGCGGCACGCAAGCCGAGGCACCGCTGTTGCCGGCGGCGACCTTGAAGGCGATGGCCGATGCGATTCGCGCGCTGTCGATGGACGCGGTGCAGCAGGCGAACTCCGGGCATCCGGGGATGCCGATGGGCATGGCGGAGGTTGCGGTCGCGCTGTGGTCGCGCCATCTCAGGCACAACCCGTCGAACCCGCACTGGGCCGACCGGGACCGCTTCGTGCTCTCGAACGGCCACGGCTCGATGCTGCTCTATGCGCTGCTGCACCTGAGCGGCTACGACCTGCCGATCGAGGAGCTGCGCAACTTCCGGCAACTGCATTCGAAGACCCCGGGACATCCCGAGGTCGGCGTGACCCCCGGTGTCGAGACGACCACCGGCCCGCTCGGGCAGGGATTGTCCAACGCGGTCGGCATGGCGCTGGCCGAGCGGCTGCTGGCGGCGCGGTTCAATCGCGACGGCTTCCCGGTGGTCGATCACTTCACCTGGGCGTTCGCCGGCGACGGCTGCATGATGGAGGGCATCTCGCACGAGGCGTGCTCGTTCGCGGGCACGCTCAAGCTCTCCAAGCTGGTCGTGCTCTACGACGACAACGGCATCTCGATCGACGGCCGCGTCGAGCACTGGTTCCGCGACGACACCGTGCGGCGCTTCCAGGCCTACGGCTGGCACGTGATCCCCGACATCGACGGCCACGACGTGGCCGCGCTCGATCGCGCGATCGCGCTGGCGCGGGACTGGGGCGCCAACGGCCGGGACGGCGTCTTCGCGCCGACCCTGATCCAGTGCCGCACCCGGATCGGGCAGGGATCACCGGGTCGCGTCGACACCGCGAAGGCGCACGGGGAGCCGCTGGGCAAGGAAGAGATCGCGGCCACCCGGGCCGCGCTGGGCTGGCCGCACGCGCCCTTCGAGATCCCCGACGCGGTGCGCGCCGCCTGGGACGCGCGTGGACGCGGCGCCGGCGCCGAGTCCGGATGGCGCGCGATGTTCGAGCGCTACAGCGAACGCCATCCGGCCGAGGCGCACGAGTTCGAGCGCCGCATGCGCGGCGACCTGCCGGCCGCCTACGACGAGGCGTTCGACGCCGCGATCGAGGAGGCGACCGCCCGCGCCGAGGCGATCGCGACCCGCAAGGCGTCGCAGAACGCGCTCAACCACTTCGGGCCGGCGCTGCCCGAGCTGATCGGCGGCTCGGCCGACCTCACCGGCAGCAACCTGACCGATTTCCGGGGCGCCGGTGCGCTGCGCGTCGACGACTCGTTCGTCGCGGGCCGCCACGTCAATTTCGGCGTGCGCGAGTTCGGGATGAGCGGCATCCTCAACGGGCTCGCGCTGCACGGCGGATTCATCCCGTACGGCGGCACGTTCCTCACGTTCTCCGACTATTCGCGCAACGCGCTGCGCATGGCCGCGCTGATGAAGCAGCGCGTGATCTTCGTCTTCACGCACGATTCGATCGGCCTGGGCGAGGACGGGCCGACGCACCAGGCGGTCGAGCACGCCGCGTCGCTGCGGCTGGTGCCGCGT
The DNA here is from genome assembly GCA_039807785.1 of Burkholderiaceae bacterium. Classification (GTDB taxonomy): domain Bacteria; phylum Pseudomonadota; class Gammaproteobacteria; order Burkholderiales; family Burkholderiaceae_E; genus Zeimonas. The sequence continues at coordinate 11,180 of JBDHRX010000046.1, forward strand.
CTGGACGTATGGCGCCCCTGCGATCCGGTCGAGTCGGCGGTGGCGTGGGCCGCGGCCATCGCGCGCCGCGACGGGCCGAGCGCGCTGCTGTTCTCGCGACAGGCGGTGCCGTTCGTGACGCGCTCGGCGCGGCAGATCGACGCGATCATGCGCGGCGCGTACATCGTGCGCGACGCCGAGGAAGCCCGCGCGGCGATCATCGCCACCGGGTCGGAGGTTTCGCTCGCGCTGGCCGCCCGCGACCTGCTCGCCGCCGGCGGCATCGCGGTGCGGGTCGTCTCGATGCCCTCGACCACGGTCTTCGACCGCCAGGACGCCTCGTACCGGCGCTACGTGCTGCCCGAGCACCTGCCGCGCATCGCGGTCGAGGCCGGCGTGACCGACGGCTGGTGGAAGTACGGGTGCGACGCGGTCGTGGGCCTGGACACCTTCGGCGAGTCGGCGCCCGCGGGGGCGCTGTTCCGCCTGTTCGGGTTCACGCCGGAGAACGTCGCCGACACGGTGCGCGAGGCGCTGCGCCGTCGCGCCGCCCGTTCCTGAGCCGCTCCATCGCGGAGCGGCCGGCCATCCCATTCAACACCACGGAAACGAAGCCATGACGATTCGAGTAGCGATCAACGGATACGGGCGGATCGGCCGCAACGTGCTGCGGGCCCACTACGAAGGCGGCAAGAAGCATCCGATCGAGATCGTCGCGATCAACGACCTCGGCGACGCGAAGATCAACGCGCACCTGACCCAGCACGACACCGCGCACGGGCGCTTCCCCGGCACGGTCTCGGTCGACGGCGACTCGATCGTCGTCAACGGCGACCGGATCAAGGTGCTGTCGAACCGCAATCCGGCCGAGCTGCCCTGGGGCCAGCTCGGCGTCGACGTGGTGCTCGAGTGCACCGGCTTCTTCGCCAGCAAGGAAAAGGCCTCGGCCCACCTGAAGGGCGGGGCGAAGAAGGTGATCATCTCGGCGCCCGGCGGCAAGGACGTCGACGCCACCATCGTCTACGGGGTCAACCACGGCGTGCTGAAGGCGTCGCACACGGTGATCTCGAACGCGTCGTGCACGACCAACTGCCTGGCGCCGATGGTCAAGCCGCTGCACGAGCGCATCGGCATGCTCAACGGCCTGATGACCACGATCCACGCGTACACCAACGACCAGGTGCTCACCGACGTCTACCACGACGACCTGCGCCGGGCGCGTTCGGCGACCATGTCGATGATCCCGACCAAGACCGGCGCGGCGGCCGCGGTGGGCCTGGTGCTGCCCGAGCTCGACGGCAGGCTCGACGGCTACGCGATGCGCGTGCCGACGATCAACGTCTCGATCGTCGACCTGTCGTTCGTCGCGGCGCGCGACACCACGGCCGACGAGGTCAACGCGATCATGAAGGAGGCCGCCGAGGGGCCGATGAAGGGCGTGCTCGCCTACACCACCGAGCCGCTGGTGTCGGTCGATTTCAACCACAATCCGGCCTCGAGCACCTTCGATGCCACGCTGACCAAGGTCTCGGGCCGCCTGGTCAAGGTCAGCAGCTGGTACGACAACGAGTGGGGCTTCTCGAACCGGATGCTCGACGCGACGGTCGCGCTGGTCAACGCCAAGTGACCGCTTCCGGTGCCGGGCTGCGCGCAGCAGGGGCGCGGGCCGGCGCCGGAGCCCGGACCGGTCCGGCCGGCGGCGCGGGCCGCGTCCCGACCTTGCCCGCGCGCGGCGGGCCGAACACGGAGACAGCGATGCGATTCCGACGCATGACCGACCTCGATCTGCGCGGCAAGCGCGTTTTCATCCGCGCTGACCTGAACGTGCCGCAGGACGCTCGCGGAGCGATCACCGACGACACGCGGATCCGCGCTTCGGTGCCGGCGATCGAGCATTGCCTGAAGGCTGGGGCGGCGGTCATGGTGACCTCGCACCTGGGGCGCCCGACCGAGGGGACGCTCGGCCCCGACGATTCCCTGGCGCCGATCGCGGCGCGGCTCGGCGAGCTGCTGGGGCGTCCGGTGCGTTTGGTGGCCGACTGGGTCGACGGAGGGTTCCAGGTCGCCCCGGGGGAACTGGTGCTGCTCGAGAACTGCCGCGTCAACCGCGGCGAGAAGAAGAACGACGAAGCGCTGGCGCGCAAGATGGCGGCACTGTGCGACGTCTACGTCAATGACGCGTTCGGCACCGCCCACCGCGCCGAGGCGACCACCCACGGAATCGCGCGCTTTGCGCCGGTCGCCTGCGCGGGGCCGCTGCTGGCGGCGGAGCTCGACGCGCTGGGCAAGGCGCTCGGTGACCCGAAGCGGCCGCTGGTGGCGATCGTGGCGGGCTCGAAGGTCTCGACCAAGCTCACCATCCTGAAGTCCCTCGCCGGGAAGGTCGACCAGCTGGTCGTCGGCGGCGGCATCGCCAATACTTTCATGCTCGCCGCGGGCCTGCCGATCGGCAAATCGCTGGCCGAGCGCGAGCTGGCCGGCGAGGCGAGGGCGATCATCGACCTGATGGCTGCGCGCGGGGCCCGGGTGCCGATCCCGGTCGACGTCGTCTGCGCCAAGGAATTCGCGGCGACCGCCGCGGCGACCGTGAAGCCGGCTGCCGAGGTCGCCGGCGACGACCTGATCCTCGACATCGGGCCGGAGACGGCCCGGGGGCTGGCGGAGCAGCTGGGGAAGGCCGGGACGATCGTCTGGAACGGGCCGGTCGGCGTGTTCGAGTTCGATGCCTTCGCCACAGGCACCCGGGCGATCGCGCAGGCGATCGCCGGGTCGCCGGCGTTCTCGATCGCCGGCGGGGGGGACACCCTGGCCGCGATCGCGAAGTTCGGCGTCACCGATCGGGTCGGGTACATCTCGACCGGCGGCGGCGCCTTCCTCGAGTTCCTCGAAGGCAAGGCCCTGCCGGCCGTGGTCGCGCTCGCGGAGCGGGCCTGAGCGGACCCGAGCGGGCGCCGCGGCGGCCGGCGGTCCGCCGCGGGCCGCCCTTCCGGCGCGCGGCCGCGTGCGTTTCGGGCGGGTCGGGTACGATGGGCGTTCCTCCGACCGCCATCGCTCCGGTTCCCGCCATGTTCGAACCCGCTCCGCGCGCCACCAAGATCGTCGCCACCCTCGGCCCCGCCTCGAGCGACCCCGCCGTCCTCGAGCGGATGTTGCGCGCCGGGGTCAACGTGGTCCGGGTCAACTTCTCGCACGGGCTGGCCTCCGAGCACGCCGAGATCGTGCGCCGCGTGCGCGAGATCTCGGAGCGCCTGCGCCAGAGCGTGGGGGTCCTGGCCGACCTGCAGGGACCGAAGATCCGCATCGGCAAGTTCGCCGAGGGCCGGGTCACGCTCGCCGTCGGCGCCCGCTTCACCTTCGACGTCGACGACGCCCCGGGCGACGCGACGCGCGTCGGCCTGGACTACCCCGAGCTCGTCAACGACGTGAAGGCCGGCGACACCCTGCTGCTGGACGACGGCCGGATGATGATGCGCGTCGACCGCACCTCGTCCCGCTCCATCGAGTGCACCGTGGTGCAGGGCGGCGTGCTGTCCAACCGCAAGGGCATCAACCGGCAGGGCGGCGGCCTGTCCGCGCCGGCGCTGACGTCCAAGGACATGGACGACCTGAAGGTGGCGATCGGCTTCGAGGCCGACTTCATCGCGGTGTCGTTCCCGAAGAACGCCGCCGACATGTACATGGCGCGCGAGCTGATGCGCGCCGGCGGCGGCCGCGCGCTGATGATCGCCAAGATCGAGCGCTTCGAGGCGATCGGCAACCTCGAGGAGATCCTCAAGGCATCGGACGGCATCATGGTGGCCCGCGGCGACCTCGCGGTCGAGGTCGGGGATGCCGCGGTGCCGGCGCTGCAGAAGCGGATGATCCGGATGGCCAAGGAGCTCAACAAGGTCACGATCACCGCCACGCAGATGATGGAATCGATGATCGAGTCGCCGGTGCCGACGCGCGCCGAGGTCTCCGACGTCGCCAACGCCGTGCTCGACGGCACCGATGCGGTGATGCTGTCGGCCGAGACCGCCACGGGCAAGTACCCGGTCGAGACGATCGAGTCGATGGCCCGCATCTGCGTCGAGGCCGATCGCTCGCAGGCGAATTCGCTCGATGCGGCGTTCCTGAACCGCAGCTTCACCCGGATCGACCAGACCATCGCGATGAGCGCGCTGTTCGTCGCGCACCACATGAAGGTGAAGGCGGTGGTATCGCTGACCCAGTCGGGCTCGACCGCGCTGTGGATGTCGCGCATCGATTCGGGCGTGCCGATCTACGCGCTTACGCCCGAGGAAGCGAGCCGCCGCCGCATGTGCCTGTACCGGGAGGTGCATCCGATCGTGATGACCTACCATGCCCAGGAACGCGAGGCGCTGCTGCTCGAGGCCGAGCAGCGCCTGGTCGAGGCCGGCATCGTCCAGAAGGGCGACCTGATCGCGCTCACCATCGGCGAGCCGATCGGCAAGTCGGGCGGCACCAATACCCTGAAGATCGTCCGCGTCGGCGAGCACCTGGGGTAGGGCCGCCGCGGCGCGCGTCCGGGGGCGCGGCGCCGCGCCCGGTGCGGCGTATTTCCTCGCCCCGGTGCGCCGCTGGGCGATAATCCGGGGCTGCGGGCCGTTCACGGGGCCTCGCGCGACGGGGGGCCAAGGCCCCCTGCGCGGTCCCGGAGGCCGGGTTTCAATCACGGAGGTAGCGATGCCGCTCGTTTCGATGCGTCAGCTGCTGGATCACGCCGCCGAGAACGGCTACGGGATTCCGGCGTTCAACGTCAACAATCTCGAGCAGGTGCAGGCGATCATGTCTGCGGCCAGCGAGCTCGGCGCGCCGGTGATCATGCAGGCGTCGGCGGGCGCGCGGAAGTACGCCGGCGAGACGTTCCTGCGCCACCTGATCGAGGCCGCGGTCGAGTCGTATCCGAAGGTGCCGGTGGTGATGCACCAGGACCACGGCCAGTCGCCGACGGTGTGCAAGGGGGCGATCGACCTCGGCTTCTCCTCGGTGATGATGGACGGCTCGCTGCAGGAAGACGGCAAGTCGATCGCCAGCTACGAGTACAACGTCGACGTGACCCGCAAGGTGGTCGACATGGCGCACGCGGTCGGCGTCACGGTCGAGGGCGAGCTGGGCTGCCTCGGCTCGCTCGAGACGATGAAGGGCGACAAGGAGGACGGCCACGGCGCGGAGGGCACGATGACGCGCGAGCAACTGCTCACCGATCCGGAGCAGGCCGCCGATTTCGTGCGCAAGACGCAGGTCGACGCGCTGGCGATCGCGATCGGCACCAGCCACGGCGCCTACAAGTTCTCGCGCAAGCCCACCGGCGACATCCTCGCGATCTCGCGCATCAAGGAGATCCACGCCCGCATCCCGAACACGCACCTGGTGATGCACGGCTCGTCGTCGGTGCCGCAGGAGCTGCTGGCCGAGATCCGGCAGTTCGGCGGCGACATGAAGGAGACCTACGGCGTGCCGGTCGAGGAGATCCAGGAGGCGATCAAGCACGGCGTGCGCAAGATCAACATCGACACCGACATCCGGCTGGCGATGACCGGGGCGATCCGCCGGTTCTTCGCCGAGCACCCGTCGAAGTTCGATCCGCGCGAGTACCTGAAGCCGGCCATGGCGGCCGCCAGGGCGGTCTGCGTCGCGCGCTACCGCCAGTTCGGCTGCGAGGGCCAGGGCAGCAGGATCGCGCCCGTCGCGCTGTCGGTGATGGTCGACCGGTACCGCAAGGGCGAGCTCGCGCAGGTCGTCGCCTGACCGGGGCTTCGGCCCCGGCCGCTGCGCCGCGGCGGCGTTTCCGCGACAATCGGGGGACTGCCCGTCCCCGGAGGACTCCATGGCGGAACTGGTCATCGACGCGCGTCCCGCCGACCTCGGGCACGGCCTTGCGGTGCGCCGCGTGCTGCCGTTCGCGAGGCGGCGCATGGTGGGGCCGTTCGTCTTTCTCGATCACGCCGGCCCGGTCGTGTTTCCGACGTCGATCGGGCGCAGCGCCGACGTCCGACCGCATCCGCACATCGGCCTGTCGACCGTCAGCTACCTGCTGAGCGGCGCGGTCACGCATCGCGACAGCCTCGGCGTCGAGCAGGTGATCCGGCCCGGCGACGTCAACTGGATGACCGCCGGTCGCGGCATCGCGCATTCCGAGCGCTTCGAGGATCCGTCGGCGTTCACCGGGCCGGGGATCGAGCTGCTGCAGTCGTGGGTGGCGCTGCCCGAGGCGCACGAGGAAGCGGCGCCCGCGTTCGACCACTATCCGGCGCGCGCGCTGCCGGAGGCGGGCGAGGGGGGCGTCTGGATGCGGTTGATCGCCGGCGAGGCGTACGGCATGAGGAGCCCGGTGAAGACGCATTCGCCGCTGTTCTGCCTGCATGTCACGCTGGCCGCGCGGGCCCGGCTCGAGATGCCGGCCGGACATGCCGAGCGCGCGGCCTACGTGGCGGCGGGTCGGATCGGGCACGACGGCGGCGACTACCGGGTCGGGCAGATGCTGGTGTTCGGCCCGACGGGCGATGCCGTGCTCGAGGCCCGCGCGCCGTCGACGCTGATGCTGCTGGGCGGCGAGCCGCTGGGCGAACGCCACATCTGGTGGAACTTCGTCTCCTCGCGGCGCGATCGGATCGAGCAGGCCAAGGCCGACTGGAAGGCGGGGCGGATTCCGCTGCCGCCGAACGACTCCGGGGAGTCCATCCCCTTGCCCGACGAGCGCCGCTGAGCGGCGCCGCCTCGAACCCACGTCCCCCGATCGCCGCGCCGAGCGCGTTGTCCACCATGCCCCGATTCGCCGCCAACGTTTCGCTGATGTACGCCGAGCTGCCGTTCCTGCGGCGCTTCGAGGCCGCCGCGAGCGACGGCTTCGCCGCGGTCGAATGCCAGTTCCCGTACGCCTTCGAGGCGACCGAGGTCGCCGCCGCGCTGCGCGATGCCGGGCTGCGCCTGGTGCTGTTCAATGCGCCGCCGGGCGACCTGGAGGCGGGCGACCGCGGCCTGAGCGCGATCCCCGGCCGCGAGGCCGAGTTCCGGTCCGGCGTGGAACGGGCCATCGGCTACGCGGCCGAGCTGGCGTGCCCGCGGCTGCACCTGATGGCGGGCCTGGCCGGGGACGAGGGGCCCGCCGGGGCCGGTCCGGCGTCGCGCGCGCGCCAGCGCGCCGTCTACGTCGAGAACCTGCGCTGGGCCGCGCGGCGGCTCGCGCGCGAGGGCATCACGGCGCTGATCGAGCCGATCAATCCGCGCGACGTGCCGGGCTACCTGCTGAACACGCAGGCGCAGGCGCACGAGATCGTCGCCGAGGTCGGGGAGCCGAACCTGAAGGTCCAGATGGATCTGTACCACTGCCAGATCGTCGAAGGCGACGTGGCGACGAAGATCCGTCGCTACCTGTCCGGCGTCGGGCACATGCAGATCGCCGGCGTCCCGGGGCGCCACGAGCCGGACCTCGGCGAACTGAACTACCCGTACCTGTTCGAGCTCGTCGACGCGCTGGGCTACGAGGGATGGATCGGCTGCGAATACCTGCCGCGCGGCGGCACCCGCGAGGGGCTCGGCTGGATCGCGCGCTGGCGCTGACCGGGGCGCCGGCGCGGCGGCGCGATCAGGCAAAATAGCGCTTTTGCCGGGGCGATCCCTGATGGCGGCCGTCTACCACTCGAACCTGAAAGCGCTGCCGCTGCTGTCACGCGGCAAGGTGCGCGACAACTACGCGGTCGGCGAGGACCGCCTGCTGATCGTCACGACCGATCGCCTGTCGGCGTTCGACGTGATCATGGCCGAGCCGATCCCGGACAAGGGGCGCGTGCTCAACCAGATGGCGCTGTTCTGGTTCGACCGGCTCGCCGGCGTGGTGCCGAACCACCTGACCGGGATCGAGCCCGAGTCGGTGGCGGCGCCCGGCGAGCGCGACCAGGTGCACGGCCGCTCGATGGTGGTCAAGCGCCTGCGGCCGATCCTGGTCGAGGCGGTGGTGCGGGGCTACCTGATCGGCTCGGGCTGGAAGGACTACCAGGCCGGCGGCGCGGTGTGCGGCATCGCGCTTCCCGGGGGGCTCCGGATGGCCGACCGGCTGCCCGAGCCGATCTTCACGCCGGCCGCGAAGGCGGCGCTGGGCGAGCACGACGAGAACATCTCCTTCGACGAGATGGCCGCGCGCGTGGGCGCGCCGCTCGCCGGCCGGATCCGCGAGATCAGCCTCGAGCTGTATCGCCGCGCCAGCGAGTACGCGGCCACCCGCGGCATTCTCATCGCCGACACCAAGTTCGAGTTCGGGCTCGACGCGCAGGGCACGCTCCACCTGATGGACGAGGTGCTGACCGCCGATTCGTCGCGGTTCTGGCCCGTCGACGCATGGCGGCCGGGGATCTCGCCGCCGTCCTTCGACAAGCAGTTCGTGCGCGACTACCTCGAGACCGTGCCGGGCTGGAACAAGCGGCCGCCACCGCCGCCGCTGCCGCCGGCGGTGATCGACCAGACCGCGGCGAAGTACCGCGAGGCGCTGCGCCGGCTCACCGGCCGCGACCTCGACGACTGAAGTTGCGGGCGCTGACCCGATGGCCGACGGAGGAGCGACGATGAGCACCGCGCAGGTGGGCGTGTTGATGGGGTCGAGCAGCGACTGGGAAGTGATGCAGCACGCGGTCGCGGTGCTGCGCGAGCTCCAGGTGCCGTTCGAGGCGCGCGTGGTGTCGGCGCACCGGATGCCCGACGACATGTTCCGCTATGCGGAGCAGGCGCGCGAGCGCGGCCTGCGGGCGATCATCGCCGGAGCGGGCGGGGCCGCGCACCTGCCGGGCATGCTGGCCGCCAAGACCATCGTGCCGGTGCTGGGCGTGCCGGTGCCGTCCAGGTACCTGCGCGGCGAGGATTCGCTGCTGTCGATCGTCCAGATGCCGCGCGGCATCCCCGTGGCCACTTTCGCGATCGGCGAGGCCGGCGCGGCGAACGCCGGGCTGTGCGCGGTGGCGATGCTCGCGACCACCGATCCGGCGCTCGCCGAGCGCCTCTCGGCCTGGCGCGGCCGCCAGAGCGAGGCCGCGCGCGCGATGACGCTGCCCGGCGCGTGATGACCGCTTCGGCCTCGAAGAGCCCGGCGGCGCGCCCGCCGCGCCCGCATCGCCCGCTGCCGCCGCTGCCGCCCGGCACCTGGCTCGGCATGCTCGGCGGCGGCCAGCTCGGGCGCATGTTCTGCATGGCCGCGCAGAGCATGGGCTATCGCGTCTGCGTGCTCGACCCCGGCGCCGACAGTCCGGCCGGCTCGATCGCGGACCGGCACCTGCGGGCCGATTATCTCGACGAGCCGGCGCTGCGCGAGATCGCCGCGACCTGCCGTGCGACGACCACCGAGTTCGAGAACGTCCCGGCGCGCGCGCTCGCCTTCCTCGCCGAGCACGGCATCGTCGGCCCGGACGCCGACAGCGTCGCGATCGCCCAGGACCGCCGCGTCGAGAAGGCGTTCGTGCGCGCCTGCGGCCTCGACACCGCGCCCTACGTCGACGTGGTGTCGGCGGACGACCTGCGCGCCGCGCCGGCCGACCTGTTCCCCGGCATCCTGAAGGCCGCGCGGCTCGGCTACGACGGCAAGGGGCAGGCGCGCGTCGCCTCGGCCGGCGAGGCGCGCGCGGCCTTCGAGGCGTTCGGCGCCGTGCCCTGCGTGCTCGAGCGGATGCTGCCGCTCGATCTCGAGGTGTCGGCGATCGTCGCGCGCGGCTTCGACGGCCGCGCGGTCGCGTACCCGGTCGCGGAGAACGTCCATCGCGACGGCATCCTCGCGGTCTCGACCGTGCCCGCCCGCGTGTCGCAGGAAGTCGCGGTGCGCGCCGTCGATGCGGCGCGGCGCCTCGCCGACGCGATGGACTACGTGGGCGTGCTCTGCGTCGAGTTCTTCGTGCTCGCCGACGGCAGCCTGTGCGTCAACGAGATGGCGCCGCGGCCGCACAATTCGGGCCACTACACGATCGACGCCTGCATCACCAGCCAGTTCGAGCAGCAGGCGCGCGCGCTCGCGGGCCTGCCGCTGGGCTCCGCGCACCAGCACCAGGCCGCGGTGATGCTCAATCTCCTCGGCGACTGCTGGTTCAGCCAGCCCGGGGACGCGCAGCCGAGCGCGGCCCCGCGCGAGCCCGACTGGTCCGTGGTCCTGCGGCATCCGTCGGCGAAGCTCCACCTGTACGGCAAGCGCGAGGCGCGACCCGGGCGCAAGATGGGGCATGTCACGGTGCTCGCCGACGCGGTCGACGAGGCGGTGCGCGTGGCGATGCAGATCGAGCGCGAGCTGGGCATCGGCGGCCGCGGCCTGCCGTCCCGGGCCTGAAGCGGCGGCACGGCGCGTGCAGCGCAATCCGCGTGCGGCCGACGCGCAGGCCATCGACGAGGCCGCGCGCCGGCTCGCCGGCGGGGGCCTGGTGGCGTTCCCGACCGAGACCGTCTACGGGCTCGGGGCCGACGCCGCCAGCGCCGAGGCGGTCGCGGCGGTCTATCGGGTCAAGGGCCGTCCCGCCGGGCATCCGCTGATCGTGCACGTGCTCGATGCCGGCGCAGCCGCCTGGTGGGGGCAATGGCCGGCGCGCGCGCAGCGTCTCGCGCAGGCGTTCTGGCCCGGTCCGCTGACACTGATCCTGCCGCTGCGCGCCGGCGCGCCGGCCCACGCCTGCGGCGGGCAGGGTTCGGTCGGCCTGCGCGCGCCGGCGCATCCGGTGGCGCGCGCGCTGCTC
>JBDHRX010000047.1:0-21430 GCA_039807785.1 Burkholderiaceae bacterium
GTCCGAACCGTTTCGCCCAGCTCGCCGAAGTACTGCACCAGGTTGTAGGTGAAGCTGTCGTAGTTGTCGATCATCAGCAGCATCCGTGCCCCCTGCTCCCGCGGCGCGCAACGGCCGCGCCGCATGCCGTATCGTCACGCCCATGAATACCGACCTGCTGGCCGTCCTGGCCCTGCTCGCCGCGGCGGTGGCGATGTTCGCGCTGAACCGTCCGCGCAGCGACGTGGTCGCCCTGTCGATGATGGCCGCGCTGCCCCTGACCGGCGTCATCGACACCGCCGAGGCGCTGGCCGGCTTCTCGGACCCCAACGTCGTCCTGATCGCGCTGCTGTTCGTGGTCGGCGAATCGCTGGTGCGCACGGGCGTGGCTCAGCGCACCGGCGACTGGCTCGTCCGCCGCGCCGGCGCGAGCGAGACCCGCCTGGTGGCGCTGCTGATGGCCATCGTGGCGGCCATCGGCTCGGTGATGAGCTCGACCGGCGTGGTGGCGATCTTCATCCCGGTGGTGCTGCGCATTGCGCGCAACACCGGGATCGCCGCCGGACGGCTGTTCATGCCGCTGAGCGCCGCCGCGCTGATCAGCGGCATGATGACGCTGGTCGGGACCGCGCCGAACCTGGTCGTCCACGGCGAACTGGTGCGCAGCGGCCGCGACGGCTTCGGCTTCCTCGACTTCACGCCCTTCGGGCTGCCCGTGCTGGCCCTGGCGATCGGCTACATGCTGTTCGCGCGCCGCTGGCTGACCCGTCCCGGCCGCGATGCCAAGCCGGCGCGCGCCCCCAGGCCGCGCATCGCGGCCTGGGTCGACGAATACGCGCTCGCCGGACGCGAGCACCGGCTGCGCGTGACGGCCGGCTCGCCGCTGGCCGGGCGCACGCTCGCGGCGCTCGACCTGCGGGCGAGCGAGGGGATCAATCTGCTGGCGATCGAGCGCAGCGAACGCTTCGGGCGGCGGCTGATCGCACCGTCGCCGAACACCCGCATCGAGGCCGGCGACGTCCTGTTCCTCGATGTCTTCGACCCGGCGCAGGACTTCGCCGCGCTGGCCGGGCGCTTCGCGCTCGAGGCCCTGCCGCTCGGCGGCGCCTATTTCGCCGACCTGACGCAGGACATCGGCATGGCCGAACTGATCGTGGCCGAAGGCTCTCCGTTGGTCGGGAAGACCGTGGCGCAGGCCCGGTTCCGCTCGAGCTACGATCTCGCGGTGATCGGGCTCAAGCGCGGCACCGCGCCGCTCGCCGCCCGGGTGGCGGACACTCCGCTGCGCCTCGGCGACACGCTGCTCGCGGTCGGCCCATGGCGCTCGATCCGCCGGCTCGCGCAGTCCGGCGAGGACCTGGTCGTCACCAACCTGCCGGTCGAGTTCGACGAGGTGGCTCCGGCCGCTTCGCGCGCGCTCCCGGCGCTGGCGGTGCTCGCGTCGATGGTCGCGCTGATGGTCACCGGCCTCGTGCCGAACGTGCATGCCGCGCTGATCGCCTGCCTGCTGCTGGGCCTGTTCGGCTGCATCGACCTGTCGTCGGCCTATCGGTCGATCCACTGGCAGACGCTGCTGCTGATCGTCGGCATGCTGCCGTTCTCGCTGGCGCTGCAGCGCACCGGCGGCGTCGACCTGGTCGCGCAGGCGCTGGCCGGCGCGATCGGCGACGCCGACCCGAGGCTGGCGCTCGGCGCGGTGTTCGCCGCGACGGCGCTGCTCGGGCTGTTCATCTCGAACACCGCGACCGCGGTGCTGATGGCTCCGGTCGCGCTGTCGATCGCCGCGGCCCTCGGCCTCTCGCCGTATCCGTTCGCGATGACCGTGGCGCTCGCCGCCTCGACCGCATTCATGACTCCGGTCTCGTCGCCGGTGAACACGCTCGTGGTCGGCCCGGGCGGCTACGCTTTCCTCGACTTCGTGCGCGTCGGCGTGCCGCTGGCCGTGCTGACCGGCGCCCTGTGCGTCACCCTGGTGCCCTGGCTGCTGCCGATGTGAGCCGGCGGCAGGCCGCGCCGATGCTCGATGGCGGAACATGGCAACCCCGCTCAGATCTGGCCGTCGAGGCCGGCCTGCACCAGCTCGGCGGCGCGCAGCACTGCGCGCACCTTGTTCTCGGTCTCCTGCCATTCGCTTTCCGGCACCGAGTCGGCGACCACGCCCGCGGCGGCCTGCACATACAGCGTCCCGTCCTTGATCACCGCCGTGCGGATCGCGATCGCGAGGTCCAGGTCGCCGAGGAACGAGATGTACCCGCAGGCACCGCCGTAGATGCCGCGCCGGGTCGGCTCGAGCTCGTCGATGATCTCCATCGCGCGGATCTTCGGCGCGCCCGCGAGCGTGCCCGCCGGGAAAGTGGCCCGCAGCACGTCGATCGGTCCCATCCCCGGCTTGAGCCGGCCCTCGACGTTCGAGACGATGTGCATCACGTGCGAGTACTTCTCGATCGCCAGCTGGTCGGTCACGCGCACCGAGCCGGTCTCGGCGATGCGACCGATGTCGTTGCGCGCGAGATCGATCAGCATCACGTGTTCCGCGATCTCCTTGGGGTCGGCCAGGAGCTCCCGGGCCAGCGCCTCGTCCTGCGCCGGCGTCGCGCCGCGCCGCCGGGTGCCGGCCAGCGGGCGAATCGTGATCCGGTCGCCGTCGGGCTCGCGTTCCTGGCGCACCAGGATCTCCGGCGAGGCCCCCACGATGTGGAAGCTCCCCAGGTTGTAGAAATACATGTACGGCGACGGATTGACCGAGCGCAGCGCGCGATACAGCGTGATCGGCGAGTCGGGGAACGGCTTCTCGATCATCTGCCCGATCTGGACCTGCATCGCGTCGCCGGCCATGATGTAGTCCTTCGCGCGCGCCACCGCGGCGAGGTAGTCGTCCTTCGCGAACTCGCGCCGCGCGGCGGTCTCGTAGCTCGGCTTGAACGACGGCACGTCCACCGGGCGCGACAATTGCGCGTAGAGCTCGCGCAGGCGCCGCCGCGCGCGCTGGTACGCCTCGCCCTCGGCGGGATCGGCATAGACCATCAGGTAGATCTTCCCGGTCACGTTGTCGATGATCGCGAGTTCCTCCGTCAGCAGGAGGAACACCTCGGGAACGCCGACCGGGTCCGGCTTCTCGCGCCCGGCCGCGCGCGGCTCGATGTGCCGCACCGCGTCGTAGGCGAAGTAGCCGGCGAGCCCGCCGCAGAAGCGCGGCAGCCCGGGACGCACCGCGACCTTGAAGCGCTTCTGGTAGGCATCGACGAAGTCGAGCGGATTGCCCTCGTAGCGCTCGACTACCCGTCCGTGCTTGAGCACCTCGGCGCCGGTGGCCGTGGAGCGCACGATCGTGCTGGCCGGCAGGCCGATGAACGAGTAGCGCCCGAAGCGCTCGCCCCCGACCACCGATTCGAGCAGGAAGCTGTACGGCGCGTGCGCCAGCTTCAGGTACAGCGACAGCGGCGTGTCGAGGTCGGCGAAGCACTCCAGCAGCAGCGGAATGCGGTTGTAGCCGCGGGCAGCGATCGCCCCGAATTCGATCTCGGTCATGGCTCCCTCGTGGACGGGCGTCCGGGCCCTCGTCGGGCCTGCGGCGCCCGGCGGGCGCCGCTGGTGTGGTTCAGGAAATCGGGCCGGAAGCGCGGCGCCGCGAGGGCGCTATCGGCTCGGCCGGTGCGCGGCGATCAGCGCCAGCACCGCCAATGCCAGCCCCGCCAACCATGGGCGTTGCGGGCAGCCTGGATTTCCTGGACGGGACGCATGAGGGAAAGCGTGTCTGGCTTGGGTCTCGACGTCGCGGACTATACCATCCGGTGCGGGGCCGTCGTCAAACCCGTCCCGCCGGGCGGTCGCTTCGCGCGGGGCGCCCGGGCAGGCGCGATCAACGACCGCCGCAGGATGAAGCCTCGATCCGGCCGGCCGCCTCGAGCAGGTCGGCCACGACCGCGTCGGCGCCGATCGCGCTTGCCGGGCGACCCTCGTTGTAGCCGTACGGCACGGCCAGCATCGGCATCCCCGCGGCACGCGCGGCCTGCGCGTCGTTCAGCGAATCCCCGATCACGACCACGCGATCGGGCGCCGCGCCGAAGCGCGCGCCGACGTGCAGCAGCGGCATCGGGTCGGGCTTGCGGCGCGGCAGCGCGTCGCCGCCCAGCACGAGCGCGAAGTATCCGGCCAGCCCGGTGCGCGCCAGCAGCGTATCGGTGAAGGCCTGCGGCTTGTTGGTGACGCAGGCCAGCTTCAGCCCCTTGGCGCGCATCGCGGACAGTCCCTCGAGCACGTTCGGGAACAGCGTCGCCGAACGCCCGTTCTCGCGCGCGTAGTGTCGCTCGAACGCCGCGAGCCCGTCGGCGGCGAGCGCGTCGTCCACACGCCCGTCGAGCGTCCCGCTCAGCGCGCGATGCACCAGCACCGCCAGGCCCTTGCCGACGTAGCTGCGCACCGTCGATTCCGGGACCGGCGGCCGGCCCAGGTCGGCGAGCATCGCGTTGGCCGCCGCGGCCAGGTCGCCGATGGTGTCGAGCAGGGTGCCGTCGAGGTCGATCGCGACGGCGGTCGCGCGGAACGCGGCCGGCATCGCCTCAGGCCGACGCCAGCGCCGCGCGCAGCTTCTCGAAGACGCCGCGATAGCCGCCGCCGGGATCGGGCGCGCCGAACACCGCCGACCCCGCGACGAAGGTGTCGGCCCCGGCACGCGCCACTTCGGCGATGTTGTCGGCCTTCACGCCGCCGTCGACCTCGAGCCAGATCGGCTGGCCGCCCGCCGCGACGTGCGCGTCGATGCGGGCGCGCACCGCGCGGAGCTTCGGCAGCGTCGACGCGATGAACGCCTGCCCGCCGAACCCCGGGTTGACGGACATCAGCAGCACCATGTCGAGCTTGTCCATCACGTGGTCGAGGTGCCACAGCGGCGTGGCGGGGTTGAACACCAGCCCCGCGCGGCAACCCCGGTCCCGGATCAGCTGCAGCGTACGGTCGACATGGTCGGACGCCTCCGGGTGGAACGTGATCAGGCTGGCCCCGGCGTCCGCGAAGTCGCCGACGATCCGGTCGACCGGGCGGACCATCAGGTGCACGTCGATCGGGATCCGCAGGTGCGGGCGCAGCGCCGCGCACACGAGCGGCCCGACCGTGAGGTTCGGCACGTAGTGGTTGTCCATCACGTCGAAATGGATCAGGTCCGCCCCCGCGGCCTCCACCGCGCGCACTTCCTCGCCGAGGCGGGCGAAATCGGCGGACAGGATGCTCGGGGCGATGCGGAACGCGCGCGTCATGGTGGAGTGCAGCCCATGGTTGGATCGGAATCGGCGGACGGCCTTGTCTACAATCGCGATTGTAGCGACCGTCCCCGTTCCGGCAGTCGCCCGGCGGCTGTCGGCCGGCCGCCCATCGAACGCGTTCATGCCCGGAGCCGCCCCGTGACCGACAAACGCTACCAGCTCCGCATCGAGGTGCAGGCGGCGTACCTGCCCGACCAGTCGAAGCCCGAGGACGCGCAATACGCGTTCGCGTACACGGTGCGCGTGACCAACACCGGAAACGTCGCCGCCCAGCTGATCAGCCGGCACTGGATCATCCGCGACGAGAACGGCCGCGTGGTCGAGGTCAAGGGGCTCGGCGTCGTGGGGCAGCAGCCGCTGCTCGAGCCGGGCGCCCGGTTCGAATACACCAGCGGCAGCCAGATCGGCACCCCGACCGGCACGATGCGCGGCAGCTACTTCCTGGTGGCCGAAGACGGCCACCGCTTCGAGGCGCCGATCGAGGAGTTCACGCTCGCCATGCCGCGCACCCTGCACTGACCCGATGCCCGGCGACCGATCGCGACGCGCGTCGCTACTTCTTGCCGCGCATCGTCCACCAGACCAGGAACAGCAGCAGCGCCAGCACGCCGCCGGCTTCGGCGAACAGGATCCAGGCCTCGTCCATGCGGCAGATTCTAGCCCGCCGCACCGGCGGTCCGCGCGCGCGGCACTCGCGGCGCTAAGCCTGGCCGCCCTCGCGGCCTGCGCGACGGCGCAACCCGGCCCGCGATCGCTCGACCGGCTCCCAGGCTGGCAGGAAGACGATCTCGCCGGACTGCGCAGCGCGCTCGCGCGGCAGTGCGCGCTGCCGCGCCCGCCCGAGCCCTGGCCCGCGCTGTGCCCCGGACTGCCGCCGCCGGAGGCGCTCAAGCCCTGGCTCGCCGAGCGTTTCGAGGCCTGGCCGCTGGCCCGCGACGACGGCCGCGCGGGCCTGCTCACCGGCTACTACGAACCCGTGACCACCGGCAGCCGCGCGCGCGAGCATGCCGGGCAGGCGCCGCTGTATCGTCCGCCCGCCGACCTGGTGCGGGGCCCGGACGGGGCGCGCCTGCAGGCGCCCTCCGCCGGGGAACGCAACGCGCCGGCGAGCACGCTGCCCCCCTACCCCAGCCGCGCCGAGATCGAGACCCGGCGCCTGCTCGACGGCCAGGAACTGGTCTGGCTCGACGATCCGGTCGAGGCGTTCTTCCTGCACGTGCAGGGCTCGGGGCGCGTGCGGCTGCGCGACGGCAGTCTCCTGCGGGTGGGTTTCGCGGACCACAACGGACAGCCCTATTTCCCGATCGGCCGCGAACTGGTCGCCCGCGGCGCGCTGCCGCCCGAGGCCGTCGACGCCGGCGCGATCAAGGCATGGTTGCGCGCCCACCCCGGCGAGGCCGACGCCGTGATGCGCACGAACCGCCGCTACGTGTTCTTTCGCGAGCTGCCCGGGGGCGATGATGGCCCGCCGGGCGCGCTCGGCGTCCCGCTCACGCCGATGCGCTCGGTAGCCACCGATCCGGTCCGGGTGCCACCGGGGGCGCTGCTCTTCATCGATTCGACGCGGCCCGACGACGCGAGGCCGTGGCGGCGCGCCGTCGTGAGCCAGGATCGCGGCGCGGCGATCACCGGCGCGGTGCGCGCCGACCTGTTCTGGGGCACCGGCGACGAAGCCGGCCGGCTCGCCGGCCTCGCGAAGCAGCCGATGCGGATGTGGCTGCTGTGGCCGCGCAACCTGCCGGTCCCGCCGGGAGCGAGGCCGCCGGCGCTCCGCTGAGCCGGCCCGCCCCCGGCCGGCTCAGATCAGCGAACCGCGATTCACCATGCCGCCGTCGATCGTGACGATCGTGCCGGTCGTGTAGGAGGACCGGTCCGAGGCGAGCAGCACCACGGTCGCGGCGATCTCCTCGACCGTCGCCGCGCGCCCGAACGGGAAACCGCTCGTGAGCTCGGTCCAGCGCTCCGGGTCGCCCAGGCGCGCGCCCGCCTCCTTGCGCATCAGCCCGACCAGGCGGTCGGTGGCCACCGGACCGGGGTTGACGCCGACCACGCGCACGCCCACCTCGGCGCTGTTGCCGCCGAGCGCGCGCGTGAATGCCATCAGCGACGCGTTGCAGGCGGCGCCGGCGATGTAGCCCGCGTCGACGCGCTCGCCGCCGTTGCCGAGGACGTTGATGATGACGCCGCTCCGGCGCGCTTTCATCCGCGGGAAGAAATGCCGGCACATGTCGATGTAGCCGAACACCTTCAGGTCGAATGCGTCGCGCAAGCGCTGGTCGTCGATCTCCTCGAGGGTGCCTCGCGGGGTCGACCCCGCGTTGTTGACCAGAATGTCGACGTCACCGCAACGACGGGCGAGCTCGGCGGCGCAACCGCGCTGCGACAGGTCGACCGGGTGTACCTGCACCTGGACCTCGGCGCGTTCGCGGATGCTTGCGCGGGCGCGCTCCAGCTCGCCGGCGGACCGGGCGACGAGGTGCAGGTTGCACCCCTCGTCGGCAAGCATGCTACCGATGCAGAAACCGATTCCCTTCGATCCTCCGGTGATCAGTGCGCTACGGCCGCGCAGTCGCATGTCCATCGCAGTCTCCTCATGGCGCGGGTGCGTCCCGCTCGATCTCGATGTACTTCGTCTTGCCGGCCTCGCGCGGCAGCGAGCCGGGCGCGAGCCACTCGAACGCGGGCCGGATCCGCAGATTGCGCCGGAACCGCTCGGTGAGTTCGGCGTCCAGCGCCGCCACCTGCTCCGCATCGAGCCCGCCGTGCTCGATGCGGATCCGCAGCGGCGGCGCGACTTTCGGGCCCGGCTCGCGCAGCACGACGCGGAACGCGCCGGTGACCCGCGGGTGCAGCCGGAAGATCTCGTTGGCGATCGCCTGCGGATAGACGTTGACGCCCCTGACCGTCAGCATGTCGTCGGTGCGGCCGAGGATCGCGAAGCGGATGCCCGGCAGCCCGCAGGCGCAAGGCTTCGTCCACACCTGCAACAGGTCGCCGAGCGCGTAGCGCATGAACGGGCCGCCACGCCAGTCGAGAAAGGTGAAGACCATCTCCCCGATGGCGCCGTCGGCCAGCGCGACCGCTGCGCCGCTGCCCGGCTCGATCAGCTCGAGCAGGCAGTGGTCCTCCGAGACGAAGTGCATGCCTTCGCAGGCTCCGGCCGACGCGTCGCAGGAGATGCCGTGGAACGCATGGCCGCCGCCGGTGTGGTCGAACACGCGCGCGCCGAAGCCGTCGGCGAGCGCGCGGCGCACCTCCGGATTCCCGCCGCCGCTCTCGCCCGCGCAGAAGAACCAGCGCAAGCCCAGTTCGCAGGCCGGCCGGCCGGCGAGCCGCGGCGCCTCCTCGATCAGGTACTGGCCGAACGAGGGCGTGGCGACGATCGCGTGCGGCGCGGTCAGCCGCGCGATGTCGAGCACCCGCTGCGTGCCGCCCTCGATGCCCACCGGCACGACGCAGGCGCCCAGGTGCATGATGCCCTGCGACAGCGGCAGCCCGCCGGTGAACATGCTCAGCGACAGCGCCTGGATCATCACGTGCCCGGGGCGGATGCCCGCGCGCCAGTACTTGCGCGCGTGCATCTCGTTGACGATCGCGACGTCGTGCGCGGTCAGCGTGTAGAGCGTCGGCGTTCCCGTCGTGCCCGAGGTCGCGTTGATCCGCACGATCTCCTCGGGTCGCGCGCAGGCCAGCAGCGCATAGGGATTGCCGTGCCGGTCGAGCGACTCCTGCTGGACGAGCCGGTGCTCGTCCTTCGTCATCGGCGCGATGCGCGCGAAGTCCTCGAAGCTGCGGATATCATGCGGCGCGGCGCCGGCGTCTTCGAACTTCCGGCGGTGCACCGGCGAACGATCGTAGTTGTACTGCATCTGCCGTTGCAGCCGCCGCCACTGCAGCGCACGCAGCGCGTCGCGCGGCATCGCCTCGACCGCCTCGTTCCAGAGCCGGCGACCCGGATCGGTGCCCGGGTTCACCGGACGCTCTCCGCCGGCGGCGCCTCGTCGGGTTCGCACAGCTCGAACAGCAGGCCGGTGCACGGATCGCGCGGCAGGAACGCGACCCGTCCGTGCGCGCCGCGCCGCGGGAAGCCCCGCGCGGGCTCGACGCCATCGGCGCGCAGCGCGTCGAGGGCGACGTCGAGGTTCTCGACCGAGATCGACAGGTGGTTGACGCCGGCGGCCGATCCCATCGTCGCGCGGCCGAAGCCGTCGCCGCGGTCGGTGTAGTACAGCAACTCGACGATCAGGTTCGCCGCCGCGAACTCCGCGACCTCGAGCCCGGCGTCCGGGATCGAGCGTCTCGACAGCGGCGCGCCCGGCAGCATCCGCGAGACCGCGGCGATCGCCGCCTCGAGCTCGTCGACGACGATGCCGATATGGTCGATGCGCGGGATGCTCATCGCGCTTCCCGCAGCCGCCGCGTCGCGGCCTCGTCGAGCGCGAGCGTCCGCGCGTCGAGCACCACGCCGTAGTCGTCGCGCGCGGCCTCGACGCCCAGGACGCCGTCGACGACGTCGGCGAGCACCTGCTGCACCGGCCGCTGCAGCGGATCGCCGTAACCGCCACCGCCGCCGGCGCGCTGCCGGAATACCGATCCGCGCGGGATGCCGCGCACGATCTCCTTGGCCTTCGGCCTGAGCACCGTCCCGTCGGGACAGGCGATCGTCAGCTCGTTGACGCTGCCGGACCGGCCGCCGAACAGCCCGAACGCCCGCGCCGGCTCCTCGACCCCGTCGCCGAACGCGATGCCGGTGATGTTCTCGCCGTCGATGACGAACTCGGTCTCGACGCCGAGTCCGCCGCGCCACCGGCCGGCGCCGGCCGAGTCCTTCGAGTACTCGTGGCGCAGCAACCGATGCGGATCCTGGATCTCGAACATCTCGTAGTCCTGCGCGAGGATCCCGCCCGCGCAGTTGATCAGGCCGATGTGGTCGTAGCCGTCGGCGCCCCAGGTCGCGCCGGAGCCGCCCTTCAGCGCGAGGAACAGGATGTCGACGTACGGACGGTCGCGGCGCGGGTCGTGGCCGGTGATCGTGAAGCCCATCATCCGGTTCCAGCCCGCGGTCACCATCTTCGGCAGCGCCTGCGAGAACGCCCGGAAGATCGCGTCCGACGTGGGGCCGGTGATCGAGTTGCCGAAGGTCGTCGCCGCCGGGAATCTCGCGTTCAGGAACGAGCCCTCGGGATTGACGACCCGGATCGGGCGCAGGATTCCGGCGTTGTGCGGCACCTCGGGGTCGATCAGCATCAGGAACGTGAGCAGCAGCGCCGACGCGGTCGCCGAGTACGGCGCGTTGACGAAACCCGGCGTCTGCGGCGACGAGCCGGTGAAGTCGAAGGTCAGCTCGTCGCCCGACACGGTCACGGCCAGCGCGATCCTCATGCGCGAGCCGTCGTCGACCCCGTCGTAGAACGCCCAGCTCTCGCCGCGGTACACGCCGTCCGGAATCGCCGCGATCTCGCGGCGCACCATCCGCTCGGAAGCGTCGAACAGGTAGTCGATGCAGGCGTCGAAGGTCGGCGCGTCGAAGCGCTCGAACAGCTCCGACATGCCGCGCTCGCCGATGCGCGTCGCCCCGATCTGCGCCTTGATGTCCTCCTCGACGATGCCGTAGCGGATGTTCGCGAAGATCATCCGCCAGACGTCGCGCCGCAGCCGCCCCCGATCGTGGACCTTGACCGGCGGGATGCGCAGCGCTTCCTGCCACACCTCGCGCGCCTCGGGGTTGTAGCCGCCCGCCTGCGCACCGCCGATGTCGGCCTGGTGGCCCTTGCAGGCGGCCCATGCGAGCAGCCGGCCGTCGCGGAAGATCGGGCGGAACACCGCGACGTCGTTGTTCTGGTTGCCGCCCGAGAAGACGTCGTTGTGCAGGATCACGTCGCCTTCGTGAATATCGTCTCCGAAGAACGCGACGACGTGCTCGCAAGCGGGTTGCAGCGCGAACGCCAGCACCGGAATGTACTCGGTCTGCTCGAGCATCCGCCCCTGGGCGTCGTAGAGTCCGGTGACGAAGTCGCGCGCCTCGTTCAGGATCGGCGAGCGGGTGGTGCGCAGCAGCGTCAGGCCCATCTCCTCGGTGATGGACTTCAGCCGCCGGTGCAGCACCGAGGCCTGGATCGGGTCGACGCGTGCGTTCATGCCGTAACGTCCATCGCGCGGTCCTCCATCATCAGCCCGCCCAGCGGATCGACCGTCAGCGCGAAGCCCCGCGGAACGAACACGGTCGTGGTGATTCTCTCGACGATCGCCGGGCCTTCGAGCCGGTTGCCGTGCCGCAGGCGGTCACCGTCGTAGACGGGGGTGTCGGCGAACGCGTCGTCGGGCGGCTGGAACACCGGGCGCCGCCCCTTCAGCGCGTGGCTCGCGTCCGGACCGGCGTCGGGCTCGTGGCGCACCGGCGGCTTGCCGGTCTCGCCGGTCGCGGCCAGCCGCAGGCTCACCAGTTGCACCGGCGTGCCCTCCTCGCGCAGCGCGTAGCCGTAGAGCCGGTCGTGGCGGTCGTGGAACGCGCTGCGGATCGCGTCCCAGTCGCCGGCGCGCAGGCGCTCGATCGGCACCTCGACCGCGACCTCGTGGTACTGGCCGAGGTAGCGCAGGTCGAGGGACAGCGCGACGCGGCGCCGCGCCGGCGCGACGCCCTCGGCGCCGAGCACTCCGTCGGACTCGGCGAGCATCGCGTCGACGTGTGCGGCGAGCGGAGCGGGGTCGATCGCATCCCCGGCGAGCACGCAGGCGTGGCTGCGCACGAAGTCGTGCTTGAGGTCGGTACGCAACATGCCCGACGCGCAGAAGATCGACGCGTCGCGCGGCACCAGCACGCGGCGAACACCGAGCTCGCGCGCGATCATCGCCGCGTGGATCGCGCCGGCGCCGCCGGCGCAGACCAGCGGGAACTCGCGCGGATCCCGGCCTTTCTGCACCGAGATCTCACGGATCGCCGACGCCATGTTGACGTTCATCACGCGATACATGCCGTGGGCCGCCCGGACCGGATCCATGCCCAGCGGTTGCGCGACGTGCCGCTCGATCGCCGCGAGCGCCGCCCGCGGATCGAGCCGCAGCCGCCCGCCCGCGAAGAAGTCCGCCGACAGGTAGCCCAGCAGCAGGTTGGCGTCGCTGCAGGTCGGCAGCTCGCCGCCGCGCCCGTAGCACGCGGGGCCGGGATCGGCGCCCGCGCTCTGCGGCCCCATGCGCAGCAGCCCGTGGTCGATCCACGCGATCGAGCCGCCGCCGGCGCCGATCGTCGCGATGTCCATCGCGGGCAGCGCGAGCGCGAAGCGGCTGACCGAGCCGGTCGTCGTGATCGACGGCGCGCCGTCGACGACCATCGCCGCGTCGAAGCTGGTGCCGCCCATGTCGACCGTGATGAAGCGCTCGCCGCCGTGCGGCGCGATCGCCGCCAGGCCCGCGGTCGGCGCGGCGGCCGGGCCCGACAGCAGCGTCGAGGCCGCCAGCGCCGCGACCGCTTCGGCCGAGGTCACGCCGCCGTTGGACTGCATCACGCGCAGCACGCCGCCGAAGCCGCTGTCGGCGAGCCGGCGCTGCAGGTTCTCCATGTAGCGCCGCAGGATCGGGCCGACCACCGCGTTGAGCACCGTCGTGCTGGTGCGCTCGTAGAAGCGCACCTGCGGCAGCACCCGGCTCGACACCGACAGGTACGCGCCGGGCAGCCGCTGCGCGACCAGCGCCGCGGCGGCGGCCTCGTGCGAGGGGTTCGCGTAGGCGTGCATGAAGCTGATCGCGACGGCCTCGACCCCCTTCGACGCCAGGGTCTCGATCGCCTGCTCGACGTCCGGCAGCGACAGCGGCTCGATCTCGCGGCCGTCGTGGCCGATGCGTCCGCGCACCGGCAGCCGCAGGTGGCGCGGCACCAGCGGCGGCGGCGCGGTGAACTTGTTGTCGTAGAAAGACTCGCGCATGCCGCGGCGCATCTGCAGCGCATCGCGAAAGCCGGACGTCGTCAGCAGGCCGGTGCGCGCGAAGCGGCCGGTCAGCACGGCGTTCGTCGTCACCGTCGTGCCGTGCACGATGATCTCGACCTCGCGCAGGAACGCGTCGAGCGCCTTACCGGCCGACGCGGCAAGCTCGCCGAGGCCCTGCAGCACCGCGCGCGACGGGTCGTCGGGCGTCGAGAGCACCTTGTGCGCGCGCGTCGCGCCGTCCGGCCCGAGGAGCAGGTAGTCGGTGAAGGTGCCGCCGACGTCGATCCCGATGCGATGGCCCATGGCCCGTAGCCCGTGAAGTAGCCCGTGGGTTGGTACCAAATTTGTATAAATAGTACCGTGACCCGAGTGTATGCTCGGCACCGTGACAATGCAACACGCGTTCGATGCGGTCTCGCCGGTCCAGCTCCGACGGCTCGACCGGATCGAGGAGATCTTCCTGGCCGAAGGCTTCCGCAAGGTGACTGTCGGCGAGCTGGCCGGCCGTTTGCGCTGCTCGCGCCGCAGCCTCTATGAACTCGCGCCGAGCAAGGAAGCGCTGTTCCTGGCCGTGCTCGAACGCTTCCTCGCGCGCGTGCGTCGCGAGGGCGACATGGGCGCGCGCGCCGCGCCGCCCGCGCGCGCGTTCGAGCCCTACCTGATGCCGGCGATCGAGTCGGCGCGCAAGGTGTCGACGGCCCTGATGCGCGACATCGACGGCTATCCGCCCGCGAGAGCGATCTGGGACCGCCACACCCAGGACAGGATGGAAGGCCTGCGGGTGCTCGTCGAGCGCTGCGTGAAGTCGGGGATCTTTCGCGGCATCGAACCCCGCCTGGTCGCCGAGGTGATGGCCGCGTCCCTGCAGCGGATCAGCTCACCCGAATTCCTGTCGCGAGCGAAGATGTCCTATCGCGAGGCGGTGTCCGAACTGTACGGACTGCTGCTGCATGGACTGCTGCGCGATTCGCGCGCAAGCGACCCGCTTCGGTGACCGGCGCGCCGGCTCAGCCCTTCGAGTTCTCGGCCAGCATCCGGCCAAAACGGTCGGGCGGCGCGTAGCCCTGCATGCGCTTGCCGTTCGAGAAGAAGAGGACCGGCGTTCCGGTGATGCCGAGCTTCTGGGCGAGCTCGCCCACCTTCTCCAGCGGGGTGTCGCAGGTGCCCGCGTTGCCCGGCACCCGGTCGTTCAGCAGCAGCTCGTTCCAGGCGCGAGCCTTGTCCGCGGCGCACAGCGCCTTGCTCGCCTTCGACTTCGAGTCGGCCGCGAGGAACGCCATCGGGAAGGTATAGATCGTGATGTCGTCGAGCTTGACCAGATCCGCGCGCAGCCGCTTGCAGTAGCCGCAGTTCGGATCCTCGAACACGGCCACCACCCGCTTGCCCTTGCCGTTGACCTGCTTGATCGCCAGCGGCAGCGGCAGCGACGAGAAATCGATCTTCATCAGGTCGTCGACGCGCTCCTGGGTCAGGTTGCGCTGCGTCTTGATCTCGACCAGGTCCCCCTGGAAGAACATGTAGCGCCCCTGGGCATCGACATAGAGCAGCATGCCCTTGCCGAGCTGCGCCTCGTAGAGGCCCGGGATCGGCGTCGCGCGCACCTCCTCGACCCGGTACGGGCTGCCCTGCACCACCGGCGCCAGCCCGGCCTTGATGCGCTCGACCGTCGCCGGATCGACGGCGGACGTGCCCTGCGCCCAGGCCGGCGAGGCGCCAGCCCACGGCAGCAACACGATCGCGAGGAGCGCGGGCAGCGCGGGCAGCGCGGGCAGCGCGGCGCCGGCACGGCGGAATGGCTTCGGATCGATCATCGGTACGGCTTCCAGGTCTGCGCGATCGGCGTCGCGCGGGTCGTCAAGGCACCGCGGCGCGCATCAGCGCACCGCCTGCGCCACCAATTGTCGCTTGAGCCAGCCGGAACCCGCCACCGCCCGCCAGCCCAGCGCGACCGCGGACTCGACCAGCGGGACGAGCGCCCGGGGCACCGGACGACGGGTCGGGTCGAAGAGCCGCTGCAGGCCGTCGGTCGCGACGCGCATCGCCGCCACCGGCCCGGCGCGGTCCCGCGCATACCGGCGCAGCAGCAGCCGGTCGCCCGGGTCGAGTCGCGCCGCGCGCCCGCCCAGCACGCGCGCCAGCGCCGCCACGTCGCCGAAGCCGAGGTTCAGGCCCTGCCCGGCCAGCGGGTGGACCAGGTGCGCCGCGTCGCCCACCAGCGCCACGCGCGGCCCGACCATCGAGGCGACGCGCCCCAGGCGCAGCGGGAACGCCTCGACGCGGGAAATCGTCCGCATCGTCCCGAGCGCCGAGCCCGCGGCCTCCTGCACCCGCGCGGCCAGCGCCCCGGGCGGCAGCGCCTGCAGGGCGTCGGCCAGCGCATGCGGCGCGGACCAGACCATGCTCACGCACCCGGCGCCCGCGGACGCGCCGCCCGCCGCGGGCAGCGGCAGGAGCGCCAGGATGCCGTCGCTGCCGAACCACTGCCAGGCGATGTCGCGATGCGGCCGCTCGGTCTCGAAATGCGCGACCAGCGCGCGCTGCGGGTACTCGGACACGCTCCAGGCGAGCCCGGCCGCCTCGCGGACCCCCGAAGCGGCGCCATCGGCGCCGACGACCAGGCGCGCCGACAGGCTGCCGCCGCCCGCGAAGGCCAGCGCGACCGCCGGGGCCGGCAGCCCCGTTCCCTCCGGTCCGGGCGCGGGCGCGAGCGCCTCGACGCGTTCGTCGACCACCGCCAGCCCGGCGAACCGGGCCGCCTGCTCGAGGGCGCGCAGCAGGTTGCGCTGCTCGACAATCCACGCGAGCGCCTCGACGCGCGACGCGTAGGCGCTGAAGTGCAACGGATCGCGATCGCTGCCGAAGGCCGGGAACACCCGCATGTCGTAGACCGGCGCGATGCGCGCCGCGTCGAGCGCATGCCAGACGCCGATCGACTCGAGCAGCTCGCGCGTGGCCGGCGACAGCGCGAACACGCGCAGATCCCAGGGGTCAGCCGTGCCGGCCGGCGCCGGCGCGCCGACCAGCGCCGTCGACAGCCCGGCGCGCGACAGCGCCAGGGCGGTCGCCAATCCGGCGCTCCCTCGTCCGACGACGGCGACATCGGTGTCGGTGTCGGCGCGCGCGCCGCCCGGCGACGGCGGGATCGGGGTTGGTGACCGGGAAACGAGCGGCGGCGGCATCGGCCGATTATAGGAGCCGTCGCCTTCCGGGCGCCGGGTCGATTCTGCTATGATCATGGGTTCTCGGGCGCTGCGTCCTGGCGTGCGCCCCGACGGCCAAGTAGCTCAGTTGGTAGAGCAGAGGACTGAAAATCCTTGTGTCGGCGGTTCAATTCCGTCCTTGGCCACCAGCTTCCCACGCGGGCTTCGGTGAGCGCATTCACCGGCCATTCACCGGCCATTCACCGGCCATTCGCCGACACCTGCGGCCCGCATCGAGCTCACGCGCCGGCCCACCCCGCCGATCGACCGCTCGTCGGCCGCCGCCACGTGGCCGGCCGGAACGTCCGACCATTGCGGGATGCCGACCTCCCGACCCGATCCACGTCTCCTCCCCTTCGATCCGCCGCAGGCGGACGCGCCCCGCGACCGGCATCGACCGGCCCGGCTCGCGCTCGCCGTGGCGCTCGCCTCCGGCCTCGCGCTGGCGGGCTGCGGCGGTGGGGGAAGCGGGGGCGGCGGCGGAAGCAGTGCAACGGCGACGGCCTCGCTCCCGGACCCCGGAGCGACCGGCGGCGCGCCGGCCGCTCCGTCGCCATCAGGCGCGAGCCTCGACGTCGCCGCCGTGCTGGCGGAGCTGAATGCCGCGCGCGCGGTGGCGCGGAGCTGCGGCGCCACGGCCATGGCCGCCGTGCCGCCGCTGCGCTGGAACGCGGCGCTCGAGCTGGCGGCGGCCGGCCATTCTGAATGGATGCAGGCGAACGACGTCTTCAGCCACACCGGCGCCGGCGGATCGAGCGTCGGCACCCGGGCGAGCGCGGCCGGCTATGCGTGGAAGCTGGTGGGCGAGAACATCGCCGCGGGGCAACCGGACGTGCCGAGCGTGATCGCGGCCTGGCTGGCGAGCCCCGGGCACTGCATGAACATCATGCATGCCGGCTTCGTCGACGTAGCGCTCGCCCTGAAGCCGGGCACTTCGTCGAACACCTATCGCACCTGGTGGACGCTGGTCTTCGGCAGCCCGCTCTGATCAGCGCACCAGCTCCGCGCGCAGCGCGCGCAGCGCCTTCTTCATCCGCGCGGCATGATCGGGCCCGATGCGGATCATGATCTTGCGGCCGGCCGACAGCTTCTCGAGCAGCGGGTCGGCGAAGCGATAGTGGACCTGCGGCTGCACCAGGCGGATCGGCCCGCTCACCTCGGGCGCGGTCAGCATGTCGTCGATCGCCTCGACGACCCGGTCGTTGAGGTGCCCGCGCGGGAAACCCATCGCGCGGTACTCCTGCTGCAGCAGCGGATAGAAGCGCAGGTAGATCGCCACCATGGTCTTCGGGTCGAGCCCTTCGGCCAGGCGCACGAAGGCGTCATAGCGCGCATAGTTCGCGGGCTGCAGCGTGACCGAACCGCCGTCGGCCGATACCGCCAGCAGACCGGGGACCCGCTTCACGGCGCTCAGCTGGGCAGGGATCAGCGGGCGCGGCAGGTGATCGACGGTGACGACGAAGCGCCGGGCGAAGTCCTGCAAGTTGAGCACCTGCCCGAGCGCGTCGCGTCCGGCGAGCGTCAATAGCGCCTCGAGGATCGGTGCGTCGCTGCGATCGGCCGGCGGCATCGCCGACGCCTCGGGCACCGCCCCCGGCAGCGCGAACTTCGGGCCGTCGGGTGCCTGCCCCGGCGCCTCGGGCGCCGTTCCGGCCGGCGGCACGGGCGCGGCGGGCTCGCCCGCCGGCACCGACGCCCCACCCGACTCGGCCGGAGCCGCCGTCACCGGCGGCACCGGCTTCGGGGTGTCACGCTGCCACAGGTAGATGCCGCCGGCGATCGCGGCGATCGCCAGGAGAATGAGCCACCACGGCGGGCCCGCGGTGGAAGCCGGAGGCGAGTTCGGGGGAGGCATCGCGATCCTTTCCGGAGGGCATCTTCCGAAAAGGATGAGCGTACCTCAGATCACGCCCTGCGCGATCATCGCATCGGCGACCTTGACGAAACCGGAGATGTTGGCGCCGTCGACGTAGTTGATGCTGCCGTCGTCGCGCTTGCCGTGGCGCACGCAGCTCTCGTGGATCGCCTTCATGATCGCGTGCAGGCGCTCGTCGACCTCGGCGTGGGTCCAGGCGAGCCGCTGCGCATTCTGCGACATCTCGAGGCCGGAGGTGGCGACGCCGCCCGCATTGCTCGCCTTGCCCGGCGCGTAGAGCACACCGCCGCGATGCAGGATGTCGACCGCCTCGATGGTGCACGGCATGTTGGCGCCCTCGGCGACGCAGACCACGCCGTTGGACACCAGCGTCCGCGCGTCGCCCTCGTCGAGCTCGTTCTGGGTGGCACACGGCAGCGCGATGTCGGCCGGGATGTGCCACGGCTGGCGGTCCTTCTCGAAACGCAGGCCGAACTGCCCGGCGAACTCGTCGAGCCGGCCGCGACGCTCGTTCTTCAGCGACATCAGCGCGGCCAGCTTCTCTTCGTCGAAGCCGTCGGGCAGGTGGACCGTGCCGCCGGAGTCGGACGCCGTGATCACCCGTGCGCCGAGGTCCATTGCCTTCTCGATCGCGTACTGGGCGACGTTACCCGAGCCGGAGACCGAGACGGTCATGCCCTCGAACGAGCGATTCGAGCGCCGCAGCATCTCCTGCGCGAAATAGACCGTCCCGTAGCCGGTGGCCTCGGGACGCATCAGGCTCCCGCCGTAGCTCAGGCCCTTGCCGGTGAACACGCAGGACGCGTCGTTGCCGAGACGCTTCATCATGCCCGCCATGAAGCCGACCTCGCGCGCGCCCACGCCGATATCGCCGGCAGGCACGTCGGTGTCCGAGCCCAGGTGCCGGTGCAGCTCCAGCATCAGCGCCTGGCAGAACCGCATCACCTCGCCGTCGCTCTTGCCCTTCGGATCGAAATCGGAACCGCCCTTGCCGCCGCCCATCGGCAGCGAGGTCAGCGCGTTCTTGAAGGTCTGCTCGAACGCGAGGAACTTCAGGATCGAGAGGTTCACCGAGGGATGGAAACGCATCCCGCCCTTGTACGGGCCGATCGCCATGCTGTGCTGGACCCGGAACGCGCGGTTCACGCGGGTCGTGCCGCTATCGTCGACCCAGGAGACGCGGAACTGCAGCACACGCTCGGGTTCCACCAGGCGTTCGAGCAGCGCCTGGTCGGCGTAGTGGGGGTACGCCTGCAGGAACGGCCAGATGCTCGTCATCACCTCCTTGACGGCCTGCAGGAACTCGGGCTGGTGAGGATCGCGCTGCGCGATGCTCCCGAGGAATGCTTCCGGGCTCGTGTACTTCACCGGGACTCCTGGTTCTGGATCGTTGAATGGATGGTGCTGCGCCACCCGCGATGCCTGTCAGGAGGTTCGGTCGGCCGTTTCGCTCGAGGCGGGCCGTCGCGCCGGCCCCCGGGGGCCGGGAGGCGGAAGCGACGGGCACAGAAGACCCGTGGCGATGCGCGGGCAGCGAAACGCCGGAGGGCGAATCCTAGCAGGTTTGCCGCCCGGATTCGCGCCTTTCGAGGTCATCCCGAGGATTGGCCCCCGTCGACGACCAGCGTCTGCCCGGTGATCCAGCTGGCCAGGTCGCTGGCCAGGAACAGCACCGTGTGGGCGATCTCCTCGGGGCGACCGAGGCGCCCCCAGGGGATGCTCTTCAGGATCTGTCCGTAGCGGGCCGGGTCGGACCCCCGCGCGTCCTCCCAGAACCCGCCCGGGAACTCGATCGAACCGGGGGCGACGCAGTTCACGCGGATGCGTCGTCCGGCCAGGGCCACCGCCTGGATGGCGGTGTAGTGGACCAGCGCCGCCTTGGCTGCGCCGTAAGCCTGCATCGTGCCCACCTTCAGCGCGGCGATCGACGCGATGTTGACGATCGCGCCGCCGCCGGCTTCCATCCAGGGCAGCGCGGCCCGCGAGGCGCGCACGCTCGCCATGAGGTCGACGTCGAGGCTCACCGCCCAGTCGGCTTCGTCGCTCCCGCGGGCCAGCGCCGAGGCATTGTTCACCAGCACGTCGATGCCGCCGAGCGCCTCGGCCGCCGCGTCGACCCAGCCGGTCACGGCATCGGCATCGGCCAGGTCGCAGGGGCTGGCGTGCACCGCGCCCCCGAGATTGAGCAGCTCCGCCTCGGTCTGGCGCAGCCGCTCGACGCCGCGGGCGCAGATCGCGACGTCGGCGCCCGCGGCGGCGAAGCCGAGCGCGATCGACCGGCCGATGCCGCGACTGGCGCCGGCCACCAGCACCTTGCGGCCCGTGAACGAAATATGCATGCGATCCCCCTCCTGGTGAACGGCGTCGCCGATGACGGCGCCCGGCCCGCATTATGGCGGCGCGGCATCCGGTCCGGCCAGGCTCCGCCTGCCGGCACGCGCCCGGCGACCCGGCGCGATCACCGCGCAGCCCTCTCGAGCGTCACGGCCGGCTCATCTCGAAGTCGAGCACGCGGGTCGTGCCGCGCAGCCGGCCGAGCGGACTGTCGATGTGCTGCTCGACCTCCAGGAACACCCCCAGGCGGACCAGGTACAGGACCCTGGCCCCCGCCTGGACCGGGATTCCGCGGTAGCGCCCGCGGCCGCTGCACTCGATGGTTCGCGCCTCGCCGGGAATCGCCGCGTGCACGGTGGACGCCGCCGCCGCGGCCCCGACCACGCACTGCTGCGACAGCGACGCCCCCTCCTCCTCGTAGTCGAGGCGGAAGCGGGCGCCCTGCACCAGCGGCAGCGCGAGCCCGGCCACGTCGACGTCGAGCACGGTGTCCCCGGGGTGGACGATGGTCAGGCCGCGCACGCTCAGGCCCTCGCGCGGCGCCCGCGGCCTGGGGCCCAGCATCTCCCGGACCACCGGGCTGAGCCCCGGCGACAGTCCCGGCTGGCCCCCGGCGAAGCGCTCGCGGACCTGGCGGGGCCCGCGCGCGGGACGTCGCGACTCGAGCGTCCAGGTGAATGCCGCCACCGGTTCGCCCCGGCCGATGAGTCCGGCCGCCGACAGGGTCGCGCGCAGGGCCGGGTCGAGCGTCTCGTGAGCCTCGGCCGGCGGGCGGGGAACGGCGCCCCCGCCGGACGTCGCCACGGCCAGCAGCGCGGCCCCGGCCGCGATCCACGCCCGCCGCCGCATGCCGCGCTCGCT
>JBDHRX010000192.1:0-3403 GCA_039807785.1 Burkholderiaceae bacterium
CCCGCCGGCGAGCGCGGCCCGCAGCGCCGGCGGCGGCTCGACCCCGAACGCGCCGACCAGCACGTCCTCGCCGCCCGCCGGCGTGCCGGGCCAGCCCTCGATGCGCACCCCGTCCTGCGGCGCGGCGCCGAAGCGCGCCGGCAGATCGGGCCGATCGATCACGAGCGTGACGCGCCAGCCGAACTCGGACGACAGCTGGCGCGCCAGCCGCCAGGCGACGCCGGCGTCGCCGAAGTTGTCGACCACGCGGCACAGGATGCGCGCGGCAAGGCTCAAGCGTCGTCCCGGTCGGGGCCGAACAGCGCGTCGAGCTTCGAGCGGGCGTCGCCCCCGGTGTCGGCGCGCGCGCGGGCGACGACGTACTCCTCCTCGATCCGGTCGGCATAGAACGAGGCCGGGTTCGGCGCCGCGATCAGGCGCCGCCAGACTTCCGGCGGCACTGCCGCGAAGATGCGTCGCTCGCCGTCGACGAAGTCGATCTCCAGGCGCTGCTCGCGCGCGTCGTAGGCGGCGGCCTTCAGGCGGCCGCCGCGCAGGGGGCGTCGTTCCATGCCGGTGCTCCGGGAGGCGGTGGAGCCACGATGTTGCCCGCTCCCGCGGTACCGGGCAAACCGCGGCCCGCGCCCCGGCCGCCGCTCGCGCGGCCTGCGGTTGCGCTGCCCGCGAGCGAGTGCGCGAGGGTGAGCGCGCGATCGCGTCAGCGGCCGAGCGCGAGCCCCTCGCGGCGCGGGTCGACGCCGCCCTCGAGCCGGCAGCCGCGTGCATCGCAGCGGCGCGCGATGCCGTGCAGGCCGCTGGTCATGTCGACGAACCCGACCGGATGACCGCGCCGCGCGAGCGCCGCGGCGAGCGCCGGATCGCTGCGCCCCGACTCGAGCTGGGTCGATCCGTCACGGGTCCCCAGGTTCGGCATCGACACCGCGCGCTGCAGGTCGAGGCCGTCGTCGAGCACCGCGATCAGGGTGCGTGCCACGTACGGCACGATCGCGGGCCCGCCCGGCGAGCCGATCACCAGCACCAGGGCGCCGGTCGCATGGTCCAGCACGATGGTGGGCGACATCGCGCTGCGCGGTCGCTTGCCGGGCTCGACCCGGTTGGCGACCGGTGCGCCGGCGGCCGCCGGCGCGAACGAGAAGTCGGTGAGCTGGTTGTTCAGCAGGAAGCCGCGCACCATCACGCGGGCGCCGAAGGCGTTCTCGATCGAACTGGTCATCGCGACTGCATCGCCGCGCGCATCGACGATCGAGAGGTGCGTGGTCGCGGCGAGCTCGGGGCTCCACGCCGCGCCGCGCCCCGACGCGCCCGCCGGTGTGCCGGGCGCTGCGCGCAGCATCGAGCGCGCGCCGATCAGCGCGGCGCGGCGGGCGAGATAGCGCGGATCGAGCAGCGAGCCCGGCAGCGCCGCGGCCGGCTCGCCGAGGCGCTGGCCGGGCAGCGGCGCGAAGTCGGGGTCGGCGACGTAGTGGTCGCGGTCGGCGAGGGCGAGCCGGCTGGCCTCCAGGAAGCGATGGGCGCCCCCGGGGTCGAGCCCGCCCCCGGGGGCGGCGAGCCGGGTGCCCGGCGGGGCGGCGCGCCAGTACGCCAGGATCTGCGCGATCGCGATGCCGCCGGCCGACGGCGGGGGCATGCCGCAGACGCGGTAGCGCCGGTGCACGGTGCACAGCGGTGCGCGTTCGAGCGGCCGGTAGAACGCCAGGTCGCGTTCGCCCAGCGTGCCCGGGTTGCGCGGATGCGCGCGCACCGCCGACACGATGTCGCGTGCGATCGGGCCGGCGTGCAGCGCGAGGCTGCCCCGGGCGGCGATGTGCACGAGGGTGTCGGCGAGCGCCGGGTTGCGCAGCCGTTTGCCGATCGCCCGCGGCTCGCCCCGGTCGTCGTAGAACAGCGCCCGCGCGGCCGGATCGGCGCGCAGCTCGCGCTGCTGCGCCAGCAGCGCGTGCAGCCGCGGGCTCACCGGGAAGCCGTCGCGCGCCAGGCGGATCGCGGGCGCGAACAGCGCTGCCCAGGGCAGGCGTCCGTGGCGGGCGTGCGCGAGCTCGAGCATGCGCACCAGGCCCGGCACGCCGACCGGGCGCCCGCCCGTGGCGGCGTCGCGGAACGGCAGCGGGGCGCCGTCGCGGTCGACGAAGAGGTCGACGCCGGCGCCGGCCGGCGCGGTCTCGCGGCCGTCGTAGGCGCGCAGCGCGCGCGTCGCCGCCTCGTAGTGCAGCAGGAAGCCGCCGCCGCCGATGCCCGAGGACTGCGGTTCGACCAGCGCGAGCACCATCTGCGCCGCGATCGCGGCGTCGACCGCGCCGCCTCCGGCGGCGAGGATCTCGAACGCCGCCCGCGAGGCATGCGGGTTCGCCGTGACGGCCATGAACCGGTGCGCCTGCGTGCGCTCGCGCGCCCGGAAGCCGCTCGCGGCCTCGGGCTGCGCGGGCGCGTCGGCAATCGTCGAGGCCGCGCCGGCCGGGGTGGCGGGCATGCCCACGAGCGCGGCGGCGAGCCCCAGCGCCGCCGCGAACCCCGGAACCGATGGCGTCGCACGCATCGGTTCATGATAACGTCGGCGCATCGGTTCTCCGCGTCGATCCCGGTTCCGTCACCCCGGCTCGGTCACCTCGATTCCACGGATCCGGTTCGACCGGCCCCCGTTTTCCAGCGCCGCCGGAGCATCATGCCGAGCCTTGCCGAGACCGTCGAAGCGATCGCATGCCGGAACGCCAGCGCGCAGGCGCTGGTCGAGTCGGCACGTGAGCAGGCGCTGCGCGCGAGCGATCTCAACCCGATCGCCTGGGTCGACTGGGACGCGGCGCTGGGCGAGGCACGGCGGCTCGACGCCGAGGCCGGGGCGGGGCGCCGCCGGGGGCCGCTGCACGGCATCCCGGTGTCGGCGAAGGACCTGTTCGCCGTGCGCGGCATGCCGACGCGAGCCGGCACCCGTGCGCCGCTGCCCGCGCTCGGCCGCGACGAGGCGGAGGCGGTGGCGCGGCTGCGCGCCGCCGGCGCGCTGGTGTTCGCGAAGACGAACATGCACGAGATCGCGCTCGGCGCGACCGGCGAGAACCGCTGGACCGGCGACGTGAAGAACCCGTTCGATCCCGCGCGGCAGTCCGGCGGCTCGTCCAGCGGCGCCGGGGTCGCGGTCGCCGCCGGCATCGGGCTGGCGGCGCTCGGCAGCGATACCGGCGGCTCGGTGCGCATCCCGGCCGCGTTCTGCGGGGTGACCGGCTTCAAGCCGAGCTTCGGCGCGATCCCGCTCGCGGGCGCGCTGCACCTGTCCTGGACCTGCGACCATGCGGGCCCGCTCGCGCGCAGCGTCGAGGACTGCGCCCTGCTGTTCGAGACGCTGGCGCGGCGGCGCGTCGCGCACGCGGTGCCGGGCCGGCACCCGCGGCTGGCGCTGCCCGCTGCCTGGCTC
>JBDHRX010000193.1:0-3366 GCA_039807785.1 Burkholderiaceae bacterium
CGGAGCCGGGTCGCCGGCGCGACGCGACGGCACCGGCCCGCGCTCCTCGCCGCGCTCGTCCTGCTCGCCGCCGGACTGGTCGGGGCGCGGCTCCTCGCCGCCCACTGGCCGGTGCCCCTCACCCAGGACGACATCGACGCCGCGGTCGTGCATGCGCTGCAGACCGCCGCCCTGCCGTCGCCCGCGGCCCGCGCGTACGAGGTCATCCGTCCGGCGGTGGTGCGGGTGCGCGCACTCGAGGCCGAGCAGCCCGGCCGGCCCGAGGTCGAGCGCAGCGTCGGCACCGGCGTCGTGATCGTCGATACCGGCACGATCCTGACGAACCTGCACGTGGTCGCCGGCGCGCCGCGCTTGCGGATCGAGTTCGCCGACGGGTCCGAGGCGGACGCGTCGATCATCGGCCTGGAGCCCGAGCAGGACCTGGCCGTCCTGAAGGCGCGCACGATCCCCGACGACCTGGTCGCGGCCACGATGCGCTCGACGCGCGATCTCGCCGTCGGCGACCGCGTGGTCGCGGTGGGCTTCCCGTTCGGGATCGGCCCGAGCGCGAGCGCCGGCGTCGTCTCCGGGCTGCGCCGGGAGTTCCGCTCTCCGGAAGGCGAGCGCCTGCTGACCAACCTGATCCAGTTCGACGCCGCCGCCAACCCCGGCAACTCGGGCGGCCCGCTGGTGAACGCCGACGGCGAGGTGATCGGCATCGTCACCGCGATCATGAACCCGACCGACCAGCGCGTCTTCGTCGGCATCGGCTTCGCGGTGCCAATCGAGACCGCGGCCAGCGCGGTCGGCATGTCTCCGTTCTGAACCGCCTCCGGGCACGCACCACGGACCCCGCGACCATGAGCATTCCGGCCGACGACGACGGCGCCGACATCGCGGCGCTGATGCAGCGCATCCTCTACGAGGTCAAGCGGGTCGTGGTGGGCCAGGACCGCTTCCTCGAGCGCGTGCTGGTCGCGATGCTCGCCCAGGGGCACCTGCTGGTCGAGGGCGTGCCCGGCCTGGCCAAGACGCTTACCGTGAAGACGCTGGCGCGCACCATCCGCGGCGGCTTCCGGCGCATCCAGTTCACCCCCGACCTGGTCCCGGCCGACCTGGTCGGCACGCGCATCTACAACCAGCGCACGGGCGAGTTCTCGACCGCGCTCGGCCCGGTGTTCACGCACCTGCTGCTGGCCGACGAGATCAACCGGGCCCCGGCGAAAGTGCAGAGCGCGCTGCTCGAGGTGATGCAGGAACGGCAGGTCACGATCGCCGGCGAGACCTACCCGGTCCCCGAGCCGTTCCTGGTCATGGCGACGCAGAACCCGATCGAGACCGAGGGCACCTATCCGCTGCCCGAAGCGCAGGTCGACCGCTTCATGATGAAGGTGCTGGTCGGCTACCCGACCGAGGAAGAGGAGTTCGTCATCGTCGAGCGCGTCACCGGCCCCGGAGCGCCGGTCGCGGCCGTCGCGACGCCCGAGCAGCTGGGCGTGCTGCAGCGCCGCTGCCGCGGCGTCTATGTCGACCCCGCGCTCACCCAGTACGCGGTCAGGCTGGTGGCGGCCACCCGCGACCCGGCGCGCTGCGGCCTCGCCGAACTGTCGCGCTTCGTCACCTTCGGCGCGAGCCCGCGCGCCACGATCCACCTGATCGAGGGCGCGCGCGCCCTTGCCTGCCTGCGCGGCCGGCGCTACGCGCTGCCCGAGGACGTCGTCGACCTGGTGCCCGACGTGCTGCGCCACCGGCTCGTGCTCTCGTACGAGGCGCTCGCCGAGTCGGTCGATGCCGACCGGATCGTGCGCCGGATCATGGAAGCGGTGCCCGCGCCCGAGCAGCCGCTGCAGACCCATGTCGACCTCGCCGCGAACGCCTGAGGCGCCCCGCGCCGACGCGCTGCTGCGCCGGCTCGAGTGGACCGTGCTGCGCCGGCTCGACGGCCTGCTCCAGGGCGACTACCGCACGCTGTTCCGGGGCAACGGCATCGACCTCGCCGACCTGCGCGAGTACCAGCATCACGACGACGTCCGCCGGATCGACTGGAACGTCACCGCGCGGATGCAGACCCCCTACGTGCGCGAGTACACCGAGGCGCGCGAGATCGCCGCCTGGCTGCTGCTCGACCTGAGCGGCTCGGTCGACTTCGGTTCGGACGCGACGACCAAGCAATCGGTGGCGCGCGATTTCGCCGCGGTGCTGGCGCGCCTGCTCTCGCGCCACGGCAACCGCGTCGGCGCGATCCTCTACGGCGCCGAGGTCGAAGCCGTGGTGCCGGCGCGCGGCGGCCGGATGCAGGTCCTGCAGATCCTGCACCGCATCGCCGCGCGCGCCGCGCCGCCGCGCTCGAGCGGCACCGACCTGCGCGTCCTGCTCGATGCCGCGCAGGGCGTGGTCGCGCGGCGCTCGCTGGTGTTCGTGGTGTCCGACTTCCTGAGCGTGCCCGGATGGGAGGCGCCGCTCGCCGGGCTGGCGCGGCGCCACGAGGTCGTGGCGGTGCGGCTGACCGACCCGCTCGAGCGCGCGCTGCCCGACCTCGGCCTGCTGGTGATGCAGGACGCCGAGACCGGCGAGCAGGTCTTCGTCGACACCCACGACCGGGGGTTCCGGCGTCGCTTCGAGCGGCTCGCGGCGCGGCGCGAGGCGGCCTTGCGCGAGGCGTTCGCGCGCGCCGGCGTCGACGTGCTCGAGCTGTCCACCGACAACGACCTGGTCGACGCGCTGCTGCGCTGCGCCGACCTGCGCCGGCGCCGCAGCCGGCTCGCCTCGGGCGCGCTGCCGGCCCATCTCGGGGCGCTGCGATGAACTTCCAGTGGCCGACCATGCTGTGGCTGCTGCTGGCGCTGCCGCTTCTGGTCGGCGCCTACCTGTGGCTGCTGCGCCGGCGCAAGCGCGTCGCGGTGCGCTACGCCGGGCTCGCGATGATCCGCGAGGCGATGG
This sequence comes from Burkholderiaceae bacterium, assembly GCA_039807785.1. Taxonomy (GTDB): domain Bacteria; phylum Pseudomonadota; class Gammaproteobacteria; order Burkholderiales; family Burkholderiaceae_E; genus Zeimonas. The sequence goes on from JBDHRX010000193.1 coordinate 2,920, forward strand.
GCGCCGGCCACGGCCTGCGGCGCCACCTGCCTCCGCTGCTGTTCCTGCTGTCGCTGGCCGTGATGCTGGTGGCGATCGCGCGGCCGACCGCGGTGGTGACGCTGCCCTCGCAGCACGAGACGGTGATCCTGGCGATGGACGTCTCGGGCAGCATGCGCGCGACCGACGTCGAGCCGACGCGGCTCGCCGCGGCGCAGGCCGCCGCCCGGGCGTTCGTCGCCGAGCAGCCGCGCAGCGCGCGCATCGGCGTCGTCACCTTCGGCAGCGGCGCGGCGCTGGTGCAGCCGCCCACGCACAACCGCGAGGACATCCTGGCGTCGATCGAGCGCTTCGAGCTGCAACGCGGCACGGCAGTGGGCAACGGGATCCTGGTCGCGCTGAAGACGATCTTCCCCGACCAGGACTTCTCGCTGCCCTCGCAGCGCGGGCCGCGCGGCGCGCCGCTCG
>JBDHRX010000194.1:0-3337 GCA_039807785.1 Burkholderiaceae bacterium
GGCCGGCGCGTCGCCGCTGCGCCTGGAGGACGACTGGGGACGGGTGGTGTCGCTGCGCGAGGCGCCGCGCCGCATCGCCTCGCTCGCGCCGCACGCGACCGAGCTGCTGTTCGCGATCGGCGCGGGCCCGAACGTCGCCATCGTGGACCGCGACAGCGATCGTCCGCCGCAGGCACGCGACCGCACCCGCATCGCGGCCTATCCGCAGCTCGACATCGAGCGCCTGATGGCGCTGGCCCCGGACCTGGTGGTCGTGTGGGGCGCGGGCGTGTCGCGTTCGCTGGTGACGCGGCTCGAGTCGCTCGGCCTCGCGGTCTTCGTCTCGGAGCCGCGCACGCTCGACGACGTCGGCGCGACGATGGAGCGCTTCGCGCGCCTGTCCGGCGATCCGTCCGCGGCGCTCGGCGCGGCGCGCGCGTTTCGCGCGCGGCTCGCATCGATTCGCGCGCGCTACGCCGCGTCGAGCCCGGTGCGCGTGTTCGTGCAGATCTGGTCGTCGCCGCTGGTGGGGGTGGGCGAGGGCGACGCGATCGCCGACGCGGTGCGCAGCTGCGGTGCGCGCAACATCCTGGCGGGCACATCGCTCGCGGCACCGCAGTTCGATCCCGAATCGGTGATCGCCGCGCATCCCGAGATGGTGCTTGCCGCCGACGCGGAGCGCGCCGAGCCGCTCTGGCGCAAGCGCGGCCTGCTCGCGCCGCGCGGCCCCGCGCGGTTCGCCGCGTTCGATGCCGACACCCTGGAGCGGCCGGGGCCGCACATGCTCGATGCCGTGGAGCGGATGTGTGTCGCGATCGACACGGTGCGTCGCGCGCGGCGCTGAATGCAACCGAGGTGCGCATTGTTTTGCTAACATCCCGACAGCACAGTCAAGGAGCCGCTGCATGCCCGTCGTAGCCATCGTGAACCCCAAGGGAGGGGTCGGCAAGACCACGCTGGCGACCAACCTCGCCGGTTACTATGCTTCGAACGGCCACCGCACGATGCTCGGCGATTTCGACCGGCAGCAGTCGGCCAGGCACTGGCTGCAGCTGCGCCCCGCGGGCGTCAAGCCGATCCAGAGCTGGGAGATGAACGGCGAGATCGCGCGACCGCCGCGCGGCGTGACCCACGTCGTGCTCGACACGCCGGCGCAGATCGGCGGCAAGCGGCTGTCGGAGATCGTGCGCGTGGCCGACCGCATCGTGGTCCCGCTGCAGCCGTCGATGTTCGACGTGCTCGCCACCGGGCAGTTCCTGCAGGAACTGAAGGCGGCGTTCGCCGGCAACCCGCGGCGCTTCCCGGAGACCGTCGGCATCGTCGGCATGCGCGTCGATACGCGCACGCGCGCCGCCGAGGAGCTGGGGCGCTTCGTCGGCGGGCTCGGCCTGCCGGTGGCCGGTTACGTGCGCGACACGCAGAACTACGTCCATCTGGCCGCGCACGGGCTCACCGTCTTCGACGTGCCCTCGCAGCGCGTCGACAAGGATCGCGCGACCTGGGAGCCGCTGCTGCAGTGGCTCGGCCGCTGAGCCGCGATCGCGTTTCGTCGCGATCGGCGCCGGCCCGCCGCGCCGCGGTCAGCGCGACGGGTTCCCGGCGTCGCCCGGCGCGCGGCGCTCGCGCGGGTCGGTGACGAAGCCGATCTTCTCGATGCCGGCCTGCTGCGCGCTGGCCATCACCTCGGCGATGCGCCGGTAGCGGGTCTCGCGATCGGCGCGCAGCCGCAGCTCGGGTTGCGGCCGCCGCGCCGCCGCCTGCCGGAAGCGCTCGTCCAGCGCGTCGAGCGTCGCGACCGGTTCTTCGTCCCAGAAGACCGCCCCCGAAGGGTCGATCGACAGCGTGATCGATCCGGGCGCCTCGGGCGCCGCGGGCGCGCGAGCGGCGGGCAGGTCGAGCCGGATCGCGTGCGTGAGCAGCGGCGCGGTGATGATGAAGATGACCAGCAGCACCAGCATGACGTCGACCAGCGGCGTCGTGTTGATCTCGGCCATCGGCTGCGGCTGGTTGCCGGGATCGAATCCGCCGAATGCCATGGTGTCGCGCCTCCCGTCGGGATGGTCTCGCGCCTTCAGCGCACGACCGGGCCGGCCGCCAGCGGCGCGACGCCGCTGCGCAGCGCGTCGGTTTCGCGCCCCTCGATCCGGTGGCCGGTGAGGACCAGCGCCAGCACGTCGTGGGCGAAGCCGTCGAGCTCGGCGAGCACGACGCGGTTCGCGCGCACGAACGCGTTGTAGGCGAGCACGGCGGGAATCGCGACCGCCAGGCCCGCGGCCGTCATGACCAGCGCTTCGCCGACCGGGCCGGCGACCTTGTCGATCATGACCTGTCCGCTCGACGCGATCGCGAGCAGCGCGTGGTAGATCCCCCAGACGGTGCCGAACAGCCCGACGAAGGGCGCGGTGCTGCCGACCGAGGCGAGGAACGCCAGGCCGCGCTCGAGCCGCGCCGCGGCCTGCGTGATCGCGCCGCGCAGGGTCCGGGTGATCATCTCGTTCCGGTCGATCGACGCGGCGAGCGTGGCGTCGGGCTGCATGGTGGCGGCGGCGCGCGCCTTCTGCACCAGCGGCAGGAATACGCGCTCGGGATCCGCGCGCTCGAGGACGGCGATCGCCGCGTCGATCGAGTGTGCGTTCCAGAACCCCTCGCGCGCGGCGCGGGCCGCGCGGCGCACCCGCCACGCGCTCCAGCTCTTCGACAGGATGAAGTACCAGCTGACGACCGACATCGCCAGCAGAAGCCAGGCGACCGCGTGCGTGACCGCATCGCCCGATTGCCAGAAGTGCATCAACCCGAGTGGTTGTTCCTGCATTGCCCGTTCCTCGGCTGCCGGGTCGGAAGACCCGGCGCCAGTCGTGATGGATGCCAGCCGGCCAGGGCGTGCCCGGTGGCCGTGGCCGGATCGAAGCGCCATCGATTGAAGCGCCATTTCCTCGCCGTGTCGATCGCGGCCCGATCGGGCCGGACCGGTTCGCCCGGGCGCCTCGGGGGCGCGCCGGCGGCGGAGCCGCGCGGCGAGCGCGGCTCTGCAACAATGCGGCAGGGCGAATTCGGAGAGGGCCGGGAATGCGAGATACCGGGTGGCGGGAAGACGGGCGCCGCGCAGGCGGTCGGCAAGGCAACGGGGCTGGCGACCGGGCAGGCGATCGGGCAGGCAGTCGGGAAGGCAGTCGGGTCGGCGACCCAGGCGGATGCCGGAGCGGACACGGCGGGGACGACGGCGCTCCGGACGGGCGGACGCGCCGCGCGCTGCTGCGCTGGTTGCCGGTGGCCGCCGTCGGCGCCCCGGCGATGGCGGGGTGCGCGGCCTGGCGGACCGGGGGGCCCGAGGCCGCCCGGGCGGACCGGCCCGACGCGG
>JBDHRX010000048.1:0-20881 GCA_039807785.1 Burkholderiaceae bacterium
CCGGCCGGCAGCGGCGCCAGCAGGGCGGCGGCGAGCGCGGCGCCGCCCGCGCGGCGGGCGAGCGGCATTCGCGACGACATTCGCGACGACATTCGCGACGAGACGGGCATGACGGGGGGCATCGGCTCCTCCAGGCGATCGTGCATTCGTGTCGGCGACCGCGCGATCGACGCAGTCCCGATGCCCGCAGCGTAGTCGTCCGGCGAGCGCCGGCAGCCGCGGAGATGCGGCGGAAAACCCGCGCTTTTCGGCCGATGCGCGAGGCGGGCTCCCTGAATAATCGGCAGCCATGGGAAGAACTGGAGGCCACGATGCTCGACCGGCTCACCGCAGCGCTGAAGTTCCAGGGCGAGGCGCTCGCCTTGCGCGCCGCGCGCCAGGAGGTCCTGGCGTCGAACATCGCAAACGCCGACACGCCGGAATACAAGGCGCGGGACTTCGACTTCGCGCGTGCGCTGCGCGACGCCTCGGGCGCGCGGGCCGCATCCGCGACCGGGCCGGGCGCGTCCACCGCGACGCCGCGGCTCGCGCTCGCCCCGACGGGCGGCGGCCCGGGCGGATCGGCGGCGTCGACGCCGCCGCCGCTGGCCTACCGGGTGGCGCGACAGGCGTCGATCGACGGCAACTCGGTCGACCTGGACCAGGAGCGCGCGAACTTCGCCGACAACGCGCTGCGCTACGAGGCGACGCTGCGCTTCATCAACGGCGGCGTGCGCAACCTGCTGAGCGCGATCCGCGGCGATTGAGCGCGCCGCGCCGACCGCGAGACCGGTACTGCACGACATCGAGCACGACACGGAACACGAGGAGGAACCCGCCATGTCCCTGCTGAACGTCCTCGGCATCTCGGGCAGCGCCGTCTCGGCGCAGAGCCAGCGACTGAACGTGGTCGCGTCGAACCTGGCCAACGCCGACAGCGTCGCCGGGCCCGACGGCCAGCCGTACAAGGCACGGCAGGTCGTGTTCCAGTCCGCGCCCGCTTCGGCGGCCGGTCGGTCGACCCCCGGCGTACAGGTGCGCGACGTGGTCGAGGACGCGACGCCCGGCAAGCGGATCCACGACCCGAAGAACCCGATGGCCGATGCCGACGGCTACGTGACCCAGAGCAACGTCAACGTGATCGAGGAGATGGTGAACATGATCTCCGCGTCGCGTTCCTACCAGAACAACATCGAAGTGATGAACACGACCCAGCAGCTGCTCGCCAAGACGCTGCAGCTGGGCCAGTAACCGGGGAGCATCGCGCGTGGCCACCATCGACACCTCGAACACCACGCAGTCCGCGGCCGGCTATGCGAGCGCCTCGGGCGCGAGCGGCGCCGATTCGGCCGCCGGTACCGAGGACCGTTTCCTGAAGCTGCTGGTGGCGCAGATGCGCAACCAGGACCCGCTCAACCCGCTGGACAACGCCCAGGTGACCAGCCAGCTCGCGCAGATCAACACCGTGCGCGGCATCGAGGAGCTGAACGCCTCGATGTCGAAGATGGCCGCCGCCTCGGGCACCGTCTCGCCGATGTCCGCGGTCGGGCTGCTCGGCCGCCAGGTGCTGGTCGCGGCCGATTCGGTCGACTGGCCGGGGCCCTCGGCGGCCACCGCCGGAACCGACGCGCCCGACTCGGGGACCGCGCCGCTGCGCCTCGGCTTCGAGCTGCCCGCGGATGCGAAGGCGGTTCGCGTGGAGGTGGTCGATACCGCCGGTCGCGTGGTGTTCGCGCACGAGGCGCAGGACGTCCCGGCGGGCGTCGGGATGTTCGAGTGGGACGGTACCGGGACCGGAGGCGCCACGGCGGCCGCCGGCAACTACCGGCTGCGCGCGATCGCGTTCGGCTACGACGGCGCCGAGCTGTCGGCCCAGGCGCTCGCGCCGGCGCGCGTGACCGCGGTGACGCAGGCGGCCGGCGGCGCCCGCATCGAGCTCGGCGGCGGGGCCGCCCAGCCCGCTTCCGCGATCCGCGCGGTGCTCTGACGGCCGCCCCGATCTTCCCGACCCGACCCTTCGACGACCCTCATTCCCGAACCTCATTCCCGAACCTCATTCCCGACAGGAGCGCAGCATGTCCTTCCAGCAGGGTCTCAGCGGCCTGAACGCCGCCTCCCGCAACCTCGACGTGATCGGCAACAACGTCGCCAACGCCAACACCGTGGGCGCCAAGGCCTCGCGCGCCGAGTTCGCCGACGTCTACGCCACCTCGCTCTACGGCGCCGGCGGTAACGGCTTCAACGGCATCGGCGTGATGGTGGCCGACGTCACCCAGCAGTTCACGCAGGGCGACATCAGCACCACCAGCAGCGCGCTCGACATGGCGATCAACGGCCGGGGGTTCTTCCGGATGTCGAACGACGGCGAGCTCACCTACACGCGGAACGGCCAGTTCCAGCTCGACAAGGACGGCTACATCGTCAACGCGCAGGGCGGCCGGCTCACCGGCTTCCCCGCGGACGCCAACGGCTTCGTCAACGTCGGCGTGCCCACCGAGCTGCGCCTGCAGACCGGCGACGTCGCGCCGCGCGCCACCGACGCGGGCACGATCGCCGCGAACCTGGACGCGGGCGCCGCCGCCCCGACCACGCCGTTCAACCTGGCCGACGCGAGCAGCTACAACGGCGCGACCTCGATGCCGGTCTACGATTCGCAGGGCGCGGCGCACACGGTCGCGATCTACTTCCGCAAGGTCTCGGACAACACCTGGGACGTCTACGCGGCCGCGGACGGCGCGCAGGTCGGCGGCGGGTCGCTCGGCACTTTCTCGTTCGGCGCCGACGGCCGGCTGGTCGCCGCGTCCCCGACCTCGGTGACGGTCAACGTGCCGGTCTCGGCGGCGGTGGGCAGCAACCTGCCGGTGCCGATCGACCTCTCGAAGCTGACGCAGTTCGGTTCGTCGTTCTCGATCTCGGAGCTGTCCCAGACCGGCTACGCGGCGGGCCGGCTGACGGGCTTCTCGATCGCCTCCGACGGCACCGTGCTGTCGCGCTACTCGAACGGCCAGACGCTGGCCCAGGGGCGGGTGGTGCTCGTCAACTTCACCAATCCGCAGGGCCTGCAGTCGCTGGGCGGCAACCAGTGGGCCGAGACGGCCGACTCGGGGGTGGCGATGGCGGGCTCTCCCGGAGCGGGCAGCCTCGGGCTGATCCAGTCGGGCGCGCTCGAGCAGTCGAACGTCGACCTGACCGCCGAGCTGGTGAACATGATCACCGCGCAACGCATCTACCAGGCCAACGCGCAGACGATCCGAACGCAGGACCAGATCATGCAGACGATCGTCAACCTGCGTTGACGATGCCAACCCGCGCGCGCGGCGGCGACGTCGCGCGCGGCGTGCGCACGGAGCAAGCATGGACCGGATGATCTATCTGTCGATGAGCGGGGCCAAGGCGCTGATGCAGCGCCAGGATGCGCTCGCGCACAACCTGGCCAACGCCTCGACCGACGGCTTCCGCGCCGACCTGATGGCGTTCCGCGCCGTGCCCGGGCGGCAGGAGGGCACCGCGACCACCCGCGTCTGGGCGCTCGAGGCCAGCGCGGGTTTCGACCCGCGCTCCGGGCCGGTGCGCGAGACCGGCCGCGCGCTCGACGTCGCGGTGCGCGGCGAGGGCTGGTTCGCGGTCCAGGCGTCCGACGGCGGCGAGGCGTACACGCGCGACGGCGCCTTCGAGATCGGGCCCGACGGGACGCTCCAGACCCGGCGCGGGCAGACGGTGCTGGGCGAGGGCGGGCCGCTGTCGATTCCCCCCAATGCCGAGGTCGCGATCGGCGGCGACGGCACGGTCAGCGCGAAGCTGTCCGGACAGCCGCCGTTCGAGGTCGGCCGCCTCAAGCTGGTGAACCCGCCGCCGGGGGCGCTGCGCAAGCAGGCCGACGGCCTGATGCACGGCGTCGACGGCGAGCCGGCGACCTCCGATCCCGCGGTGCGCATCGCCGCCGGTGCGGTCGAGGGCAGCAACGTGAACGTGGTCGAGGCGATGGTCGGGATGATCGCCCTGGCGCGGCAGTTCGAACTCCAGACGCGGCTGATGCAGACCGCGGAGAACAACGAGCAGAAGGCAGCGCAGCTGCTGACGCTGAAGGGATAGGTGCCGACATGATCCGTTCGCTCTGGATCGCCAAGACCGGGCTCGACGCGCAGCAGACGCAGCTCGACACGATCTCGCACAACCTGGCCAACGTCTCGACCAACGGCTACAAGCGCGCGCAGGCGGTGTTCGAGGACCTGCTGTACCAGAACATGCGCCAGGCGGGCGGGCAGGAGACGCAGCAGAACGTGCTGCCGACCGGCCTGCAGCTCGGCACCGGCGTGCGCACGGTCGCCACCGCGCGCCTGCTCACCCAGGGCAACCTGCAGAAGACCGACAACACCTTCGACATGGCGGTCAACGGCAACGGCTTCTTCAGCGTGCAGATGCCGGACGGCGCCATCGCCTACACCCGGGACGGATCGTTCCGCGTCGATGCCAGCGGCCAGCTGGTCACGTCGAACGGCATGCCGATGTCGCCCCCGATCGTGATCCCGCCCAATACGCTCAGCGTGACCATCGGCGCGGACGGCGTGGTCTCGGTGATGCAGTCGGGGCAGGCGACGCCGGTGCAGGTCGGGCAGGTCCAGCTCACCACGTTCGTCAATCCCGCCGGCCTCGATCCGCGCGGCCAGAACCTGTTCACCGAGACGGCCGCCTCGGGGGCCCCGACCGTGGGCACGCCGGGCAGCAACGGCGCCGGCCTGATCAACCAGGGCTACGTCGAGACCTCGAACGTCAACGTCGTCGAGGAGCTCGTGGCCATGATCCAGACGCAGCGCGCCTACGAGATCAACTCGAAGGCGATCCAGACTTCGGACCAGATGCTGGCCCGGCTGTCGCAGCTGTGACGGAGGCGGCGATGCGCGTTTCGATCCCGTTGCAGACCCTGCCGGCCCTGCTCGCCTGCGTCCTGCTGGCCGGATGCCTCGCGACGCCGCGCGTCGCGGTGCTCGAGCCCACCACCGTCCGGCCCGAGCCCACGACCGCGACGGCCGCGGCCGTCGCGGCGGCGCGCGCGCCCCAGGCCAACGGCGCGATCTACCATCCGTCGAGTCATCGCGGCCTGTTCGAGGACCGGCGCGCCCGCCTGGTCGGCGACCTGCTGACCATCCAGATCCAGGAGAAGACGACCGCGCGCAGCAGCTCGAACAGCAGCCTCGACCGCAAGGGATCGGTCGACGCCTCGATCTCCCGGCTGCCGTTCGTGAAGCAGGCGTCGAGCCTGATCCCGAAGCTCGGGGCGGCCGGCGATTCGAGCAACACCTTCGAGGGCAAGGGCGCGACCGGCTCCGAGAACCTGTTCACCGGCACCATCACCGTCACCGTCGTCGAAGTGCTGCCGAACGGCAACCTGGTCGTCTCCGGCGAGAAGCAGGTCGGCATCAACCAGAACGTCGAGGCACTGCGCTTCTCGGGCGTGGTCAATCCTGCGACCGTCCTGCCGGGCAACCTGGTCAGCTCGACCCAGGTCGCCGATGCGCGGCTCGAGGTGCGCGGCCGGGGCGACATCGACAGCGCGCAGACCGTCGGCTGGCTGGCGCGGTTCTTCCTGAGCTTCCTGCCGATCTGAGCGATGGTTTCCGGGCGATGACGTCCCCTGTGTTCCGAATGGCGCTTTCCGAGTGGGTGATGCGATGAAGACGATCCGGGCTTTCCTGCGCGCGCTGCTGGTGGCCGCGCTCGCCGCCGGCGCCTGCGCGCCGGCGATGGCCGAGCGCATCAAGGAGCTGGCGAGCATCCAGGGCGTGCGGGCCAACCAGCTGATCGGCTACGGCCTGGTGGTCGGCCTCGACGGCAGCGGCGACCAGACGACGCAGGCGCCGTTCACGGTGCAGAGCCTGCAGTCGATGCTGTCGCAGCTCGGCGTGCAGCTGCCGCCGGGGATCACGCCGCAACTGCGCAACGCCGCGGCGGTGATGGTCACCACGCAGTTGCCCGCGTTCGCCCAGCCGGGCCAGCCGATCGACGTGACGGTGTCCTCGTTGGGCAACGCCAAGAGCCTGCGCGGCGGCACGCTGCTGCTGACGCCGCTGCGCGGCGCCGACGGGCAGGTCTACGCGATGGCCCAGGGCAACGTGGTCGTCGGGGGGGCGGGCGCCTCGGCGGCCGGCAGCAAGGTGCAGATCAACCACCTGAGCGCCGGCCGGGTGCCGGGCGGGGCCACCGTCGAGCGCGTGGTGCCGAACCACACGCTGGCGGCCGACGCGATCCACATCGAGCTCAACGACACCGATTTCGGCACCGCGCGGCGCGTGGCCGACGCGATCAACGCGCGCACGCTGCCCGGGCAGACCGCGGCGGCGACGGCCGAGCCGCTCGATGCGCGGGTGGTGCGGGTGCATCTGCCGGCCGACCCGACGCTGCGCGTTCCGTTCCTGGCCGAGCTCGAGAACCTCGAGGTCGCCCTGCCGAAACCGATGGCCAAGGTGATCGTGAACGCCCGGACCGGCTCGGTGGTGATGAACCAGTCGGTGACCCTGTCCCCGAGCGCCGTGGCGCACGGCAACCTCGCGGTCATGGTTCAGACCACCCCGGTCGTCAGCCAGCCCAATCCGCTGGCTCAAGGTTCCACCGTGGTTGCCGAAAAGGCCGATATCACGATCCGCCAGGACGGCGGGGCGCTGATGATGCTGGAGGGGTCGGCCAGGCTGGCCGACGTCGTCAAGGCACTGAACAGCCTCGGGGCGAGCGCGCAGGATCTGATCGCGATCCTGCAGGCGCTCAAGGCCGCGGGCAGCCTCAGGGCGGAGCTGGAGATCATCTGATGGCGATGCCGTCGCTGGCGGCGCGGGGACTGGCGCTCGATGCCCGGGCGCTCGACGGGTTGCGCCGCGAGGCGTCGGCCGACCCGCGCGCGGCGCTGCGCCAGGCGGCGGGGCAGTTCGAGGCGCTGTTCATGCAGCAGCTCCTGAAGAGCATGCGCGAGGCGATGCCGAAGTCCGGCATGTTCGGCGGAACCGGCCACGACACCTACGTCGGCATGCTCGACCAGCAACTCTCTCAATCCCTGGCCGGCCAGCCGGGCGGGCTGGCCGAGATCATCGCGCGCCAGCTTTCCGGGCGGCTGGCGTCGGCCGGCGCCGGCGGATCCGCGGGACCGGGGATCCCGGTTCGTCCGGCCGGAACCGGAGAACCGGACGATGCACGGGCGACGCGGAGCGGGGCGACGAGCGCCGGCGCGGCGCAGGCCGCGTCGTTGCAGCCGCAGGCCGCCGAGCGCCTGAAGGCGTCGCTGTCCCGGCGGCTCGACGGTTCGCAGGCCGCTTTCGTCGAACGCATGTGGCCGCACGCGCTGGCCGCGCAGCGCAGCACCGGCGTGCCGGCGGCGTTCGTCGTCGGGCAGGCCGCCCTCGAATCGGGCTGGGGGCGCCAGGAGATCCGGCATCCGGACGGCCGCAGCGCCCACAACCTGTTCGGCATCAAGGCCGGCAGCAACTGGAAGGGCGCCACGGTCGACGTGACGACCACCGAATACGTCGATGGCGCGCCGCGGCGCAGCGTGGAGCGCTTCCGCGCCTACGGGTCCTACGAGGAGGCGTTCCGCGACTGGACCGGGCTGATGGCGGGCAACGCGCGCTACGCGCCGGTGCTGCGCGCCGGCCGGTCGGCGTCGCCGCAATCGGTCTCCGGATATGCCGCCGGCATGCAGCGCGCCGGGTACGCGACCGATCCGCGCTACGGCGAGAAGCTCGAGCGCACCATCAACCAGACGCTGATGCTCGGGCGTCTCACGACCTGACGGGGACGATTCCATGTCCGTACTGCTCGGCGTCGGCCAGAGTGCGTTGCTGGCAGCCTATGCGCAGCTGCAGACCACCGGCCACAACATCGCCAACGCCAACACGCCCGGCTACAGCCGGCAGGAGGCGGTGCTCGCCACCGCGGGCAGCGCCTATACCGGCAGCGGCTTCATGGGCTTCGGCGTCGACGTCACCACGGTGCAGCGCCGCTACGACCGCTTCGTCGCGGCCGAGCTCGCGTCGTCGATCGCCCAGGCGTCGGCCGACACGGCGCGCGCCGAGCAGTTGAGCCGGGTCGACAACCTGCTCGCCGATACCGACAACGGCATCGGCGTGGCGATCGACGACTTCAATGCGGCGCTCGCGGATCTCGCGAACCGGCCGTTCGACGCGAGCGCCCGGCAGGCGGTATTGGCGCGCGCCGACGCGCTGGCGATGCGCATCCAGGCCACCGACGCGAGCCTGCGCCAGTTCGGCCAGGACGCCGACGCGCGGATCGCCGACGCGGTCACGATGGTGAACGGCCTGCTCGAGCGGGTGGCGAACCTGAACGATCGCATCGCGGCGGCGGCCGGCACCGGGCAGACGCCGAACGACCTGCTGGACCAGCGCGACCAGGCGCTGCGCGAACTCAACGGCTACCTGAAGACGACCAGCTACGAGCAGGCCGACGGCACCGTCACCGTGTTCGCGGCGGGCGGCGAGGGGCTGGTGGTCGGCAACCGGGCCTCGGCCCTGGTGGCCGAGCCGGATCCGCTGGATCCGACGCGGCGCAGGGTGGTGATGGTATCGGGCGCGACGCGCCTGCCGATGAACGCCGACACCCTGGGCGGCGGCTCGCTCGCCGGCCTGATGCAGTTCCGAGACCAGGATCTCGAGGCGATGCGCGCGCGGCTCGGCCAGCTCGCGGCCGGGATCGCCGAGGCCTTCAACCGCCAGCAGGCGCTCGGTGTGGACGTCACCGGGACCGCTGGCGAACCGATGTTCGCGCTCGGCGCGCCGAGCGTCGTCGCCGCCTCGACCAACGCCGGCGGCGCGACGCTGTCGGTGGCCGTCGCCGACGGCACGCAGGTCGCGGCGAGCGACTACACGATCCGCTTCGACGGCAGCCAGTACCTCGTGACGCGCAACGCCGACGGGCTCCAGCGCAGCTTCGCCGGCCTGCCGCAGACCTTCGACGGCCTGACGCTCGGCCTGCCGGGGGTCGCGCCCGCGCCCGGCGACGTGTTCACGCTGCGCGGTGCGAGCGCGTTCGCGGCCGGCTTCGAGCGCACGCTGTCCTCCGGCAGCCGCCTCGCCACCGGCCATGCGGTCAGCGTCGAGCGCGCGGCGACCAACGCCGGCGACGTCGCCGCGAGCGGGTTCTCGGTCGATTCCGCCGACCCGAATCTCGCCCAGCCGGTCACGATCACCTTCACCGCCGCGGGCACCTTCGACGTGAGCGGGACCGGCACCGGGAACCCGACCGGCATCGCCTACGTGCCGGGCGCCCCGATCAGCTACAACGGCTGGACCCTCACGCTGCGCGGCACGCCGCAGCCCGGCGACCGGATCGAGATCGTGTCGACCGTCGATCCGGCGGCCGACAACCGCAACGCGCGCGCGATGCTCGGCCTGTCCGACGCGCCGCTGGCGGGCGGCGCGTCGTTCAACGATGCCTTCGCGGCGATGCTGGCGGACGCGGGCACGCGCACCCAGTCGGCCAAGGCGGCGCAGTCGGTCTCGAGCCGGCTGCAGGTCGATGCCGAGGCGGCGCAGGCCGCGCAGTCGGGCGTCAACCTCGACGAGGAGGCCGCCCGGCTGCTCCAGTACCAGCAGATGTACCAGGCCGCGGCGAAGGTGATCCAGGCGGCCCAGTCGATGTTCGATTCGCTGCTCGCGTCGGTCGGACGCTGAGGCGAGCGACCCGCCCCCGCGACGAGAGACCGACGATGACCAGGATCGCGACCCTGTTCGCCTTCGAACGCAGCCTCGACGCGATGAACGAGCGTCGCGCGGCGCTCGCCGAGGCGCAGCTCCAGATGTCGACCGGCAAGCGCGTCAACGCGCCGAGCGACGACCCGCTGGCCGCCGCGCAGGCCGAGCGCGCCCGCTCGCAGATCGCCCGGATCGCGGTCGAGCGCCGCATGATCGATTTCGCGCGCACCATGCTGGGCCAGGCCGACAACGCGATGGCGGGCGCCGGCGAGACGCTCCAGGTGGCGCGCGAAGCGCTGGTCGCCGCGGGCAACGGCAGCCTGTCCGACGCCGACCGGGCGATGCTGGCGCAGAAGCTGCGCGCCAGCCGGGACGAGCTGCTGGCGATCGCGAACCAGCGCGACGGCGCCGGGGGCTACGTGTTCGGCGGACAGGGCAGCACGCGCGCGCCGTTCACCGACACCGGTACGCTTGCCTGGCTGCCCAACGCCGGCGAGCAGGCCACCGGGGCGGACGTGGCGTTCACCACCAGCCAGGACGGCCGGGCGGTGTTCATGGACCTGGGCTCGGCGGGGGCGCCGCAGAGCATCTTCCAGACGCTCGACGGCGCGATCGCCGCGCTCGAGACACCCGGGATCGGCAGCGCTGCCCTGAGCACCGCGCTCTCCGGCGCGCTCGACGGCGTCGACGGCGCGCTCGAGCGGCTCCTCGTCACGCGCGCCCGCGCCGGCGAGCAGCTGCGAGCGATCGACGCGCGCGAGCGCCTGCTGGAGAACGGCGAGATCGAGGCGACCGGCCGGCTTTCCGGGCTCGTCGACGTCGACTATGCCTCGGCGGTGACGCGCTTCCAGCACAACCAGACGGCGCTCGAAGCGGCGATGGCAACCTATGCCAAGGTCGCCCGGCTGAGCCTGTTCGATTACCTGTAGGCGCGGCGATGCCCGGCGCGCTGCTCACGGACGCGATGATCGGCTACGAGCCGATCGTCGGCCGCAACGGCAACGCGCTGGCGATGCGGATCACCGTCGCGCTGGCGAACCGGGACGCCGGCATGGCGGACCTGTACCGGGCGCTGTCCGAGCACGTGTCGGGCGGCGGGTCGATCTCGGTGCGCAGCGCCGCGCGGATCGACGCGGCGCTGCTCGAGGTCGAGCCGCTGGATGCGCTCTGGATCGAGGTTCCGGCGGCGCTGACCGCGACCGCCGGCGGCGACGAGCTGGTGACCGCGCTGCAGCGCCGGGGTTTCGCGCTCGTGCTCTCCGGCGTTCCGCCCCGGCCGTTGCCGGCCGCGCTGCTGCCCGCGTTCACCATGTCGGTGATCCATCTCGACGAGGATCGCCGGATCGCGCCCGACCATGGCGCGCCGGGGCCGGAGGTGGTGCGGACCATCCCGTTCGCCCAGGAGGGCGTACGCACCATCGCGGCGATGAAGCAGAGCTTCGCGCGCGGCGCGTTCGCGGTGGTCGGCTGGCCGGTCGAGGACGTGCTGCGCAGCCAGGCCAGGTCGGGGGCCAGCCCCGATTTCTCCACCGTCGTCGAGCTGATGTCGATGATCGAGCGCGGCGAGGACAGCGTCACGATGGAGCGCCTGATCCGGCGCGATCCGGCGCTGGCGTGGCGCCTGCTGCGCTACATCAACTCGCCCGGCTTCGGCTTGCGCACCGAGGTGCAGTCGTTCCGCCACGCGGTGATGATGCTCGGCTACTCGCGACTCGAGCGCTGGCTGGCGCTGCTGCTCGCGACCTCGTCGCGCGATCCCGACATGCGGCCGGTGATGATCGCCTCGTTCCGGCGCGGCGTGCTGCTCGAGAACCTGATCGGCGCCGGACGCGACGAGCGGGTGCGCGACGAGCTTTTCATCCTCGGCGTGTTCTCGATGCTCGACCGCATGCTCGACCAGCCGTTCGAGCGATTGTTCGACGTGGTGCACGTGCCGGCGCGCGTGCGCGAGACCCTGATCGAACGGCGCGGTCCGTACGCGCCGTACCTGGAGGCGATCGAGGCGTTCGAGCGCGGACCGGGCGCCGCGCTCGAGCGCGCCGTCAACGCTTGCGCGATGCCGCTCGAGCAGTGCAACCACGCGGTGCTGCGCGCGCTGTCGGCGCCGGATCTGGTCGCCGCCTGAGCACGGGCCGGGCCCCGCGCCCGCGCCGTTCCCGCGCCGTTCCCACGCCGCCGGTGCCCCCGCCACGCCGGGAGTACACTGCACGCATGGATCAGAATGCACTGAAACGCGCCGCCGCGCGCGCTGCGCTTTCCGAGGTGGTCGACGGCGCGATCCTCGGGGTGGGAAGCGGGTCGACGGTCGAGATCTTCATCGACGAACTGGCCGCGGCGGGCATCCGGGTGGCCGGCGCCGTGTCCAGTTCCGAACGCAGCAGCGCGCGCCTGCGTGAGCGCGGCATCGAGGTGCTCGACCTGAACCGCGTGGTCGCCGATGCGGGCGCGATCCCGGTCTACGTCGACGGCGCCGACGAGGTCGACGGGTCGCTGCGCATGGTGAAGGGCGGGGGCGGCGCGCTCACGCGCGAGAAGATCGTCGCCGCGGCGAGCCAGCGCTTCGTGTGCATCGTCGATGCGTCCAAGTGCGTCGCGACGCTGGGACGCTTCCCGCTGCCGGTCGAAGTGATCCCGATGGCGCGGGAGCTGGTCGCGGCGCGCCTGCGCGCGCTGGGCGGGCGACCGGTGCTGCGCGCCGGGTTCGTGACCGACAACGGCAACCAGATCCTCGACGTCGCCGGGCTCGCGCTCGAGGATCCGGTCGGCTTCGAGTCGATGGTCGACCAGTGGCCGGGAGTGGTGACCGTCGGCCTGTTTGCCAGGTCGGGGGCCGACGTGGTTATCATTGCGTCGCCAGAAGGGATCGAACGTCGCACGGCATCGGGGGCGAGGGGCTGAGCCTCGCCGGTCGGTCCCCGCAGCGACTCGACAAGATCGATATCGTCCGGGGGGACTGCGCGATGTTTCGTTTCGAGGCGCTGCGGCCGCAGCGAGACGACCGGCTTGCGTTTCTGAAGGGTTTCCTGAGGCAGCCCAGGGATGTCGGGTCGGTCATCCCGAGCTCGCGCTTCCTCGAGCGGAAGATGGTCCGGATGGCCGGCGTCGGGCAGGCGGAGTCGGTGATCGAGCTGGGCCCCGGCACCGGCGGCACGACGCGCGCGATCCTGGCGGCGATGTCCGAGACGGCCACGCTGCTGGCGGTGGAACTCGACCCCGTTTTCGCCGACCACGTGCGCAACGTCGACGACCGACGCCTGATCGTCCACCAGGGCAGCGCCGAGCACCTGGCCGAGGTGCTCGCGGCGCACCGGCTGCGCCCGCCGAACGCGGTGCTCTCGGGGATCCCGTTCTCGACGATGCCCGAGGACGTCGGGACCCGCGTCGTCGAGGCGATCCGCGACGTGCTCGCGCCGGGCGGCTGTTTCGTCGCCTACCAGTTCCGTTCCGCGGTGGCCGACCGGGCCACGCCGGTCTTCGGGGAACCCGAGGTCTCGCCCGAGTTCCTGAACATCCCGCCGATGCGCGTCTACCGCTGGCGCAAGCCCTGAGCCGCCGCGGGGCGGGCGCCCGACAGGCCGCGGCGCGGGGACGATCGTCGTGCGAGCGGGCCCTAGGCTTTCGGCGGGACGTAACCCGCCGGCCGCTCGGCGCCTTCGCCGAAGAAGTACGCCTCCATCTGGACGGCGAGGTACTTGCGCGCGCGCGCGTCGGCCAGGTTCAGCCGGTTCTCGTTGACCAGCATCGTCTGGTGCCGGATCCATCCCTGCCACGCTTCCTTCGAGACGCCGTCGTACAGCCGCTTGCCCAGCTCGCCCGGGTAGGGCGGGAAGTCGAGGCCCTCGGCCTCGCGTTGCAGCTTGACGCAGAACACCGTGCGCGACATTCGGACTCCTAGAGGTTCTTGATCAGCACCAGCGACTTGCGCTGCCAGTTGTACAGGCCGCGGCGCTGCTTCGGCAGATGGTCGACCGAGGCGAGCACGAAGCCGCGCTTGAGGAACCAGTGCATGGTACGCGTGGTGAGGACGAACAAGCGCTTCAACCCTGCCGCGCGCGCGCGCTGCTCGATCCGTTGCAGCAGGCGCTCGCCGTCGCCGCGGCCCTGGACCATCGGGTTGACCGCGAGCGCCGCCATCTCGCCGATGCCCTCCTCGGGGAACGGGTAGAGCGCCGCGCAGCCGAAGATGACGCCGTCGTGCTCGATCACCGTGAAGTTGGGGATCTCGCGCTCGATCAGGCTGCGGTCGCGGCGCACCAGCGTGCCGTCCTCCTCGAGCGGGCGCAGCAGCGCGATCAGGCCGCCGACGTCGTCGGGGCCGGCTTCGCGGAGCGCCTCGAGCGTTTCCTCGACCAGCATCGTGCCGACGCCGTCGTGCTGGAACAGCTCGAGCAGCACGCTGCCGTCGAGGCCGTAGGGAAGGATGTGGGCGCGCGCCACGCCGCCTTCGCAGGCGCGCAGCGCATGGCGCAGCGTGAAGGCGCTTTCCTCGGGCAGCGCGCCGGCCTGGAGCATCGCCTTGGCTTCGGCCTCGGAGACCTCGCGGCGCAGCGCGCCGTCGGCGTCGAAGATGCCGCCGGTCTCGCTCAGCACGATCAGCTTGTCGGCGTCGAGCGCGATCGCGGTGCTCGCCGCGACGTCTTCCATGCTGAGGTTGAACGCCTCGCCGGTCGGCGAGTACCCGAGCGGGGAGAGCAGCACCATCGCCCCGCCGTTGAGCGCGAAGCGGATCGTCTGGACGTCGACCTTGCGCACCAGCCCGGTCTGCTGGTAGTCGACGCCGTCGACGATCCCGACCGGCCGGGCGGTGACGAGGTTGCCCGAGACGACCCGCACCGCCGAGTGCGCCATCGGCGTGTTCGGCAGGCCCTGCGAGAACGCGGCCTCGAGGTCGAGGCGGATCTCGCCGGAGGCTTCCTTCGCGCATTCGAGCGCGACCGGATCGGTGATGCGCAGCCCCTCCGCGTAGTGGGCCTGGACGCCGCGCAGCCGCAGCTGTTCGTTGACCTGCGGACGCGAGCCGTGGACCACGACGATCCGCATTCCCATCGCGTGCAGCAGGCTGAGGTCCTGCACCAGCGGGTTGAGCCAGCCGGCATGGATCAGCTCGCCGGGCACGCCGACGACGAAGGTCTTGCCGCGGAACGCATGGATGTAGGGGGCCACCCGGCGCAGCCAGGCGACGAATCGCGCCTCCTCCTGCGAGGGGCCGGTCGGCGCCGACGGCGCCACGGCGCCGGAGCCGGCAGGCTCGACGGCGGCTGGGGAGGCAGGCTGGGCGGGAGCGTTCATCGCGTCATTATAATTTCCGGCCATGGTTTCCCGGCAGCGTCCCGTGCCGCGGCCCGCGGCGCCCCTGCGAGCGCTGCCGCCGCTGCGATTCCCCGAGTCCTTGCCGGTATCGGCGCGGCGCGACGAGATCGCCGAGGCGATCCGCCGTCACCCGGTGGTCATCGTCTGCGGCGAGACCGGCTCGGGGAAGACCACCCAGCTGCCCAAGATCTGCGCCCTGGCGGGCGGCGGCCGGCGCGGCCTGATCGGCCACACGCAGCCGCGCCGCCTGGCGGCGACCGCGGTGGCGCGCCGCATCGCCGAGGAGCTGGGTTCGCCGCTGGGGACCCACGTCGGCCACAAGATCCGCTTCGACGAGACGCTCGCGCCCGGGGCGACGATCAAGCTGATGACCGACGGGATCCTGCTGGCGGAGACGATGTCCGATCCGCTGCTGTCGCAGTACGACACCCTGATCGTCGACGAGGCGCACGAGCGCAGCCTGAACATCGACTTCCTGCTGGGCTACCTGAAGCAGCTCGTCGAGGGGCCGCGCCGCGACGACCTGAAGCTGGTCATCACCTCGGCCACGATCGATGCCGAGCGCTTCGCGGCGCATTTCGGCCGGCCGGCGGGGGCGGGTGCCGGAGGCGGCCCGGCGCCGGTGATCGAGGTGTCGGGGCGGCTGTATCCGGTCGAGATCCGGTACCAGGGTTTCGACGATACGCATCGCGACGACGACGACGAGACCGACCTGCCGTCGCGCATCGACGAGGCGATCGAGACGCTGTGGCGCGAGGCGCCGGGCGACGTGCTGGTGTTCCTGCCCGGCGAGCGCGAGATCCGCGACGTCGCGGACCACCTGCGGCGGCTGCATGCGCGCGAGAGCGCGTCGCGCAGCGGATCCCCGTGGGGGCGCGGCCCGGTCGAGATCCTGCCGCTGTACTCGCGGCTCTCGGCCGCCGAGCAGCAGCGCGTGTTCGCGGGCTCGGGCGGGCGTCGCGTCGTGCTGGCGACCAATGTCGCCGAGACCTCGCTCACCGTGCCGGGCATCCGCTACGTGGTCGACCCGGGGCTGGCGCGCGTCAAGCGCTATCGCTATCGCGGCAAGGTCGAGCAGCTCCAGGTCGAGCCGGTCTCGCAGGCGGCGGCCAGCCAGCGCGCCGGGCGCTGCGGGCGGGTGGCCGACGGCGTGTGCATCCGCCTCTACGACGAGGCCGATCTCGCCAAGCGCCCGCGCTTCACCGATCCGGAGATCCTGCGCTCGTCGCTCGCGGCGGTAATCCTGCGGATGAAGGCGCTGCGGCTGGCCGACATCGAGGATTTCCCGTTCCTCGACCCGCCGCCGCGCAAGGCGATCGCCGACGGCTATGCGCTGCTGCGCGAGCTCGGCGCGGTCGACGCCGGGCACGCGCTCACCGAGGTGGGGCGGCAGCTGTCGCGGCTGCCGGTCGATCCCCGCATCGGCCGCATGCTGCTCGCCGCGCGCGCGCTGGATTGCCTGCGCGAGGTCGCGCTGATCGCGGCCGCGCTGTCGGCGCAGGATCCGCGCGAACGCCCGATGGATGCCCAGCAGGCGGCCGACCAGTCGCACCGGCGCTTCGCCGACGAGAAGTCCGACTTCGTCGCCTACGTGAAGCTCTGGGACTACTGGGCGCAGGCGCAGGCGCAGAAGGAATCCAACCGCCGGCTCGCGCAGAAGCTCGAGCGCGAGTTCCTGTCGGCGCGCCGGCTACGCGAGTGGGCCGACGTGCACGCCCAGCTGGTCGAGGCGCTGCGCGGCTTGAAGTGGCACCGGAACACGGCTCCGGCGAACCATGACGCGATCCACCAGGCGCTGCTCGCGGGACTGCTCGGCAACCTCGGCGTCAAGGCCCCCGACGAGGCGCAGTACGCCGGGACCCACCAGACGCGCTTCGTGGTCCACCCGGGCTCGGCGCTGGCCAGGAAGCCGCCGCGCTGGCTGATGGCGGCCGAGATGGTCGACACCGGACGGCTCTATGCGCGCACGGTCGCGCGGATCGAGCCGGAATGGATCGAGCGCGCCGGCGCCCACCTGATCCAGCGCAGCTGGTCCGATCCGGCCTGGTCCAGGAAGGCCGGGCATGCGGTCGCGAGCGAGCGCGGCATGCTCTACGGCCTGACGGTGTATGCGCAGCGGCGCGTGAGCTACGTGCCGATCGATGCGCGCCAGTCGCGCGAGATCCTGATTCGCGAAGCGCTGGTGGGCGGCGACTGGGACGGGCGACTGCCGTTCTTCGTCCACAACCGCCGGCTGGTCGCCGAGATCGAGGCGCTCGAGCAGCGCATCCGCCGGCCCGACCTGCTGGTCGACGAGCGCGACTTGTACGAGTGGTACGAGGCGCGCATTCCCCAGGACGTGCATACCGCGCAGGCGCTCGAGCGCTGGTGGCGCGAGGCGTCCCGCAGCGACCCGGGGCTGCTGCGCCTGTCGCGCGAGGCGCTGCTGCGCCGGGGCGCCGACGCGGTCGGCGCCGAGTCGTTCCCGCGGCGGCTGTCGATGCGCGGCCTGGACTTCGATCTCGACTATCGCTTCGATCCCGGTGCGGCGGACGACGGCGTCACCCTGATGGTGCCGCTGTCGATGCTGAACCAGGTCGACGCGGTGCGCTGCGAGTGGCTGGTTCCCGGCATGTTGAAAGACAAGGTGCAGGCGCTGGCGAAGTCGCTGCCGCAGAAGCTGCGTCGCCACCTCGTGCCGCTGCCGGCTTGGGCCGACGATTTCGCGCAGCGCTGGCGCGGGCGCGAGGGCGGCCGCACGCTGGTGGAGGCGCTGATCGAGGACCTGCGCGAGGAGCGCGGGCTCAGGGCCATGCCGACCGATTTCCGCGCCGAGATGCTGGCGCCGCACCTGCTGATGAACTTCCGGCTCGTCGACGCCCATGGCGGCATGCTGGGCAGCTCGCGGCAGCTGGCGGCGCTGCGCGCCGAGCACGGGCCGCGTGCGCAGGGGGCGTTCCAGGCGGCGTTCGCGGCGCTGGCCCGGCCGGTCGCGACGGCGCCCGGCGCCTCGCCGGCGCAGGCCGATGCGCAGGCCGTGGCGCCGGACGTGCCGGAACCGGACCGGGCCGAGGGCGCGCATTTCGGCGACGGCCGGCGCCATGTCGACTGGTCCTTCGGCCCGTTGCCGGAACTGATGGAGCTCGCCCGGGAAGTCGGCGGGCGCCGGCAGACCGCGATCGGCTATCCGGCGCTGGTCGACCTCGGCGACGCGGTCGCGCTGCAGCTGTTCGACGACCCGGCGCAGGCGCGCGCGACGCACCGGGCCGGGCTGGCGCGGCTGTTCGCGATCGCGCTGCGCGAGCCGCTCAGGTACTTCGAGAAGCACATCCCGGACTTCCAGGCGATGTCGCTGCGTTTCGCCGCCTTCGGCGGGGCCGACGACCTGCGGCGCGAACTGGTCGCCGCGCTGCTCGAGCGCGTCTGCCTGGTCGAGCCGCTGCCGGCGGACGGGCCGGCCTTCGCGGCGCGCGTCGCCGAGGCCCGTGCCCGGCTGAACCTGATCGGCCAGTCGCTCGCCCAGACGGTCGGCCAGATCCTCGTCGAGCACGCCGCGGCGCTGCGCAAGCTCGGAGCCGTGCGGCCCGGCGCCGCCGCGGCGGCCGACATCGAGGCGCAGCTGCGGGAGCTGCTTCCGAAGCGTTTCGTCACCGCGACGCCGGCGGGGCAGCTGGGCCACCTGCCGCGCTACCTGAAGGCGATCGCGATGCGGCTGGATGGGTTGCGTACCGATCCGGCGCGCGACGCACAGCGGCAGGCGGAGCTGGCGCCGCTGCTGCAGGCCTGGCGGCGCCTGGCCGGTCAGCGGCGCGGCCAGCCGGATCCGCGCCTGGACGAGCTGCGCTGGCTGCTCGAGGAGCTGCGCGTGTCGTTGTTCGCGCAGGTGCTGCGCACGCCGATGCCGGTTTCGGTCAAGCGCCTGCAGAAGGCGATCGACGCGCTGCGCGGCTGAGGCCGCCCGGCCGGGGCCGGCGTCTCAGCCGGCCATCACCAGGATCGGTTGCGAGGGCAGCGCGCCCGTGCCGGACGGCAACGAATCGTCCACCGGGGTGAACAGGTCGGCGAACTCGGGGGCGCTCAACTGGATCAGGCTCAGCAGCTTCGGGGTGATCCCCACCTGCTGGCGACCGACATGCCCGGCCAGACGGAGCAGCGTGTCGAGCGTGCGGGTGGTGAATCCGGGGCCTTCCGGGCTGGCATCGGCGCGGGCCAGCACCGCCTGCACGATCGCCGCGCGCACGGCGAAGCCCTCGCGGCGCGCCTGCGCGAGCAGCGTGCGCAGGGACTGCAGGCCCCAGCGCATGTCGGTCAGGCAGACCAGCAGCTGGTCGCCGTCGTGATCGACCACGCGGCCGCCGTTGTCGCGGACCCGGCGCAGGTACTCGCGCCGGGCCGCCTCGGCGGCTTCCGGAGCGGCGGACAGGATTTCGAAACGGAGCAGGACGAGCAGGTTGATCATGCGATCGGCAGCGTCTCCACGGGTTGTCCGGCGCGTCTCGGGGCGGCCGGCGGCACCCCGAGGGTAGCGGCCTGGGGGCGGCGGCGTGGCGGCGGCGCGACGGGCGGCAGGATGTGGCCGATCGCACGTCGTCCGGGACAGGCCGCGGTGTATGCTTTGCGACCCGATTCCCGGGGCCGAGATTGCCGGGGTCGACCCGCAGATCGCAGGTGAACCAGACATGATGCTCGAGCCCGGCGGCGCGCCGGGTCCGTCGCGCCGCTCCGACAGCCGGAACCGCGGATTTCCGGCACGCTTCGCACCGTGGCGGCTCGCGGCCGCCGTGCTCGTCGCGGCCGCCGTCGCGTTGCCGGCGCCGGCCGTCGGGCAGGCGGGTCCCGGCCAGGCAGGAGCCGGCCAGGCGGGCGCCAGCCAAGCGGGCGCCAGCCGGACGGCCGCCGCGCTGCCGGGCCCGGCCACGGTGCCGCCGGTGTTCGTGCTCAACTCGCGCGACGCCACCGTCTCGCGGATCGACGCCGCGCGCTTCGGCGAAGTGGCGCGCGTCGAGGTGGGGCGCGAGCCGCACCACCTGTATCCCACGCCGGACGGCCGGTCGCTGATCGTCGCCAACGCGATGAGCGACGAGCTGCACCTGTTCGATCCCGTCACCGGCCAGCTGCAGCGGCGCATCGCCGGAATCGACGACCCGTACCAGATCGGTTTCTCGCCCGACAATCGCTGGTTCGTCGTCGCGGCGCTGCGGCTCGACCGGGTCGATCTGTATCGACACGAGGCCGGAGCGCTGCACCTGGTCGCGCGCGTCGATGCGCCCAAGGCGCCCAGCCATCTCTGGTTCTCGGCCGACAGCCGCTTCGTGTTCGTCACGCTGCAGGAGAGCAACGAGGTCGCCGCGATCGACCTGGCGACCCGGTCGATCGCCTGGAAGCTGCCTACCGGCCGGCAGCCGGCGGGCATCGTGGTCACCCCCGACGACCGCCATCTGATGATCGGCGTGATGGGCGAGGACTACGTGCAGGTCGTCGACTGGCGCGCCCGCCGGACGGTGGGACGGGTGGTCACCGGCAAGGGCGCGCACAACTTCCGCGGGCTTGGCGACGGCCGGCACCTGTTCGTGTCGAACCGGGTCGACAACACGGTGTCGATCGTCGACATGGGCACGCTCCAGGTGGTCGGCGCGATCCCGGTCCCGGGCGGTCCCGATTGCCTCGAGGTCACCGCCGACCGGCGCTGGCTGTGGGTCACCCAGCGCTGGGCCCGGCAGGTGGCGGTGGTCGACCTCGAGGCACGGCGCGTGGTGCGCTCGATCCCGGTCGGCCGGTCGCCCCACGGGATCTATCTCCACAACCGCGCACCGCTGCTCTGACGTGAAGCCGCCCGTCGCTGCCGGCCCCCGGGGCCTGCGGCCCGCGGTATCGCCGGGCCGGCGCCGCATGGTCGTCGCGCTGGGCGGCGCGGTCGCGGC
>JBDHRX010000049.1:0-20754 GCA_039807785.1 Burkholderiaceae bacterium
AGCGCGACGGCGCAGGGCGCCCCGAAAGACAGCGCCAACGACGGCAACGGAAGCGATCCCCGGGGCGTTACGGCGGGCGGCGGCGCGGCGGATCGCTGAACGCGGCTGGCGCGAGCCGGTCGCGCCCTGGCCTCCGTCCGTCGGGCGCGCGCGATCCCGCCGCCGCCGCGCGCGCCCGGCGCGCGTACGATCCGCACAGGACCAGAACGCGGAGCATCCGGCATGGCGATCGACGGCAACACGCTCGGCCTGGCGCTGTCGGGCGGCGGATTTCGCGCCACGCTGTTCGGCCTGGGCAGCCTGTGGCGGCTCAACGACGCGGGCCTGCTCGGCCGGCTCGACCGCGTGACCAGCGTCTCGGGCGGCTCGATCCTCGCCGGCGTGCTGGCGCATCGCTGGCGCGAGCTGGCCTTCGAGGACGGCCGCGCCGCCAACTTCGACGCCGTGGTCGCCGCGCCGATCCGCGCATTCTGCGGCCGGACGATCGACATCGGCGCCGGCATCAAGGGGCTGCTGGTGCCGTTCCGGACGGCGGGCGACTTCCTCGCCGACCGCTACGACAAGGACCTGTTCCGCGGCGCGATGCTGAAGGACATTCCCGATGCGGCGATGGCGGGCAATCCGCGCTTCGTCTTCTACGCCACCAGCCTGCAGACCGGCCGCAGCTTCCGCTTCCGCCAGGACTTCATCGCCGACTACCTGCTGGGGGTCAACGCGACGGCAGCGGTCCCGCTGGCGGTGGCGGTGGCCGCGTCGAGCGCCTTCCCGCCGCTGTTCTCGCCGATCGTGCTCGACACGCAGCCCGACGCCTGGCGCGACGGCAGCGACGCGCCGGAGCTGGCGCCGCTGCGCAGGCGCGTCGTGCTGGCCGACGGCGGCGTGTACGACAACATGGGGCTCGAGTCGCTGGTCGACCGGGTCGACATCGCGCTGGTCAGCGACGCGGGCGCGCCGTTCACGATCGACGAGACGCCGGCCGAGGACAACATCCTGCAACTGGGGCGCGTGCGCGACATCCTGATCGACCAGACGCGCGCGCTGCGCAAGCGCTGGCTGGTCGACGAATTCAAGGCCGGCCGCAAGCGCGGCGCGTACTGGGGCATCGGCACGCAGATCGGCGACTACCGCGCCGACGACGCGCTCGCCGCCGACGGCGCGACGAGCGCCGGGCTCGAGAAGGTGCCCACGCGGCTGGCCGCGTTCGACGCGCAGCGCCAGGGGCGGCTGATCAACTGGGGCTACGCGCTGTGCGACGCGGCGCTGCGCACGCGCGCGGCGCTGAAGCTCGCCGCCGCGCCGGGCCTGCCGGTGCCCGAGTGGCCGCTGGCGTGAGCCGGCCGCGCGCGATGTCGCACCGGATCAACACGCAGCGGCTGACCATCCTCGCGCAGGACCCGGCGGTGCGCGACCGCGGCCGGCTGGTGCTGGAACAGGTGGAGATCCCGCACGAGGTGCTAGCCGACGGGCCCACCGGCTACCGCGTCAAGGTGGTGGACTTCGACGCGAGCGCGAACCGGCTGTACCGCCCGCACCGCTACCGCGAGGCTGCGGACGGCAGCATGACCGATCCCTTCGCGCCGCCGCCGGACGCGAACGCGGCGGCACGCAAGACGTTCGAGCGGGCCCTGCTCGCCGACCCCAACTTCCACGCGCAGAACGCCTACGCGATCGTCATGCGCACGCTGGCGCGCTTCGAGTTCGCGCTCGGCCGGCGGGTGCGCTGGGGCTTCGACGGCCACCAGCTGCACGTGGCGCCGCACGCGTTCCGCGAGGCCAACGCCTACTATTCGGAGCGCGACCGGGCGCTGATGTTCGGCTACTTCAGGGGCCGCGCCGGCGCCTGGGTGCACACCGCGCTGTCGCACGACATCGTGGCGCACGAGGCCACGCACGCGATCCTCGACGGCCTGCGCACCCGCTACACCGATCCGTCCGGCCCCGACCAGGCCGCGTTCCACGAGGGCTTCGCCGACGTGGTCGCGCTGCTGTCGGTATTCTCGCTGAAGTCGACCGTCGCGCTGGCGCTCACGCTGGGCGAGCTGCCGCTGCGCCGGAACGGCATGCGGCTGGTGCGCGCAAGCTCGCTCGAGCCGGAGGCGCTGGCGCACTCGATCCTGTTCGGGCTCGGCAAGGAGTTCGGCCAGCAGCTCGAGGACGCGCGCGCCAACGCGCTGCGCCGCTCGGTGGCGCTCGAACCCGACGCCGGGTACCTGGACGACCCGGCCTGCGAGGCACCGCACGCGCGCGGCGAGATCCTCGCCGCCGCGATGCTGCGCAGCTTCCTCGCGCTGTGGCTGGCGCGCGTGCGCGAGCTGGGCACCTTCGGCCCCGGCCTGTACAACCTCGACGCGGTGGTCGCCGAAGGCTCGAAAGTGGCCGAGCAACTGCTCACGATCGCGATCCGCGCGCTCGACTACTGCCCGTCGGT
Source organism: Burkholderiaceae bacterium (assembly GCA_039807785.1). Lineage (GTDB taxonomy): Bacteria > Pseudomonadota > Gammaproteobacteria > Burkholderiales > Burkholderiaceae_E > Zeimonas. The sequence goes on from JBDHRX010000049.1 coordinate 2,429, forward strand.
GGACCTGGAGTTCCGCGACTACCTCGCCGCCCTGCTCACCGCCGACGCCGAGGTCGCGCCCGACGACTCGCGCTTCGCGTATCGCGACACGATCGCGCGCACCTTCGCGTCGTACGGCATCGTGCCGCCGGCGTGCGCCGACGCGCGCGGCTGCTGGCGGCCGTTCGAGCGCAACGAGGACATCCACTACCACAAGACGCACTTCGAATCGATGCTGCGCGACCCCGAGGAAGTGTTCCGCTTCGTCTGGGAGAACCGCCGCGTGCTCGGCGTGGACGAGCGCGGCGACACGCAGGTGATCTCGGTGCGGCCGTGCGTGCGCCAGGGCCCCGACGGCTTCACGCTGCGCGAGACGGTGTGCGAGTACATCGAGGTGGCCGACCTGTTCGCGGCCGAGCTGGGCAGCTACCTCGGCATCGCGCGACCGGCCGGCATGAGCACGCGCCAGCGCGTGACCGTGTACGGCGGCGGCGTGCTGGTGTTCGACCAGTACGGCCGCATCAAGTACCACGTGACGCGCCCGCTCACCGACGCCGGACGGCAGTCGCAAAGGCTGGACTACCTGTGGCGCAACGGCTACCTGGAGCGCACGCAAGAGCAGCGCGACCGGTTCTCGGAGCTGCACCGGCAGCGCGCGATGCTGGGCGGCGGCGCCGGAACGCGGCGCGCGCGAGGCTGACGTGGCCACCCGCAACGTTCCCGAACGCATCCACCTGTTCACCTACCAGGTGGGGTTCGGCGACTGCTTCCTGCTGCGCTTCGCGTATCCGGGCGGCCGCGCCCGCCACGTGCTGATCGACTTCGGCACCACCGGCCTGCCGGGCAGCGTGGCCGCGACGCACCTGACCCTGGTCGCGCGCGACATCGCCGAGCGCTGCGGCGGCAAGCTCGACGCCGTGGTCGCCACGCACCGGCACGCCGATCACATCAGCGGCTTCGCGACGGCGAAGGACGGCAAGGGGCCGGGCGACATCATCCGCGCGCTGAAGCCCTCGGTGGTGCTGCAACCGTGGACCGAGCAGCCCGACCTGGCCGAGGACGCCAGGGCGCCCACGCCGGCGCGCCTGGCGATGCGCGGCGAGGCGGCGGCGCTGTCCAGCATGAACGCGTTCGCCGAACTGCTGGTGCGCTCGCTCGACACGCTGGGCAAGGGCCTGCCGCCCGAGGTGCGCGAGCGCATCCGCTTCATCGGCGAAGACAACGTGAAGAACCTGTCGGCGGTGCGCAACCTCGCGGCGATGGGCACGAAGCGCGTCTACGCGTACCACGGCGCGCGCTCCGGTCTCGAGCGCCTGCTGCCCGGCGTGAAGACGCACGTGCTGGGGCCGCCCACGCTCGAGCAGAGCGCATCGATCGCCAGGATGCGCAGCCGCGACCCGTCCGAGTACTGGCACCTGCAGCTGCGCCGGCTCGCGCACGAGGCGGCACCCTCTCCCGATGCCGCCGACCCGTTCCCCCGCCATCCGGCCACTTCCGGCGGCAAGCTGCCGATGAGCGCGCGCTGGCTCGCGCGGCGGCTGCGCAGCGCGCACGGCGAGCAGTTGCTGCAGATCGTCACCGCGCTGGACAAGGCGATGAACAACACCAGCCTGATCCTGCTGTTCGAGGCGGGCGGCAAGAAGCTGCTGTTCCCGGGCGACGCGCAGATCGAGAACTGGCAATACGCGCTGGGCCGGCCGGAAACGGCGGCGCTGCTGCGCGACGTGCACCTGTACAAGGTCGGGCACCACGGCAGCCTGAACGCCACGCCGAAGAGCCTGTGGCAGGCCTTCGCCAACAAGGGCACGAAACGCAGGCGCGGGCGCCTGGTGAGCGTGCTCTCGACCATGCCCGGCAAGCACGGCCGCGAGGCGAGCGGCACCGAAGTGCCGCGCCGCACGCTGGTCAAGACACTGGCGGAGCAGTCGGAGCTGCACAGCACGCACACGCTCGCCAGCGGCGTGCTGTGCGAGGAGCTGGTGCTGGAGACCGGCGGCTGAACGGCGGCCGGAACCGGGTGCGCTCGCGCAGGCTTGCCCCGGCGGGCGCCGGAGTGCCAGACTTGCCGATGCCCGAGCAGCACCCTCCATCTCCACGCACGGAAGCTTCCGCCCATGTACTACGAACCCGGGGTCGTTCCCCACGGCCTGCCGCACGATCCCTTCAAGTCCTGCGTGATCCCGCGCCCGATCGGCTGGATCTCCACCCTCGACGCGCAGGGCCGCCACAACCTCGCGCCGTTCAGCCAGTTCCAGAACGTGACTTTCGATCCGCCGATCGTGATGTTCGCGGCCAACCAGGACACCGCCGGCGGCCGCAAGGACACGGTGCGCAATGCCGAGGACACCGGCGAGTTCGTCTGGAACATGGCGACCTATGCGCTGCGCGAGGCGGTCAACATCACCGCCGAGGAGCTGCCCCCGGACGTGGACGAGTTCGAGCGGGCCGGCCTCGCCAAGCTGCCTTCGCGCAAGGTGAAGCCGGCGCGCGTGGCCGGCTCGCCGATCCACTTCGAGTGCACCTACCTGAATACGCTGCGCTTCCCCGGCAGCTCCCCGATGGGCACCACCGACGTGGTGTTCGGGCGCGTGGTCGCGGTGCACATCGACGATGCGGTGATCGGCGCCGACGGACTGGTCGACGTGCTGAAGATCCAGCCGATCGCGCGCATGGGGTACTACGACTACACCTTCGTCGACAACAAGTTCTCGATGGTGATCCCGGGCAACAGCCGCAAGCTGCTCGCCGGGCTCGAGGGCTCGGGGAAGAAAGCGCGGGAGGGGTGACCGGGCGCCGGCCTACAGCACCCCTGCCGCGGCGAGGCGATCGCAGGCCGCGGCATCGAGCTCCAGCCACTCGCCCAGCACCTCGCGCGTGTGCTCGCCCAGGCGCGGCGGCGCGCGCCGGTAGCTCACCGGCGTCGCCGACAGGCGCAGCGGGCTGGCCACCAGCGGGATGGCGCCCGCCTCCGGGTGCTGCATCTCGATGCGCATGCCGCGCGCCTGCACCTGCGGATCGGCGAACACCTGCGCGATGTTGTTGATCGGCCCGCAGGGCACGCCGGCCGCCTCCAGCAGCGCGATCCATTCGGCGGTGGGCCGGCCGATCGTCTCGCGGCGCAGCATCGGGATCAGCTCGGCACGGTTCGATACCCGCGCCGCGTTGGTCGCGTAGCGCGGATCGGCGCTCCAGGCCTCGCGGCCGAGCACCTTGCACAGCCGCGCGAACTGGCCGTCGTTGCCCACCGCCAGGATCATGTCGCCGTCGGCGGTCGGGAAGTCCTGGTAGGGCACCACGTTGGGGTGCGCATTGCCCAGGCGCGGCGGCACGAAGTCGCCGTAGAAGTAGTTCATGTTCTGGTTGGCCAGGCACGCCACCTGGACGTCCAGCAGCGCCAGGTCGATGTGCTGGCCGAGCCCCGCCTCGCCGTCGTGCGCGCGCCGCGCCACCGCCGCCAGGATCGCGGTGGTGGCATGCAGGCCGGTCAGGATGTCGGTCAGCGCGACGCCGGTCTTCATCGGGCCGCCGCCCGGCTCGCCGTCCGGATGGCCGGTGACGCTCATCATGCCGCCCATGCCCTGGATCAGGAAGTCGTAGCCGGCGCGCGGCGCGTAGGGGCCGGTCTGGCCGAAGCCGGTGATCGAGCAGTAGATCAGGCGCGGATTCAGGCGCCGCGCCGACTCCCAGTCGAGCCCGTAGCGCACCAGCCCGCCGGTCTTGAAGTTCTCGATCAGCACGTCGGCCCGGCGCACCAGGTCCTGCACCACCCGCTGCCCTTCCGGCCGGGTGAAATCGATCGTCACCGACCGCTTGTTCCGGTTCGCGCAGAGGAAGTAGGCCGAGTCCGGCAGCGGACGGCCGTCGCGGTCCGCGAGGTTGGGCGGCCCCCACCCGCGCGTGTCGTCGCCGTTGCCGGGGCGCTCGATCTTGATCACGTCGGCGCCCAGGTCGGCCAGCATCTGGCTCGCCCAGGGGCCGGCCAGGATCCGGGAGAGGTCGAGGACGCGCAGGTGCGAGAGGGCGGGCGAGGCAGCGGGGCCGGTGGTGGTCATGGAGGCTTCGGTAGCGGCGAGGGGCCCAGCCGTCAGCGTGTGGGCGAGGGGGTCGATTCTCGACGATTTTTCCCTTTTGACAAGGCGCCGACGAGGGCGTACCTTGTCCTTGGTCGCATTGCGTCCAATCGGACGATATGCGTACAACCTCCAATCCACGCTCCCCGCTTCCCACCGGAGCCTCCGTCCACCATGAGCAAGCACGCATCGCCGACGCCGACCTCCCCCGGAACGACCGAGTACGACCTGAGCGAAGGGCTGGCCTTCTTCTGGCGCAAGCTCTCCGGGGAGGACGGCAAGGAGATCTCAAGGCTTCAGCAGAAGGCTTCGTGAGAGCCGGCACCAGCGGCAGGATCAACTGCGAGATCACTGCCTTCATGCGATACGCCGGCCAAGGCTGGGAGATCCCCGTTCCTTTGTCCGACGAACCTTTCGGCGAGGATGCGGTCTGCAAGCTGAACGCACTGTTTCGGGAGAACTACAAGCGCTTCTTTGGCCGCGCCATAGACGGCCTCGACGGACTGGAGGTCGAGATTGTCACCTGGTCAGCCAAGGCGACGGACGAACAGCCGATCGCCGAAAAACACCAGCTGACCCGAGGTGGGCGCACCGTAGAGCCGAGGACCACTCGCGCGGTATTCGACCCCGCCACCGGGTCGATGCAGATTCACGCGATCTTCGAGCGCGACACCTTGGCGGCTGGCGACCATATCACCGGCCCAGCCGTCATCGTCGAGCGAGAAACCTCCATCTACGACGAAAGTTTCCAGGGCGGCCTCGCTATCTACGACGTATCTGACCCGCGAAATCCGAAGAAGATCTGTTTCTGGAAGACCGCGGGAACCGGAGTGCACCGCTTCGACTTTGACGGCCGCTATGCCTACGTAACACCAGAGGTCGATGGGTATCACCTGAATATCGCGATGATTCTCGATCTGAAGAATCCGGCGAAGCCCGAGGAGGTGGGTCGCTGGTGGATGCCAGGTCAGTGGGTCGCCGGAGGTGAAACTCCAGACGAGGGATATCGGACCGTTTGGTGTCACCAGATCCTGCGCCGCGGTAACCGCCTCTACGTCGGCTACTGGCATGGCGGTATGGTCATACTCGATATCGAGGACATGTCGAAACCGAAGTTTTTGTCCCGGCTCGTCTATGGCCCGACCTTTCCGCATCCCACCCATACCGTACTGCCGATCCCGTTTGAACTGAAAGGCCGCAGGATCGCACTGGTTGCCACGGTATGGTTCGGCTTGCTTGCTCCCAAAGAAACACCGCCTGACCTGGTCGCCAGAATCTCGGCCGACGTCGTGTCTGCGCTGCGCGATCCTAAGACAGCGAAACTTCTGGAGGATGGCGGCTACAGTGCTGCCGGCAGCTCACCGGAGGCATTCGCCCGGTTTCTCGACGCCGATGTGTCTGATACTGCTCGGTTGATGGAAAAAGTCGGGTTGAAACCGCGCTGACCTGCGTTTACGCGGAAAGTCGACGAGATGCGCCAAATGGGCGCACCGATTCGCTGTCTGATTCCGTCAATCCGTCGCGACGTCGGAGCGCCCAAACGATTTCGTTACCAACGCGCCAGAGGTACACCGCAACCGACCATCGAATATGACGTCTCCAGTGGTCAGCCCCCGCGGCCTTTCCGAGGAGGATCGATGTTCCAGAGCCCCCGTCAGCGCCACCGGCCGCACTACACGTCGATATTCCGCGCCACCAGCGCGTTCTGCTCGATGAACGCCCGTCTCGGCTCGACCTCGTCGCCCATCAGCGTCGCGAAGATCTGGTCGGCGGCGAGCGCGTCCTCGATCTGGACCTTCAGCAGGCGGCGCACGCCGGGATCCATCGTCGTCTCCCATAGCTGCTCGGCGTTCATCTCGCCCAGGCCCTTGTAGCGCTGGCGCCCGACGCCGCGCTCGGCCTCGGCGAGCAGCCAGCGCATCGCGGCGCGGAAGTCGGCCACCGGCTGGCTCTTCTGCTTGTCGCCCTCGCCGCGCCGGATCTCGGCGCCGGCACCGATCAGGCCGGACACGGTCTGCGCGCACTCGGTGAGCGCGCGATAGTCGGCCGACACCAGGAACTCGGTGTCGATGACGCTGGCCTTGACGTTGCCGTGGTGCTTGCGCTCGACCACCAGCAGCCACTTCTCGTGCTTGTCGTCGAAGCGCGGCCGGACCGATGGCGCGCCGCCGTTGGTGGCGGGCGCGTACTTCGCCATCGCCTGCGCGAGGCGGGAGGCCGAGGCCATCGCGTTCTGCTCGTTGGCGAGGTCGATCGCGCAGCCGTCGAGGATCGCGCGCAGCGCGTCGGCGTCGATGATGCGCGCCAGCCGCTCGATGACCGCCTCGGCCAGCAGGTACTTGCGCGCCAGCTCGCCCAGCGCCTCGCCGCGGATCGGCTCGGCCCCCGCCGCCGGCCGCAGCTCGGCGCCGTCGAGCGCATGCCGCAGCATGTACTGGTTGAGCTCGTGGTCGTCCTTCAGGTAGCGCTCGTCGCGGCCCTGCTTGACCTTGTACAGCGGCGGCTGCGCGATGTAGACGTGGCCGCGCTCGACCAGGTCGGGCATCTGCCGGTAGAAGAACGTGAGCAGCAGCGTGCGGATGTGGCTGCCGTCGACGTCGGCGTCGGTCATCACGATGATGCGGTGGTAGCGCAGCTTCTCGACCGTGTAGTCGGGGCCGATGTTGGTGCCCAGCGCGGTGATCAGCGTGGCGATCTGCTCGGACGAGATCAGCTTGTCGAAGCGCGCCTTCTCCACGTTGAGCACCTTGCCGCGCAGCGGCAGGATGGCCTGGAACTTGCGGTCGCGCCCCTGCTTGGCCGAGCCGCCGGCCGAGTCGCCCTCGACGATGAAGATCTCGGAGAGCGCCGGGTCTTTCTCCTGGCAGTCGGCCAGCTTGCCGGGCAGGCCGACGCCGTCGAGCAGGCCCTTGCGGCGCGTCATCTCGCGCGCCTTGCGCGCGGCCTCGCGCGCGCGCGCGGCGTCGACGATCTTGCCGCAGATGATCTTCGCGTCGACCGGCTTCTCGAGTAGGAACTCGTCGAGCGCCCTGGCCACGATCTCCTCGACCGCCGGGCGCGCCTCGGAGGAGACCAGCTTCTCCTTGGTCTGGCTTGAGAACTTCGGGTCGGCCATCTTGATCGACAGCACGCAGGCCAGGCCCTCGCGCATGTCGTCGCCGCCGGTCTCGACCTTGGCCTTCTTCGCCAGCTCGTTCTGCTCGATGTACTTGTTGATGACGCGCGTCATCGCCGCGCGCAGGCCGGTGAGGTGGGTGCCGCCGTCCTTCTGCGGGATGTTGTTGGTGAAGCAGAGCACCTGCTCGGTGTAGCCGTCGTTCCACTGCATCGCCACTTCGACGAACACGCGCTTGTGCTCGCCGCCGACCTCGACCTCGAGCTCGCCCGAGGTATGGAACACGTTCGGGTGGATGGTGGTCTTGGTCTTGTTGATGTACTCGACGAAGCCGCGCACGCCGCCCGAGAAGGCGAAGTCTTCCTCCTTGCCCTGGCGCTGGTCGACCAGCTTGATGCGCACGCCGTTGTTGAGGAAGCTCAGCTCGCGCAGCCGCTTGCTGAGGATCTCGTAGTGGAACTCGACGTTGCCGAAGATGGCCTCGTCGGCCAGGAAGTGGACCTCGGTGCCGCGCAACTGCGTATCGCCGATCACGCGCATCGGCGAGACCTCGATGCCCTCGACGGTCTCGACCACGCGATCGTGCATCGCGCCGAGCCGGAACTCGGCGAAATGCACCTTGCCGCCGCGGCGGATGGTGAGCCGGAGCCATTTCGACAGCGCGTTGACGCAGGACACCCCCACGCCGTGCAGCCCGCCGGACACCTTGTACGAGTTCTGGTTGAACTTGCCGCCGGCGTGCAGCTCGGTCATCGCGATCTCGGCGGCGCTGCGGCGAGGCTCGTGCTTGTCGTCCTGCTTGATGCCGACCGGGATGCCGCGGCCGTTGTCGACCACCGAGATCGAGTTGTCGGTGTGGATCGTGACGACGATCTCGTCGCAATGCCCGGCCAGCGCCTCGTCGATCGAGTTGTCGACGACCTCGAACACCATGTGGTGCAGGCCGGTGCCGTCGGAGGTGTCCCCGATGTACATGCCGGGGCGCTTCCGGACCGCCTCCAGCCCCTCGAGGATCTGGATCGAGGAGGAGTCGTACTGCTTTTCCGCGTCGGTCATTGCGTTCCTCAGATGCGCATCGGCATCACGACGTACCTGAACTGCTCGTCGCCGGGCACCGTCAGCAGGGCGCTGGTGTTGGCGTCGCCGAAGTCGATGTTCACGGACTCGGTCTTCAGGTTGCCCAGCACGTCCTGCAGGTAGCTGACGTTGAAGCCGATCTCGAGCACGTCGCCGGCGTAGTCGACCTCGATCTCCTCGACCGCCTCTTCCTGCTCGGCGTTGCTGGTCTGGATCTTCAGGACGCCGGGCGACAGGCTGAGCCGGACGCCCTTGAACTTGTCGGTGGTGAGGATCGAGGCGCGCGCGAGCGAGGCCGCGAGCGCGTCGCGGGCGATGGTCGCGCGCCGCGTGTAGCCCTGCGGGATCACGCGCTGGTAGTCGGGGAACTTGCCCTCGACGAGCTTGGAGATCATCTCGACCGCACCGAAACGGAACCGGACCTGGTTGCCCGAGACGTCGATCAGCACCGGCTGCTCGTCGTCGGCGAGCAGCCGCTGCAGCTCGAGCACCGTCTTGCGCGGCACGATCACCTCGTGCCGGGCGAGCTCGGCGCCCTCGATCGTGGCCTCGCAGAACGCCAGCCGGTGGCCGTCGGTGGCGACCACCTTCACCTGCGCGCCGTCGGTGACCAGCAGCAGGCCGTTCAGGTAGTAGCGGATGTCCTGCTGCGCCATCGCGAAGTGCACCATCTGGAACAGGTGCTTCAACTGCTTCTGCGGCAGCGAGAACGACGCGCTGAACTGCTCGCTGACCGCGACGGTCGGGTACTCCTCGGCGGCCAGCGTCTGCAGCGCGAAGCGGCTCTTGCCGGCCTGGATCGTCGCGCGCTTGTTCTCGACCTTGACCGAGACGTCGACGCCGTCGGGCAGCGAGCGCAGGATGTCGATCAGCTTGCGCGCCGACACGGTGGTGCCGCCGTCTTCCTTGCCGGCGCCGAGCTGCGCCGTGGTCTGGACCTGGATCTCGACGTCGGTGGCGAGGAACGAGATGTCCTCGCCGGTCTTGCGCAACAGCACGTTGGCCAGGATCGGCAGCGTGTGGCGGCGCTCGACGATGCCGGCCACAGTCTGCAGGGGCTTCAGGATCGCATCGCGGTTGGCTTTGATGAACTGCATTGCTTTAGATTCCTGTTGCTGTTGTTGGATGTACCGGGCGCAACTCTGGGGACAACCCGCCCTGCCCCGCGCGGGCATTGGGTTCGCGGCAATCGGGGGGCTGTGGAAGATCGGTACCCCGGCCTGTGGACCCGGTCGAACAACCCGCGCCAGCCCGGAAAAGAGGCAGGTTGTTCACATTCGGTCCCGGACTTGTCCAGCCCTTGCTCGACGCGCGCATGCCGGCCCTCATCCGCGCAGCGTCTGGTCGAGCACGTGCAACTGGCGGTTCCATTCCTGGTCGTGCTGGCGCAGCTCGGCGATGCGCTTGACCGCGTGCATGACGGTGGTGTGGTCCCGGCCGCCGAAGGCCTCGCCGATCTCGGGGAAGCTCTTCTGCGTGAGCTCCTTCGCGAAGTACATCGCGACCTGGCGCGCGCGCGCGATGTGCGCGGGCCGGCGCTTGCTGTACATGTCGGCGACCTTGATCTTGAAGAAGTCGGCCACGGTCTTCTGGATCGACTCGATCGAGATCGGGGGGCGGTTGAGCTCGAGCAGGTCCTTCAGCGCGTCCTTGGCGAGGTCGGCGGTGACCGCCTTGCTCCGGAAGCGCGCGAACGCGATCACGCGCAGCAGCGCGCCCTCGAGCTCGCGCACGTTCGAGCGCAGGTTCTTGGCGACGAAGAACGCCACCTCCTCGGGCAGCTTCTCGCCCGACTGCTCGGCCTTCTTCAGCAGGATGGCCACGCGCATCTCGAGCTCGGGCGGCTCGATCTCGACGATCAGGCCCGAGCCGAAGCGCGACACCAGCCGGTCCTCGAACGCCGACAGCTCCTTCGGATAGGTGTCGCTGGTGATGATCAACTGCTTGCGCGCGGTGAGCAGCGCCTCGAAGGTGTAGAAGAACTCTTCCTGGGTGCGCTCCTTGCCGCCGAGGAACTGGATGTCGTCGATCAGCAGCAGGTCGAGCGACTGGTACTTCTTCTTGAACTCGTGCAGCGACTTGCGCTGGATGCCCCGGACCATCTCGTCGAAGTAGTCCTGCGCATGGATGTAGCGCACGCGCGCGTCGGGCTTGCGCTCGAGGATCGCGTTGCCGACCGAGTGCAGCAGGTGGGTCTTGCCGAGGCCGACGCCGCCGTAGAGGAACAGCGGGTTATAGGCCGTGCCGGGGCGCTCGACCACCTGCAGGGCGGCCGACCAGGCGATCTGGTTGGCCTTGCCGTGCACGAAGGTGTCGAAGGTGAGCTCGGGGCGCAGGCGGGTCTGCGCGTCGGGCGCGGCCGGCACCGGCGCGGCGGTATCGAAGCCCGCGCCGTCGAGACCGGCGCCGTCGATCTCGTCGACCGGCCCGGGATCGAGGCTCGCGCGCGAGTCGGGAGCGGCGAAACGCAGCGGATCGGCAGCCGCGGTTTCGGGCGCGCCGGCGCGGTGGATCTCGAAGCTCACGCGCAGTTCGGGTTCGATCGTCTCGCGCGCGATGCTCTCGATGCGCGACTCGAACTGCGACCGGACCCAGTTGAGCTTGAAGTGGTTCGGGACACCGAGACGAAGCAAGCGCTCGCCTTCGTCGTAACCCAGGAAGACCAGCGGCTTGATCCAGGGCTTGAATTGCTGCGCGGGGATCTCGTTCTCGAGCCGAGCCACGCAGGCGAGCCAGCGGTCCAACATGGTGTCGATCGATTCGGGCAAGCGTGGCGGGACGGAAGAAGGAACCGGAGCGGCCGGACGGGGCGGCCGGGCGCGGAACCGTGCATTTTACCCCTTGATCGTCCTCTCGCGCCAACGGGAAATTGACAGGCCGGCGCCTAATGCGTTGTAATGAAAGGCTTTTCCCTCCCCGGTCGAGGAATTCTCGATGAAACGCACTTATCAGCCCTCCGTCGTGCGGCGCAAGCGCACGCACGGTTTCCTCGCTCGCATGAAGACCCGCGGCGGCCGTGACGTCATTCGCGCGCGCCGCGCCAAGGGCCGCAAGCGCCTGGCCGTCTGAGGCCCGGCGATCTGGAACCGACCGGCCGTCGACCGGGGAGCGACTGCGCGTGGCGCTCGGAGAGCGCCCTCGCCTGCCGCGCGGCGTCGTCGCGACGCTGCTGCGTACGCGGCCGGGCGTGCGCGGCCAGCACTTCAACCTGCAGTGGCGGGTGCTCGAGGCGTCGCCGGGCGTCCTGTTCATGGCGATCCCCAAGCGCGTGCTGGCCAGGGCCGTCGATCGCAACGCGGTGCGCCGCGTCGCGCGCGAGGCCTGGCGTTCGGCCGGTGCCGGCGGCCTGCCGGTCGCGGCGATGCTCCGGATGACCGCGTTGCCGGCGGCGCGTGGCGCGCGACATCGCAAGGCCCTGGTCCGCGCCGAGCTCGACCGCGCCTTCCGGACCATGGCGAGTCGCCTGGCCCAGCGGCAGCCTGAGGGCGCAGCCGGCGTATCTTCCGGCCATGCCGTCGATCGTGTCACCGGCCGTCCGGCCGGCCGCTGAGCAGGAGATGCCCGGGTGAAACGGATGCTCGCAGCCCTGATCCGGTTCTATCGGGTGGCGATCAGCCCGATGACGCCGCCGCGCTGCCGGTTCCTGCCCACGTGCTCCGACTATGCGCTGCAGGCGATCGAGCGACACGGCGCGCTCGCCGGCGGCCGGCTCGCGCTGCGACGCTTCGCGCGCTGCCATCCCTTCCATCCGGGCGGCCTGGACGAAGTCCCGGACCACCCGCCCGCGTCGTGCCGCTGCCGTTGGCCGGCGGCGCTGCGCGGCGATGAATCCATCGAGCGGTAGATCATGCAGACTCAACGAATGATCCTCTGGATCGTCTTCTCGATGTCGCTGCTGTTCCTCTGGGACGCATGGCAGCGGCACCAGGGCCATCCGTCGCTGTTCGGCGGCTCGGCGCCGCAGGCGACGCAGGCGGCCGCCGCGAGCGGCACGCCGCCGATCGATCCGAGCATTCCGCCCAGCTCGACGCTCACCACGGTCCCGGGCGGCGCGGGATCGGCGGCCTCCGGCGTGCCGGCGGCCTCCGGCGGCACCGCGGCGACGCCTCCCGGCGCGCCCGATGCGGCGGCCGGCGCGAGCCAGACGATCCGCCTCGCCAACGACGTGCTGGCGCTCGACGTGAACCTGATGGGCGGGCAGATCCAGCGCGCCGAGCTGCTCGCGTACCGCGACCTCGACGACCGCGCGCACAACCTGGTGCTGCTGCAGAACCAGCCGGGCAGGCTGTACGTGGCGCAGAGCGGGCTGATCGGCGCGGCCGGCAGCCCCGACTTCCCGACCCATCGCACGCCGATGATGCCGGCCGACGGCAACGCCGGCGCCCACACGCTCGCCGACGGCGCCGGCGCGGCCACGCTGTCGCTGGTCGCCGAGCGCGGCGGCCTGCGGCTGCTGCGCACCTACACGCTGGCGCGCGGCGCCTACGTGGTCGACGTGAAGGACGAGGTGCTCAACGTCGGGGCGACCCCGGCGCGGCCGGTGCTGTACATGCAGCTCACGCGCGACGGCGATCCGCCTCCCGGCGGCTCGAAGTTCTACAGCACCTACACCGGCCCGGTGGTCTACACCGATGCCGACAAGTTCCAGAAGGTGCCGTTCGGCGACATCGAGAAGGGCAAGGCCACGCACTCGGCGAGCGCGGCCGATGGCTGGGTGGGGATGATCCAACACTACTTCGTGTCGGCCTGGATCCCGCCCGAGAAGGCGCAGCGCGAGTTCTACGCGCGCAAGGTCGACGCCAACGTGTACTCGGTGGGGGTCAAGACGCCGCTGGCCGAGCTCGCGCCGCAGGCCGGCACCGCCGTCACCTCGCGCCTGCTGGTGGGCCCGCAGGACCAGCGCATGCTCGAGCACGTCGCCCCCGGCCTCGACCTGACCGTCGACTACGGCTGGCTGACCGCGATCGCCCAGCCGATCCACTGGCTGCTGCAGAAGCTGCACGGGCTGGTGGGCAACTGGGGCTGGGCGATCGTGCTGCTGACGATCCTCGTGAAGACGCTGTTCTTCCCGCTGCAGGCGGCGAGCTACCGCTCGATGGCGCGGATGAAGGCGGTCACGCCGCGGCTCACCGCGATCCGCGAGCGCTACGGCAGCGATCGCGCCAAGATGAACCAGGCGATGATGGAGCTGTACAAGACCGAGAAGATCAACCCGCTCGGCGGCTGCCTGCCGATCGTGGTGCAGATCCCGGTGTTCATCGCGCTGTACTGGGTGCTGCTCGCCTCGGTCGAGATGCGCGACGCGCCCTGGATCGGCTGGATCCGCGACCTGGCCGCGCCGGACCCCTACTTCATCCTGCCGCTGGTGATGGCGGCGACGATGTTCATCCAGGTGAAGCTGAACCCGACGCCGCCGGACCCGCTCCAGGCGAAGATGATGATGATCATGCCGCTGGTGTTCTCGGTCATGTTCTTCTTCTTCCCGGCGGGGCTGGTGCTCTACTGGCTGGTCAACAACGTCTACTCGATCGTGCAGCAGTGGGTGATCAACCGCAGGATCGAGCGCGATACGGCCGCGGCCAAAGCCAGGGGGTGATGCCGGCCGGTCCGGCGCCATGCGGTCCGGCGCCATGACCGGCAACGCCCCGATCGCCGCGATCGCCACCGCCCCCGGGCGCGGCGGCATCGGCGTGGTGCGCGTCTCGGGCGCCGACCTGTCCGCCATCGTCCGCGCGGTCGTGGGCCGGCCGCTCGCGCCGCGTCATGCCGCCTACGGCCCGTTCCTGGACGCCGGCGGCGGCGAGATCGACCGCGGCATCGCGCTCCTTTTTCCCGCGCCGCAGTCCTATACCGGCGAGGAAGTGCTCGAGCTGCAGGGCCACGGCGGCCCGGTGGTGATGCAGTTGCTGCTGCGCCGGGTGCTCGAGGCCGGCGCGCCCCTCGGCCTGCGCCTGGCCGGGCCCGGCGAGTTCACGCAGCGCGCGTTCCTGAACGACAAGCTCGACCTGGCCCAGGCCGAGGCGGTTGCCGACCTGATCGACGCCAGCACCGAGCAGGCGGCCCGCTCGGCCACCCGCTCGCTGTCCGGCGCGTTCTCCGCCGAGGTGCATGCCCTGGTCGAGCGGGTGATCGAGCTGCGCATGCTGGTCGAGGCCACGCTGGATTTCCCCGAGGAGGAGATCGACTTCCTCGAGGCCTCGGACGCGAAAGGCCGGCTGGCGCGCATCCGGGACGATCTGCATGCCCTGCTGGCCAATGCGCGCCGCGGCGCACTGCTGCGCGACGGCCTGACCGTGGTGCTGCTGGGCGAGCCGAACGTCGGCAAGAGCTCGCTGCTCAACGCCCTGGCCGGCGCCGAGGTCGCGATCGTCACCGAGGTTCCCGGCACCACCCGCGACCGGATCGCCCAGGCGATCCAGATCGAGGGCGTGCCGCTGAACATCGTCGACACCGCCGGGCTGCGCGAGACGGCCGACCAGGTCGAGCGCCTCGGCATCGCCCGGACCTGGGCCGAGGCCGAGCGTGCCGACGTGGTGCTGCACCTGCTGGACGCGCGCGACACCGACCCGGCCGCCGCGCGCGCTATCGAGGCCGAGCTGGGCCGGCGGCTGGCCGGGTCGGTGCCGGTGCTGCGGGTGTACAACAAGATCGACCTGGCCGAGCAGGAAGCGCGGGTCGAGCGGGCGGGGCGACAGGGGGCGGGCGCTGGAGACCGGGCGCCGGCCTCGACCGGGGATCGGTACGGTTCCGGTACGGTTCCTGTGTCGGAGGACCGGGGACTCCGGAACCCGGAGAGCGACAACGAGACGATAAGCGGCGAAAGATCGGCTTATCAGTCGCTGCTCGTCTCATCCGTCTGGCTGTCTGCCCAGACTGGCGCGGGGATCGACGCCCTGCGCGCGACCCTGCTGGAGCTTGCCGGCTGGCAGGCCGGGGGCGAATCCACCTTCATCGCCCGCGAGCGCCACCTCGTCGCGCTGCGGGCCGCCCAGGCGCACCTGGAGGCCGCCACGGCGCACGCGAGCGAGCGGGCGCAGCAACTGGACCTCTTCGCCGAGGAGCTGCGGCTGGCGCAGGAGCGGTTGAACGAGATCACCGGGGCGTTCACGGCAGACGATCTGCTGGGGGTGATCTTTAGTCGGTTCTGCATCGGGAAGTGAGGTGGGGTCCAAGGACATCCATTGGCGTCTGCTGATGAGAGTTAAATCAGCGCAAATAAAGGAATTTCTGTCTACTGAGTGATTCGGTGATACAGTCAAAGCCACTCGCTTTTATGTCCAAGTTTGGTTCCAAGTAGCTGGATTCTTGCCTTCCATCCTTCTGCTTGGACATACGGAGGATGGGATGGCACTGACCGATACCGCGCTCAAGGCGCTCAAGCCCAGGGACAAGACCTATACGGTTACCGACGACCGGGGGCTGTATGTGGAGGTCTTCCCGACCGGGGGCGTCGTCTGGCGCTACCGCTACCGGCTGAATGGCAAGTACGAGAAGCTGACGCTGGGCAAGTACCCCGCGCTGACGCTGAAGAACGCCCGCCTGAAACGGGACGAGGCAGCCCACCAGGTGGCGATGGGAGAGTCGCCGGCAAAGAAGAAACAGCAGGAGAAGGTGGCCGGCGCAGAAGACGCCACCGTGGCCGAATTCGCCGAGCGTTTCTTCAAGGACATCCAGTCACGCGATCGCAAGAACGTGACCATGCCCCGCCGCTACCTGGAAAAGGACATCCTGCCGCACATCGGCAGTAAGCCGATCCGGGACATCACCGCCGAGGACGTACGCAGCGTCATCTGGCGCAAGAAGGAACAAGGCTTCGACGCTGCCGCTGGCCAGGTGCGCGGCCTGCTCAAGCGCATGTTCGACTACGCGCTGACCTGCGGCCTGATCCAGGCCAACCCGGTCATGGCCCTGCCCATGCGGCACGTCTACCGCGCCGCCGCCCGCGACCGGGCGCTGACGCCAGACGAAATCCGGCGGTTCCTGCGCGCCATGCAGACCTCCAACATCCGTCGCCAGTTCAAGATCGCCTTCCAGTTGATCCTGATGACCCTGGTGCGCAAGTCCGAGCTGATGCTGGCGCAGTGGAAGGACGTGCATCTGGACGAAGGCGAATGGCACATCCCGGTCGAGAACTCCAAGACCGGCAAGCCGCACATCGTCTACCTGTCCACCCAGGCGCAGATGCTGTTCAAGGAGCTCAAGCCGCTGGCCAGCAGCAGCGTCTGGGTGTTGCCGGGCCGTGGCACCCTGGCCAAGCCCTTCGCCAGCAATGCACTGAACCAGGCGCTGAAGGTGTCATTGCAGGGGCAGGAGATCCCCGCCTTCACCATCCACGACCTGCGGCGCACCGCTTCGACGCTGTTGCACGAACAGGGCTGGCCTTCGGATGTGGTGGAAAAGGCGCTGAACCACACCATCGGCGGCGTGCGCGGCGTCTACAACCGGGCCGAGTACGCCGAGCAGCGGCGGGAGATGTTGCAGGCGTGGTCGGACTACATCGACGGGCTGGCGCCGTCAGCGAATCTGGTGATCGGTGTTGGCTCGGCGTGACGGTGGCCTTTTCCTTTTCCGGGTAGGGCCGTTGTCCCTTGACCATTCCCTTGCCTTTCCCTTTGTGGGCTGAAAAGGGCAGGCGCTCTGCGGCCTTCGCTCCCGGCGGCAGTTTTCAACCATTGGTTGACAACTGCCCCGGGTAGTCGCGGGATCAAGCCGCCACCGTACTCGGTGCCAGCCGCTCCAACGCGATGCTTAGTGCTCGGTCGTCAAACAGCCGATCCTTGCGGGCTGCCGCGCCCGGGCCTCCGCCCCAGTGATGCAGCCCTTCGCGCACGGCGGGCACCGTCGGGGCAATGCCTTCCTGCGACAGCAGCCAGTCCACCGTGGCCAGCAGTTCCATGCCGTAGGGCGACTCGAAGCCGTCGATCAGCGCTGCCGTGGCTTCCAGCGCCGGGACATAGTCCTTGGCTTCGCTCTTGAGATAGGTCTGGACGAAGGTCTTGCGTCCGTCGTCGAACCAGATCACGTCCAGCGGATCAGCGTCGCCGATGCGCTTGTCGCAGTGGAGGTAACTGCCATCCAGTCCCTCCAGCAGGTGGCGCAAGCGGTCGGCGTAGGGGCCGTACTTGTGCGGCACAAAGCGCAAATTCAGCGGCGTCAGACTCGTGCGCTCGATGGAGCGTTCAAGGAACCACGCCATCAGGGCTGCGCGTATCTCACGCAGGACGTTGTAGCTCCCTCTCTCACCCCGGATAGCTACAATCGATGTCGCTGAACTTCTCGAAGCCCTTCTGTTGTAGCTCCCTCTCTCACCCCGGATAGCTACAATGCCGCTACGGTGCGGGTGCTGGGCAAGGACGTTGTAGCTCCCTCTCTCACCCCGGATAGCTACAATCGGGAGGAACAAGGAACGCGGATCATCGAGGTTGTAGCTCCCTCTCTCACCCCGGATAGCTACAATGGAGCAGCACAAGCAACTGACCGACTGGATGTTGTAGCTCCCTCTCTCACCCCGGATAGCTACAATCTCGCGAAATGTACGAAGCCGATTTGGCTGGTTGTAGCTCCCTCTCTCACCCCGGATAGCTACAATATGACACGCGCTGGATATGACATCGCCCGGGTTGTAGCTCCCTCTCTCACCCCGGATAGCTACAATGCCGTCGAAGAGGCACCCCTCGACCGAGTAGTTGTAGCTCCCTCTCTCACCCCGGATAGCTACAATCGGCGTGGCTGCCGGGCGGTTCCCGTCGCGGTTGTAGCTCCCTCTCTCACCCCGGATAGCTACAATAGGGCCAGCGCAAGGCTGGCGAGGAAAGTGGTTGTAGCTCCCTCTCTCACCCCGGATAGCTACAATGCGCACTGCCTCGTCGTCCATGTGCTGAACGTTGTAGCTCCCTCTCTCACCCCGGATAGCTACAATAGTACAACGGCGGGAATGGCGTCTTTGCAAGTTGTAGCTCCCTCTCTCACCCCGGATAGCTACAATCAGGCACGCAAGATCGAAGAACAGTTGGGCGTTGTAGCTCCCTCTCTCACCCCGGATAGCTACAATGTGGCGCTGTTACCTATGCGGCCGCCACACGTTG
>JBDHRX010000050.1:0-20691 GCA_039807785.1 Burkholderiaceae bacterium
GGGGGCCGCCGCTCCGCCGCCATCGGGGGCGCCGGCCGGTCCTGCGGCTGCCGGCGCCGCGACCGCTCCCGTCGCGACTGCGCCCGCCGCCACCCGCCGACGCGCGGTTCGGGAGACCTGGCTGGGGACCGGGCATTCGCCCATGCGTCCGGCCGCGTTGCCCTCGACAGGTGTCCGGCGAGCCGTCAGCCGAGCCCGGTCACCGGCAGTGCGACGCCGTGGATCGCGCGCGCGTCGGCCGAGGCCAGGAAGGCGATCACCCGGGCGAGGTCGTCGGGGGCGACCCAGCGCGCCGGGTCGGCGTCCGGCATCGCGGCGCGGTTCTCCGGCGTGTCGATGATCGTCGGGAGGACGCAGTTGACGTTGATGCCCCGTTCGCGCAGCTCGGCCGACAGCGTCTCGGTGATCCGGATCACGGCCGACTTCGCCGCGACGTAGGCGCCCATGCCGGCGGCGCCGCGCTGGGCCGCGAACGCGCCGACGTTGACGATGCGCCCGCCGCCGGCGCCGATCATGTGCGGCACGACCGCGCGCGTCGCGTGCAGCAGCGTGCGCGCGTTGAGGTCGAACATCCGGCTCCACTCGGGATCGGGGGTCTCCCAGGCCGGGGGGCCCATCCGGAATCCGCCCGCCAGATTGCACAGTGCATCGATCCGCCCGAAGCGGGCGACGGCGGCGGCGGCCGCCGCCGCGACGCCGGCCGCGTCGAGCAGGTCGACGGGCGCGAACCGGCGGCGCGCATCCTCGTCTCCGAAGGCCTGCCGCAGGCGCTCGCCCCGCGTGTCCAGCAGCACCAGCGAGGCGCCGCGCGCCGCGAGCAGGCGTGCCACGGCGCGCCCCAGGTTGCCGGCGGCGCCGGTCACCATCACGCATCGATCGTCGAAATCCATCGCGGGCCTCCCGGCCGGGAGGCGTGCGCCGCCTCCCGAGGCTCCGATCGTACCGGCGCCGCAATGGCAGCGGTTCGGGCAGGGTCGGCGCCGGCAGGGGCGGGGCGCTCGCCCTGCCCGCCGGTCGGCGCCGCCGGGAAGGCCGCCGAGCGGGTCGCGGAGCGGGCCGTCGCCGCGGCGACTTGCGGGCCGGGCGGCGAGGACTTACACTGATCTCATGTTGCAGCGCATCGCGTTCAGCTTCTATTTTTACTTTTTCGGCTTTTCCTGCCGCCGGCGGGACGAGTCGGGAGCGCGTTCGCAGACCTGAGCCAACGAACCGAATCCGATGAAACCGCCGGCCCCGCCCGGCGGTTTTTTTTTGCATCCGTCCCCGAGAAAGCGCCTTCATCATGCCCCACACGACCGACGACCTGCGTATCCGCGAGATCAAGGAGCTCGCGCCTCCCTCCCACCTGCTGCGCGAGTTCCCGACCAGCGAGCGGGCGGCCGCCACCACCTACGGGGCGCGCCAGGCGATCCACCGCCTGCTGAACGCCATGGACGACCGCCTGCTGGTGGTCGTCGGACCCTGCTCGATCCACGACACGAAGGCGGCCCGGGAGTACGCGACGCGGCTGCGCGGCGAGCGCGAGCGGCTGGGCGCCGACCTCGAGATCGTGATGCGGGTGTATTTCGAGAAGCCCCGCACCACGGTGGGCTGGAAGGGGCTGATCAACGATCCCGACCTGGACGACAGCTTCGACATCAACAAGGGGCTGCGCACCGCGCGCGAGCTGCTGCTGGACATCAACGAGATGGGCCTGCCGGCGGGGACCGAGTTCCTCGACATGATCACGCCGCAGTACATCGCCGACCTGATCGCCTGGGGCGCGATCGGCGCGCGCACCACCGAGTCCCAGGTGCACCGCGAGCTCGCCTCGGGGCTCTCGTGTCCGGTGGGCTTCAAGAACGGCACCGACGGCAACCTGAAGATCGCGCTCGACGCGATCAAGGCGGCTTCCCAGCCGCACCATTTCCTGTCGGTCACCAAGGGCGGGCATTCGGCGATCGTCTCGACCAACGGCAACGAGGACTGCCACGTGATCCTGCGCGGCGGCCGCAAGCCGAACTACGACGCGGCCAGCGTCGAGGCGGCCTGCCGCGAGGCGGCGGACGCGGCGCTGGCCTGCCGGCTGATGGTCGATGCCAGCCACGGCAACAGCCAGAAGAAGCCCGAGAACCAGACGACGGTCGCCCGGACGATCGGCGACCAGCTCGCCGCCGGCGACATGCGCATCTTCGGGGTAATGGTCGAGAGCCACCTGCAGGCCGGGCGGCAGGACCTGGTGCCGGGCCGGCCGCTGACCTACGGGCAGAGCATCACCGACGGCTGCATCGGCTGGGACGACACGGTCGGGGTGCTGGAGCTGCTCGCGGAGGCGGTGCGGGCGCGCCGCCTGAAGGCGGACGAGTAACCGAAGCCTGCCACCCGTCGGCGAAACGTCGACGCGCGGCCACAGCGGCGCGCCCGGCCGTCTTCGCCGGGCGGTTTAATGCTATAAACGTCCAAAACCTGGAGGTAGCCATGGAAGCGGTCAAGGGCGGCGCCGTGCCGCAGGCAGCGGCGACCGCAGCCGGCTCGGTCAAACGCACGCCGCACGAGCGGCTGTTGGCGCTCGGCATGCGCCCGGTGGGCCGCGCCAGCGAGTTCGCCGACCAGATCCACGGGCTGATGGCCCAGACGCCGCTGTTCTCGGGGCTCGACATCGAGGAGACGCGCAAGCTCGGCACCTTCATGTACGTGTACGAGGCGCCGCCCGGGGTCACGATCATCAACGAGGGCGAGGCCGGCGACTTCATGATGCTGCTGATGCAGGGCATGGTCGACGTCCTGCGCCGCAATCGCTACAACTATCCGTCGCGGATCGCGGTCGCGCATTCGGGGCACTCGCTGGGCGAGATGTCGATGTTCGACGGCGAGCCGCGCTTCGCTTCCTGCGTCACGCTCGAGAACAGCCGTATCGCCGTGCTCACCCGCGATGCGCTGATGCTGGTGCTGGGCGAGGAGCCCAAGCTGGGCAACAAGATCCTGCTCAAGCTGGTGCAGTTGCTGTCCGAGCGGCTGCGCCAGACCAGCGCCAAGCTGGTGTCCTACCTCGAGGCCGCGCGCGACGCGTAGCCGCAGCCCCGGCCGGGACGGGACGAAGCCGTGCCCGGCGCGCCGCGCGGCCGCCGGTGCCGCACCGTCCCGAAGTCCGGCTTCAGCGCGCGCGATCCTTCTGCCAGAGCACATCACCGCCGCCGGCATGGCGGTTGAGCGCGCGCGCCAGCACGAACAGCAGGTCGGAGAGCCGGTTCGCGTACTGGCGGCACACCGGGCGCACCGGCTCGGCGCGGCCCAGCGCCACGATCGCGCGTTCGGCGCGCCGGCAGACGGTGCGCGCGACGTGGGCCTGCGCCGCCGCCCGCGATCCGCCGGGCAGGATGAACTCCTGGAGCGGCGGCAGGTCGGCGTTGTAGTGATCGAGCAGCTCGTCGAGCCGCGCCACGCGCGCCTCGGGCAGGTTCTCGAACCCCGGGATGCACAGCTCGCCGCCCAGGTCGAACAGGTCGTGCTGGATGTCCGTCAGGGCGGCGCGCATCGCTTCCGGCAGGGGCTCGCACAGCAGCAGGCCGAGCGCGGCGTTCAGCTCGTCGACGCCGCCGATCGCCTCGATGCGCGGACTGTCCTTCGGCGTGCGGCTGCCGTCGCCCAGGCCGGTCGAGCCGTCGTCGCCGGTGCGGGTGGCGATCCTGGAGAGTCGGAATCCCATGGCTGGCTCCCTCGAGGCATGCAGCGGCGCAGTGTACCGCCGCGGCCGGTGCCGGGGTCGCCATTACCGACGTTGCCAGGCACGGTTTCGGCGTCCGGGCCACCGCGATCGCTTAGGCTGTGCCCCGGTACGCGATGCGCGCGGCCGGGGCGGCCCGGAACGGCCGACGCCGCGCGCGCCCGATCCGTTTGCCGGAGCCGACCATGACCACCGACACCTTGCCTTCCGTGGCGCCGCAGGATGCGGCGCCGGCCGACGGCCGCGCACCGACGCTGCTGTCCGCGCTCGAGCGCGCCGTGATCGACGGCCTCGGCGCCGAGGCCGACACGCTGCACGTCGCGCGGGCGGTGCTCGGGATCTTCTTCACCGGCGTGAAGCTCGACAACGGCGTCGGCGGGCTCTGCGCGACGCCGATCCGCAGCGTTCCGGAGGCCGTCTGCTGCCCCAGTTCGGCGCGCGCGATGCCGGCGCCGGGCCGGATCGCCGGCCGGCCGGTGCGCGAGCTGCTGCAAGACCTGCATCGTCCGCTCGACCTGCGCCGCGCGCTCGCGGTCGCGGTGCTCAACGCGCTCGCCGAGACGCTCTGGCGGCGCGACGGGCTGCCCGGCACGGTCCGGCAGACGGCCGGGGATGCATTCGATGCGTTGCGCATCCCGCCGGGCGCGCGGGTGGCGCTGGTGGGCGCTTTCCCGCCCTACATGCGCGAGCTGCGCCGGCGCGGCCAGCCGTTCAGCGTGCTGGAGCTCGATCCGGCCACGCTCAAGCCCGAGGAGATGCCGCACTACGTGCCGGCCGAGCGGGCCGCCGAGGTGGTGCCGCATGCCGAGGTGTTCATCACCACCGGTACCGCGCTGGTCAACGGCTCGCTCGACGGTCTCCTGGGGCTGCTGCGTCCGGGCGCCGAGGCGGCCGTGATCGGGCCGACGGCCACCCTGTACCCGCCGCCATACGCCCGGCGCGGCGTGACCGTGCTCGGCGGTACGCGGGTCACCGACCCCGATGCCCTGCTCGAGGCGCTCGCCGAGGGCGGTTCGGGATACCATCTCTTCGAGAAGTCGGTCGAGCGCGTGACGCTGCGCCTGGCGCCGGGTTGAGCCGGGCGCGGGCGGCGAGGGCCCCGGACGGGGCATCGGGGTCGGTGACCCGCGTGCCGCCGAGCACCGCATTCCGGAGGCCCCGATGAACCATCCAAGCATCGCTTCGGCGACCCTGAGGCGCCCACTCCCCGACGTCGTCGCGGCGGCGCTGCGCGCGCGCTTCGGCGAGCGTTTCAGCACCGCCCATGCGGTGCGCGAGCATCACGGGCGCGACGAATCGCCGTTCCCGCCGACGCCGCCCGACGCGGTGGTGTTCGCCGAATCGACCGGGGAGGTCGCCGAGGTCGTCGCGCTGTGCCGCGCCCACAAGGTGCCGGTGATCCCCTATGGGGTCGGCTCCTCGCTCGAGGGGCACCTGCTCGCGGTGTGCGGCGGCGTCTCGATCGACCTGTCCCGGATGAATCGCGTCCTCGCGGTCCACGCCGAGGACCTCACCGCCACGGTGCAGGCGGGCGTCACGCGCAAGCAGCTCAACGAGGCGCTGAAGTCCACCGGCCTGTTCTTCCCGATCGACCCGGGCGCCGACGCCAGCCTGGGCGGCATGGCCGCGACCCGCGCCTCGGGCACCAACGCGGTGCGCTACGGGACCATGAAGGAGAACGTGCTGGGCCTGACCGTCGTCACCGCCGAGGGCAAGGTGGTTCGCACCGCCCGCCGGGCGAAGAAGTCGTCGGCCGGCTACGACCTGACCCGGCTCTACGTCGGTTCCGAGGGCACGCTCGGCGTGATCACCGAGGTGACCGTGCGCCTGTATCCGGTGCCCGAGGCGATGTCGGCGGCGGTGGTCAGCTTCCCGAGCCTGGCGCAGGCGATCGACGCGGTGATCCAGATCATCCAGCTGGGCGTGCCGGTGGCGCGCTGCGAGTACGTGTGCGAGCACGCGATCCGCGCGATCAACGCCTACAGCCACACCACGCTGCGCGAGGCGCCGACGCTGTTCTTCGAGTTCCACGGCAGCGAGGCCTCGGTGCGCGAGCAGGCCGAGCTCGCGCAGCAGATCGCGCACGAGCACGGCGCCCAGGACTTCGACTGGGCCACCCGGCCCGAGGACCGCACGCGCCTGTGGACCGCCCGTCACAACGCGTATTTCGCCGGCATCCAGGTGCGCCCGGGCGGCCGCGCCGTCACGACCGACACCTGCGTGCCGATCTCGCGGCTGAGCGAGTCGATCACCGGCGCGCGGCGCATCCTCGACACCGCCGGATTCCCGACGATGATCGTCGGCCATGTGGGCGACGGAAATTTCCACGCGATGCTGGTGATCGATCCGGACGATCCGCAGGAGCTGGCCGAGGCCGAGCGCCTGAACGACGCGATCGTGCGGCTGGCGCTGTCGATGGACGGCACCTGCACCGGCGAGCATGGCGTGGGGCTGCACAAGGTCGGCTTCCTCGAGGAGGAGGCCGGCGACGACGCGCTCGACCTGATGCGCCGGATCAAGCGCGCGCTCGATCCGGACGACATCATGAATCCGGGGAAGATCTTCCGGCTCTGAGCGCAGGCCCGGCGCACTGCGCGGGCTACTGCCGGTCGAAGCCGATGGTGAGCAGGTACACCGGCGTGCCGCCGAGCGGCGAGTTGACCTGCACCAGCAGGCCCCGGTCGGCTCCGGCCGGCGTGTCGACCAGGGAGGCCAGGCCGGCGAAGTGGATCGGCGCGCCACCCCCGTCGTCGTAGTCGAAGGCGACCCGGTAGACGTTCAGCGCCGGATCGAGCACCGCGACCGTGCCGTCGAACATGCCGAACCCGTCCGTGCCGGACAGGCGACCGGCCGAATCGATGCTCAGCGCCGAGCCGGGCAGGCCCGTGATCGCGTAGTTGCCGGCCACCCGGGCCGGGCTGGCCTCGCGATCGCTCAGCGCGGCATTGCGGGCGAACTGCAGGCTGCCGGTCTGGCCCAGGCCGGTGAACGACCCGGTCAGGGCGTTGTTCGCATAGCTGACCGAGAAGCTGACGGGGCCCGCTTTCGAGCCGTCCGGAAACGAGACGTCGACGCTCTGCCCGCCGCAGGTGACCGGCGCGAAGGCGTGCATCGTGCCGGTCGCGGTGCCGCTCGCGATCTGCAGGGTCCCGATACCCTGGACGCAATCGTCGGTGAGGAGCCGGGCTTCTCCGTCCGGCGCGATGACGAAGCTCGCGTTGCTCACCGCGTCCGGCTGGCCGAGGACGCGGCTGGTGATCGTCCCCTCGTAGAGACCCGCTTTCAGCGCGCCGGCCGGCGGCTGCAGCCCGCCGCCGTTCCCGCTGCCTCCTCCGCCTCCGCCTCCGCAGGCGGACAACAAGGCGACGCCGAGCACCAGGGCCGCGCGTTGCACGGACCGCTTCATCCGGACGGACATCATGCGTTTCCTCGATGGACCGAAGGGCGCCGGCTGTTCGAAAAGCGGCATCGCCATGCACCGGGCGGCGATAGCATGACGGAGAATGGATCTTATGGCAACGATCCGCCTGATCACGCGGCCGGCAGGCGCAGCAGGGCCCGCAGGCCGCCGGCGGGCGACTCCTGCAGCACGATGCTGCCGCCGTAGAGCAGCGCCAGGTCGCGCGCGATCGCCAGTCCCAGGCCGCTTCCCGGGGTGCGTTCGTCGACGCGCACGCCGCGGTCGAACACCGCTTCGCGTGCGGACGCGGGCAGGCCGGGACCATCGTCGTCGATGGTGACCAGCAGCGTATCGCCCGCCCTTTCCGTCTGAACCTCTACCCTCGAGCGCGCCCACTTGCAGGCGTTGTCGAGCAGGTTGCCGAGCATCTCCTGCAGGTCCTGCTCTTCGCCGCGAAAGACGGCATCCGGGGGACAGCGCACAGGCGCGCGCGTCAGCCCGCGTTCGGCATGCACCCGCTGCATCACGCGCAGCAGGCCGGCCAGCACCGGCTCGAGCGGCGTGCGCAACCCCGGCAGCGCGACCGCCGCGGCGGCGCGCGCGTGTGCGAGGTGGTGGTCGACCTGCGTACGGGCCACGGCGACCTGTTCGCTCACCAGCCGTGCGAGCGCGGTGTGGTCCTGCGCCGCCGCGTTGGCGAGCACGGTCAGGGGAGTCTTCACCGCGTGCGCGAGGTTGCCGGCCTGGGTGCGCGCGCGCGCGACGATCTCCGCGTTGCGGGCCAGCACGCCGTTGAAGTCGTCGACCAGCGGCTGGATTTCCGACGGGAAACGGCCGGCGATCGTGCGGACCTCGCCTTCGCGCATGCGCGCCAGCTCGCGCTGCAGGCGGACGAGCGGCTTCAGCCCGAGCAGCACCTGCGCCACGGCAGCGGCGCACAGGCCTGCCGCCAGCACGCCGAGCGCCAGCAGCAGCTGGTTGTTGAAGCGGCCCAGCGGTTCGGCCAGCAGCGACTCGTCGGCGGCGACGATGAGCCGCCACGCCTGTCCGGGGTGGTCGGCCGGCCGGATCACGCGCTCGAGCACGCGCAACGGCTTGCCGTCGGGGCCGTCGATGCGGTGATCGTGCAGTTCGCCGGCGGCCGGCGCGTCGGCTGGCACGTCGAGCGCCGCATCCCACAGCGATCGGGAACGAAGGAGCGCACGATCCGCGTTCGTGGAGATGTCGTTGGTGACGCGGTCGACCTGCCAGTAGAGGCCGCTGTACGGGCGGCGCAGGCGCGGGTCGGAGAGCTGGCCGGTCAGTGCGGGCTTGTCGGCGGCATCGAACGCCAGCACGGCGGTGAGCTGGTCCAGATGCATGGCCAGCTCGGCATGGAACTGGCGCGACAGGTGCTGGCCGAACAGCCCGGCGAGGCCCCAGCCGGCGATCGCGAGCGTGACGACGATCCACGCCAGCGTGCCGGCCAGGAGGCGCAGGCGCAGCGAACCGCGCCAGCCGCCGGGCAGTCGCGACCCCGCGTTCGGTCCCTCATCGCAGTCGCGGGGGGGCGACGCAGAGTGTCTCATTCGGGGCAGGCCAGCCGGTAGCCGAGACCGCGCACGGTTTCGATGAAGCCGGGCGGCAGCTTGCGGCGCAGCCGGGCGACGAAGACCTCGATCGTGTTCGAGTCGCGATCGAAATCCTGCGCGTAGATGTGCTCGGTGAGCGCGCTGCGCGAGACGATCTCGCCGCGGCGGTGCATCAGGTACGAGAGCACGCGAAACTCGTGGGCGGTCAGCGACAGCGCCTTGCCGTCGACCGTCACTCTGCCGCTGCGCGTATCCAGCACCACCGGGCCGCAGGCGATCTCGGCGCTCGAGCGGCCAGCGGCGCGGCGGATCAGCGCGCGCAGGCGCGCGAGCAGCTCTTCCATGTGGAACGGCTTGGCCAGGTAGTCGTCGGCGCCGGCATCGATGCCGGCGACCTTCTCGTGCCAGGCGTCGCGCGCGGTGAGGATCAGCACCGGCATCGTGCGGCCGTCCGCGCGCCAGCGGCGCAGCACGCTGAGGCCGTCGAGCAGCGGCAGGCCGAGGTCGAGCACGACGGCGTCGTAGGGCTCCTCGCTGCCGAGGAAGTGCGCATCCCTGCCGTTGTCGGCTACGTCGACCGCGTAGCCCGCGGCCGCGAGCGCCTCGCGCAACTGGGCGGCGAGCGTCGGTTCGTCCTCGGCGATCAGCAGGCGCATCAGTCGTCCTTGCGACGCGGGTCCTTCTGGCGGCTGCGCAGCAGCGCGCCGCTGCGCGCGTCGAGCTCGATCTTCAGCAGCGCGCCGTCGCCGCGCAACAGCTTGAGCTCGTAGACCCACGCGCCGTCTTCGCGTTCGAGCTCGACTTCCAGCACCTGGCCCGGATGCTCGCGTGCCACGCGTTCCAGCACGGCATGCAGCGGCAGGATTTCGCCGGCCTGCAGCGCGCGGCGTGCGCGGTCGTGATCGTCGTCGGCGAGCGCGATCGCGCTCGCAATCGCGAGCATCGCGGACAGCAGGACATGGCGGATGCGCATCGCAGGGCTCCACGGGGCGGTCGGTGGCGCGGCCGAGCGCGCGGACGGTGATGTGCCGCGCGTTCGATCGCTCGTGCCACGTATAGCCGCTGCAACGTTAACCGCAGCTGAACGGCGACTGCAACCCGCATCGGGAAAGCCGGTTTCGCCCGCGCCGGATGAACGCCGGATGAACGCCGGCTTCATCGGCGGTTCAGGCGGCCCCGAACAGAATCCGCCTCACGCTCTACCGAAGCGTGAAACCATCGACGAAGGAATCGACATCATGCGCAAATCCAGCATTCTCGCCACTCTCGCTCTCGCCGCCGGCATCGCCGGTACCACGGTGCTCGTCGCCCCGGTCCTGGCGCAGGGCGCCGCTCCCGCCGCGCCGGCCGCGCGCGCGGCGCTCGGCATTCCCGAGATCCACCAGCGGCTGACGGCGGCCGGCTATACCGACATCGACGAGATCGACCGCGAGCGCGATCGCTACGAGGTCAAGGCGACCGATCGCGAAGGCCGGCGCGTCGAGCTCGACGTCGATGCCGCGACGGCCGAGGTTCTTCGCACCGAGGTCAAGCGGTCGAAGCGCTCGGGCGACGATCGCGCGACGTCGTCGCAGCGGTCGCGCTGAAGCCGGCAGTGCGCCGCGGCCGCGCGAGCGGCACCGCGGCGCACCACGTTCTCGGATTCGCACGGACACCGACATGAATATCGTGCTGGCCGCCTTCGCCGGCCTCGTCACCCTGGTCTGGGGGCTCGACCTCGCCGTGTCCGGCCCCGGACCGGGGTCGCTGCCGTGGGTGCTGCGCGCACACGGGCTGCTCCTCGCCGGCCTGCTGTCGATCGCGCTGATGTCGCTGGCCATGGTACTGGCCACTCGTCCGGCCTGGCTCGAGCGTCCGCTCGGCGGGATCGGCCATTTGCACCGGCTGCACAAGTGGGCCGGCATCCTGGGCGCCGTGTTCGCCGCGGCGCACTGGCTGATCGAGATGTCCGGCGACCTGATCAAGGCGATGGTGGGCCGCGCCGGGCGTCCGCCGAAGCTGCGATTCGACGGCCTGCACGAGATCCTGCGCGATGCCGGCAAGGAACTCGGCGAGTTCGCCCTGTACCTGTTGCTGGCGATGGTGCTGCTGGCGCTCTGGAGGCGCTTCCCGAACCGGCTCGGGCGTCCCCTGCATCGCGCGATGCCGGCGCTCTACCTGGTGCTGGCCTTCCATGTGGCGGTGCTGGCGCCACCCGACTGGTGGCACCGGCCGACCGGCGTGCTGCTCGCCGTGCTGCTGGCGGCCGGTTCCGCATCCGCCGTCGTTTCACTGGGCGGGCGGATCGGGCGCAGCCGCCGGGTACGCGGTGCGCGCCTCAGCGGTGCAGGATCTGGCTCAGGAACTGCTTCGTGCGCTCGTTCCGCGGCGCTTCGAAGAAACGTTGCGGAACGTCCTGCTCGACGATCTCGCCGCGGTCCATGAAGATCACCCGGTCGGCCACCGCCTTGGCGAAGCCCATCTCGTGCGTGACGCACAGCATCGTCATGCCCTCGCGCGCCAGCATGATCATCGTGTCCAGCACTTCCTTGACCATCTCGGGGTCCAGCGCCGACGTGGGCTCGTCGAACAGCATGATCGACGGGTTCATGCACAGCGCGCGCGCGATCGCCACGCGCTGCTGCTGGCCGCCGGAGATCTGGCCCGGATACTTCTGTGCCAGTTCGGCGATGTGCACCCGCTCCAGGTAGCGCATCGCGATCGCGCCGGCCTCGGCGGCGGGTTTCTTCAGCACCCAGACCGGGGCCAGCGTGCAGTTCTGCAGTACGGTCAGGTGCGGGAACAGGTTGAAGTGCTGGAACACC
The DNA here is from genome assembly GCA_039807785.1 of Burkholderiaceae bacterium. Taxonomy (GTDB): domain Bacteria; phylum Pseudomonadota; class Gammaproteobacteria; order Burkholderiales; family Burkholderiaceae_E; genus Zeimonas. The sequence continues at coordinate 11,479 of JBDHRX010000050.1, forward strand.
ATCCCGACGGTCGAGCGGATCCGGTCGATGTCCTTGAGGTTGTCGGTGAGCTCGATGCCGTCGACCGCGATGCGGCCCGACTGGTGGGCCTCGAGCCGGTTGACGCAGCGGATCAGCGTCGACTTGCCCGATCCCGACGGTCCGCAGATCACGATGCGCTCGCCGCGCGCCACCCGGAGCTCGATATTCCGCAGCACGTGGAAGTCGCCGTACCACTTGTTCAGCCCCTCGATCAGGATCGCGGGCGCGGCGGGCGGGGTCTCGGGCATCGCGGGCATCCGTGGGGGTCAGTGGCGGTCGCCGCGCTCGAGCTCGCGCTCGAGCCACTGGCTGTACTTCGACATCCCGAAGCAGAAGATCCAGTAGACGACGATCGAGAACAGGAACGCCTCGATGAAGTACTTCTTCCAGGCGAAATCGGTTTCCACCGACTTCTTCACCGCATAGGCGAAGTCGTAGATCGCGATGATCACGACCAGCGAGGTGTCCTTGAACAGCGAGATGAAGCTGTTGACGATCGACGGAATCGAGACCCGCAGCGCCTGCGGCAGGATCACCAGCGCCATCGACTTCCAGTAGGGCAGGCCGAGCGCGGTGGCGGCCTCGTATTGCCCGCGCGGAACGGCTTCGAGCCCGCCCCGCACCGCCTCGGCGAGATAGGCCGCGACGAACAGGATGATCGCGACCTGCGCGCGCAGCAGCTGCTCGACGCGCATGCTCTCCGGCAGGAACAGCGCGAACATCACCGAGGCCATGAACAGCACGGTGATCAGCGGCACGCCGCGCACCACCTCGATGTAGACCACCGACAGCGACCGGATGATCGGCAGCCGGGAGCGGCGCCCGAGCGCGAGCAGCACGCCCAGCGGGAACGCGAACGCGATCCCGAAGACCGCCAGGATCAGCGTGACCGGCAGGCCGCCCCATTGCTCGGTGCGCACCGGCGCCAGGCCGGCGCCGCCGCCCATCAGCCAGAAGACCAGCGCGATGCCGGCCAGCCAGACCGCGGCGAGCCAGGGGCGCCAGAAGCGCCGCATGCCCGAGATCGCCAGCAGCGCGCACAGCACGACGATGACGATCGCCGGGCGCCACTGGGCCTCGTAGGGGTAGACCGCGAACAGCATGAAGCGGAACTTCTCGGCGACCACCGCCCAGCAGGCGCCCTGGCCGCGCACCGCGTCGCAGGCCGAGGCCGGCGCGTGGCCCCAGACAGCGTCCAGGAACAGCCAGCGCAACGCCGGCGGCAGCGCCCAGGCGAGCAGCCCCAGCATCGCCACGGTGAGCGCGGCGTTGCCGGGCGACGAGAACAGGTTGGCGCGGATCCAGGCCATGGCGCCGTCACCGCTCGACCAGGCGCACGCGCGCCGCGTACCAGTTCATCAGCAGGGAGATCGACAGGCTGATCGTGAGGTAGGCCGCCATCAGGATCGCGATCGCCTCGATCGCCTGGCCGGTCTGGTTCATCGTCGTGTTGGCCACCGCCACCAGGTCCGGATAGCCGATCGCCACCGCCAGCGACGAGTTCTTCGTCAGGTTCAGGTACTGGCTGGTGAGCGGCGGGAGGATCACCCGCAGCGCCTGCGGCATCGTGACGAGCCGCAGGCGCTGGCCGGACCGCAGCCCGAGCGCCATCGCTGCCTCGGCCTGGCCGCGCGGCACCGACAGGATGCCGCCGCGCACCACCTCGGCGATGAAGGCCGCGGTATAGGTCGACAGCCCCACCAGCAACGCCATGAACTCGGGCGAGAGCGACCGGCCGCCCTGGAAGTCGAAGCCGCCCAGCACCGGCCGGTCGAGGGCGGTGGGGGCGCCGCCCGCGAACCAGGCGAGCAGGGGCAGGCCCAGCAGCAGCGCGCACGACGGCCAGAGCACCGGCCATTGCGCGCCGGTCGCCTGCTGGCGGCGCCGCGCCGCGTAGCGCCATGCCACGGCCAGCACGGCCGCGCCGGCCAGCGTCCATCCGGCCGCGCTCCAGCCGGTCGCCGGCTCCGGCCAGGCGTAGCGCAGCCCGCGCTGGCTCAGGAACGCGAGGTCGCCGAGGGCCAGTGCCTCGCGCACCGGCGGCAGCAGCTCGGTGATGAGCCCGTACCAGACGAAGAGCTGCAGCAGCAGCGGGATGTTGCGCATGAACTCGACGTAGGCCGAAGCCAGGCGCGCGACCAGCCAGTTCGTCGACAGCCGGGCGATGCCGACCAGCGTGCCGAGCAGCGTCGCTGCGACGATGCCCAGCGCCGAGACCCACAGCGTGTTGAGCAGGCCGACCAGCAGCGCGCGGCCGTAGGTGTTCGACGGATCGTAGGCCAGGTGCGCCTCGGCGATCTCGAAGCCGGCCTCGCGCGACAGGAAGTCGAAGCCGACCTGGATGTGGCGCGTCGACAGGTTGTGCAGCGTGTTCGAGACCAGGTACCAGCCGACGGCGGCCACCGCCGCGAGCAGCAGCACCTGGTAGACGATCGCGCGGAGCCGTTCGCTCTGGAGCACTTCGGTCTATGCGCCGGCCGCCGCAGCGATCGCCGCCAGGCGCGCCGCCCAATCCCTTCGCCGCAGCGCAACCCGCCGGCAACGCCCACCGGCCGGCCGCCGCGAGCGCCCGGTCACGTCAGCGGACCGGCGGGGCGTACATCAGTCCGCCGTCGCGCCACTGGGCGTTCACGCCGCGCGCGATGCCGATCGGCCCGATGTTGCGCTGGTACATCTCGCCGTAGTTGCCTACCGCCTTGATCGCCCGCACCAGCCAGTCGTTGTCGAGCCCGAAGCCCTTGCCGATGTCGCCCGAGGTGCCGACCAGGCGCTGGACCGGCGGATCCTTGCTCTCGGCCTTGAGCTTGTCGATGTTGGCGGCCGTGACGCCGTACTCCTCGGCTTCGACCAGCCCGGCCAGCACCCACTTGACGATCGTGAAGTACTCCCAGTCGCCGCGGCGCACCAGCGGGCCGAGCGGCTCCTTCGAGATCGCCTCGGGCAGGATCACGTAGTCGTCCTTGTTCGGCGCCTTCAGCCGGGTCGCCGCCAGGCCGGAGATGTCGGTGGTGAAGACGTCGCAGCGCCCCGAGAAGAACGCCTGCTCGACCTGCTGCAGCTCGTTGACCACGACCGGCCGGAAGTTCATCTTCTTGGTGCGGAAGTAGTCGCTCAGATTCAGCTCGGTGGTGGTGCCCGGCTGCACGCAGATCGTGGCGCCGTTGAGCTGGGTGGCGCTCTTGACGTTCGCCGACTTCTTCACCATGAAGCCCTGCCCGTCGTAGAACAGGGTGCCGACGAAGACCGCGCCGAGCGTCGCGTCGCGGCTCGCGGTCCAGGTGGTGTTGCGCGACAGGATGTCGACCTCGCCCGATTGCAGCACCGTGAAGCGGTTCTGGGTGTTGGTCGGCACGAACTGCACCTTGTTCGGGTCGCCGAGGATCACCGCCGCCACCGCGCGGCAGAAATCGGCGTCGATGCCGTGCCACTTGCCCTGGGCGTCGGGCGCCGAGAAGCCGATCAGGCCGGTGTTGACGCCGCAGCGCAGTGCGCCGCGCTGCTTGACCGCGTCGAGGGTCGGGCCTGCCGAGGCGAGGGCGGGGGCGAGCAGCGCCGCCGCGGTCAGAAGCGCTGCAAACGGGGTCGTCTTCATGCCGGTGCCTCCTGCGCGGATATGGCCGCAGTCTAGGGCCAGCCCCCGCTGCGATTCAAGCCGCGGCTTGCCCCAAGGGGGAAATCCCCGAGCCGGACGCGCGCGTCAGCGTCGATAGCGCTTGGGCACGAACGGCAGTGGGGTCGGGGTCACGCCGGGGCGCCGGTCGCGCACCGCGGCGCGCAGCGGGGCGCGGACGGCATCGTCGATCGCGCCCCGCTCGACCCGGGCCAGCATCACCGGGTGTCCGAGCGAGGGCGACACCGTGCCGCTGGTGACCTCGCCCACGTTGCGGTCGTCGGGCGTCACGATCGGCGCGTGGGCGCGGATCGGCACCGCTTCGTGCGAGACCAGGCCGACCAGCCGGCGCGGCGTGCCCTCGGCCAGCTGGGCGAGGACGACGTCCGCACCGGGGAAGCCGCCGGCCTTCGCGCCGCCGCTGCGCCGCGAGCGCGGGATCGCGAACGCCAGCCCCGACTCGACCGGCGTCGTCGTGGCGTCGATGTCGCTGCCGTGCAGCGGCAGGCCCGCTTCGAGCCGCAGCGTGTCGCGCGCGCCGAGGCCGGCCAGGTGCACCGCCGGGTTCTCGAGCAGCCGGCGCACGATCGCGCCGGCCCGGTCCGGCGGCAGCGAGATCTCGAAGCCGTCCTCGCCGGTGTAGCCCGAACGGGTCGTGAAGCAGTCGGCGCCCAGCAGGCGCAGCGTCGCCGCCTGCATGAAGCGCAGCGCCGCGGCGGCCGGATCGAGCGCGGCGAGCACGGCCTCGGCGGCCGGGCCCTGGAGCGCGACCAGCGCGGCGTCGATCGACTCGATCCGCAGGCCCGGGCAGCGCTCGCGCAGCTGCCGCAGGTCGGGTTCGTGGTTGCCCGCGTTCACCACCATCCGGACCTCGGCGTGCACGCCGTCGGCGAGATGGGACAGCATCAGGTCGTCCTCGATGCCGCCGCGGGCGTTCAGCAGCAGCGAGTAGCGCTGCATCGACGGGACCCAGTCCTCGAAGTCCACCGGCAGCGCGGCCTCGAGCTGCGCGTACAGCGTCGCCGGCCGGCCGTCGGCGGCGCGGATCCGCAGTTGCCCCATGTGCGAGACGTCGAACAGGCCGGCGCGCTCGCGCGTGTGCAGGTGCTCGGCCTTGAGTCCGGCCGGGTACTGGATCGGCATCTCGAAGCCGGCGAAGGCGCCGAACCTGGCGTCGTGGGCGGCATGCAGGTCGTGCAGCGGGATGCGCCGCAAGGCGTCGGCGGGGGCGGTGGTCACGATCGGGCTCCTCGGTCGGCGTAGTCGGAGGTCGGCGGGCAGGTGCAGACCAGGTGGCGGTCGCCGGCGGCATTGTCGATGCGCTTGACGCTGGGCCAGAACTTGGCCTCGCGCACCCAGGGCAGCGGGAACACGGCTTCGTCGCGCCCGTAGCGATGCGTCCATGCGCCGGCGATCTCGGCGGCGGTGTGCGGCGCGTTCCGGAGCGGGTTGTCCTCGCGGTCGAGCTCGCCCGAGGCGATGCGCTGCAGCTCGCCGTGGATCGCGATCATGGCCGAGCAGAAACGGTCGAGCTCGGCCTTCGACTCCGATTCGGTCGGCTCGACCATCAGCGTGTCGGGCACCGGGAACGAGAGCGTCGGGGCGTGGAAGCCGTAGTCCATCAGCCGTTTGGCGACGTCCTCGGCGCTCACGCCGTAGTCGGCCTTGAGGTTGCGCATGTCGAGGATGCACTCGTGCGCCACCTCGCCGTCGCGGCCGCGATAGAGCACCGGGAAGTACGGCGCGAGCCGGTGCGCGACGTAGTTCGCGTTCAGGATCGCGACCTCGGTCGCCTTGCGGATCCCGGCGGCGCCCATCATGCGCACGTACATCCACGAGATGGTGGTGATCAGCGCGCTGCCGAACGGCACCGCCGAGACCGCCGCCGGCGCGCCGCTGTCGCCTTCGCCCGCGGGCGGGAACGGGTCGGACGGCAGGAACGGGGCGAGATGCGCGGCGACCGCGATCGGGCCCATGCCGGGGCCGCCGCCGCCGTGCGGGATGCAGAAGGTCTTGTGGAGGTTCATGTGGCAGACGTCGGCGCCGATCAGCCCGGGCTTGGTGAGCCCCGCCTGCGCGTTCAGGTTCGCGCCGTCCATGTAGACCTGCCCGCCCGCCGCGTGCACCATCCTGCAGACCTGGGCGATGGCGGCCTCGAACACGCCGTGCGTCGACGGGTAGGTCACCATCAGCGCGGCCAGCGCCTCGCGATGCTCGCCGATCCGGCGCTCGAGGTCGGCCAGGTCGATATTGCCCTGCGCGTCGCAGGCCACGACCACGACGCGCAGGCCCATCATCTGCGCCGACGCGGGATTGGTGCCGTGCGCCGAGGCGGGGATCAGGCAGACGTCGCGCTGCCCCTGCCCGAGCGCGGCGAGGTAGCGGCGGATCGCGAGCAGGCCCGCGTACTCGCCCTGCGCGCCCGAGTTCGGCTGGAACGAGACCTCGGCGAACCCGGTGATCTCGGCCAGCCAGGCGCCGAGCTGCCCGAGCATCGCCGCATAGCCGGCGGCCTGGTCGCGCGGCGCGAACGGATGCAGGTTCGCGAACTCGGGCCAGGTGACCGGCGCCATCTCGGCGGCGGCATTGAGCTTCATCGTGCACGACCCGAGCGGGATCATCGAGTGCACCAGCGAGATGTCGCGGTTCTCGAGCTTCTTCAGGTAGCGGACGAAGGCGGTTTCGCTATGGTGGTCGTTGAACACCGGGTGCGTGAGCACCGCATCGGTGCGGCGCAGCGCCGGCGGAATCGAGTCGGGCTCGAGGCCGAGCGCCGCGGCGGCGTCGGCCAGCGCCGCGGCATCGACGCGCGTGCCGCCGAGCACGTAGGCGAGGTCGGCGACGTCGGCCAGCGTGACCGTTTCGTCGAGCGCCACGCCGATCCGTCCGGCCGGGCCGCCCTCGGCCGCGTGGTCGCGCAGGTTGATGCGCTGCGCGCGGGCCCGTTCGCGCACGGCGCCCGCCGCGGCGCCGAGGTCGAAGGCGAGGGTGTCGAAGAACGCGTCGTGCAGCGGCGCCGGCCCCGCGCCGCCGGCCCGGCCGAGCAGCCGCACCAGCAGGCGCGCCATCGCGTTCACGCGCGCGGCGATCCGGGACAGCCCGCGGGGCCCGTGGTAGACGGCGTAGAAACCCGCCATGTTGGCCAGCAACGCCTGCGAGGTGCAGATGTTGCTGGTGGCCTTCTCGCGCCGGATGTGCTGCTCGCGCGTCTGCAGGGCCATGCGCAGCGCGGGGGCGCCGGCCGCATCGCGCGCGACGCCGATGATGCGGCCCGGCATGGTGCGCAGCAGGTCCTCGCGGGCCGACATGAACGCGGCGTGAGGACCGCCGTAGCCCATCGGCACGCCGAAGCGCTGCGCCGGGCCGATCGCGATGTCGGCCCCCATCGCGCCGGGCGATTTCAGCAGCAGCAGCGAGAGCGGATCGCAGCCGATCGTGGCCCGCCCGCCCGCGGCGCGCAGCGCGGAGATCGGTCCGGAGAAGTCGTGCAGCCGGCCCCGGGTGTCGGGGGTCTGCAGGTGCGCCCCGAAGTAGCCGGCGGCGGCGTCGCCCGCGAGCGCGCGCGCGGCCTCGTCGACCACCACTTCGATGCCCATCCATGCGGCGCGCGTGCGCACCACGGCGATCACCTGCGGATGGGTGCCGGCGTCGACCAGGTAGCGTTTCGATGCCGACCGCGACGCGCGCCGCGCCATGGCCATCGCCTCGGCGGCCGCGGTCGCTTCGTCGAGCAGCGACGCGTTGGCGATCGGCAGCCCGGTCAGGTCGACGATCATCTGCTGGAAGTTCAGCAGCGCCTCGAGCCGCCCCTGCGCGACTTCGGCCTGGTACGGCGTGTACGCGGTATACCAGCCGGGGTTCTCGAGCAGGTCGCGGCGGATCGGTTCGGGCGTGATCGTGCCGTGGTAGCCGGCGCCGATGTAGCTGCGCCAGAGCTGGTTGCGGCCCGCGAGTTCGCGCAGCTCGGCCAGCGCCTGCGCCTCGGAGGCCGGCGCGCCGATCGCCAGCGGCGTCTCCAGCAACAGGTCCGGCGGGACGGTCGCGCGCACCAGCGCGGCGCGTGACTCGAAGCCGAGCGCGGCGAGCATGGCGGCCTGCTCGGCCTCGGTCGGGCCGAGGTGGCGCGCATGGAATTCGTCGTGGCCGAACAGCGCGTCGATCTCGGCGCTGCGATTCCCGGAAGGGGTCATGGACGGGATCTCCGGTGCGGCCGGCGGCGGCGCGGCCCGCATGGGGTCGATCGGGACGGAGGGCCGGACGAGGCAGCGCGGCCTCGCCCCGGGGGAACGAACCGTCGCCGGCTCAGGCGGCCCCGGGGCCGGCCGCGTAGGCGTCGGCGCCGAGCAGCGCGTCGACCTGGGCCGGATCGGCCGGCCGGATCCGGAACAGCCAGCCTTCGCCGTACGGCGCCTCGTTGACGGTCTGCGGCGCCTGGGCGAGCGCGGGGTTCACCGCGAGCACCTCGCCGGCCACCGGTGCGTAGACGTCGGAGGCCGCTTTGGTCGACTCGACGACGACGCAGGACTCGCCCTGCGCGAGGCGTCGGCCGACCTCGGGAAGCTCGACGTAGACCAGCTCGCCCAGCGCGTCCTGCGCATGGAAAGTGATGCCTACCGTCGCGCTGCCGTCGGCTTCGAGACGAAGCCACTCGTGCGACGAGGTGTAGCGGAGATCGGCGGGGTTGTTCAAGATGAGGCTCCGAAGGCGGCCGCGTCGCGACGCAGGGTTGACCGGAAGCCCCCTCTGTCCGTTTGCCTGAGACATTCAGCGTCCGCGAAGGCGCGGGCGCCTGTTTCCTTCGGCGAGGTCGTGGTCGGGGTCGTGGGACCGCCGGGGCCGGACCTTCTCTCCAGAGCGCCGAACCGCTGCAGTCCTTTTGCCTGAGAGTTTCCGGGGCGATACACCTTCGGCGCCGCGCCGGACCGGTCGTCGTTCCCGGTCCGCGCGGTCTCTCCCACAGCGGTTGTTCGGCAGCCGCACAGAGTGCCAATCCGGTGCGCCGGTGTCAAATCGCGAGCGCCGGCGGCGGGGTGTCGGCGGGCTGTCACCCGGAGGGGTCACCGGCGCGCGGTCGGCTACGTGACCAGGGCGATGCCGGCCACGCGACCAGGGCGATGCCGGCCGCCGCACATGCGAACGCGATCAGGTCGGCGACGCCCAGGCGTTCGCCCAGGAACGCCACGCCGGCGGCGCTCGCGGCCACCGGCAACGCGACCGTGAACACGCCGCTGTGCTGCGCGGGCACCCGTCGCAGCCCGCTCAGCCAGAGCCAGGTCGAGATCATGCTCGCCGACAGCGCGTAGAAGAGAAGCAGCGCCCAGAGCTGCGGCGTCAGCGCCGAGAAGTCGAAGCCGCGCGCCTGCCACAGGCCGAACGGGGTGGTCAGCGCGAGCCCCCAGGCGTTGATCAGCGCCGAGATCCGGCGCGGCCCCAGCGAGGCGGTCAGGCGCTTGCCGAGGATCACGTAGACGGCCTCGCAGCCCACGCAGGCGAGGACCAGCAGGTTGCCGAGCCAGGCGCGGGCCTCCGTCGCGCTGCCGCCCGCGCCCGGGGCGGGGAGCGTCCCGCCGCCGGCGCCGAGC
>JBDHRX010000051.1:0-20668 GCA_039807785.1 Burkholderiaceae bacterium
CCCCCGGGCCCGCCCCGCCGTGACCGCGGCCGCCTCGGCGCGGGCCGCCTTCGCGCCGCGTCCGGGGCTCAGTAGTGGTAGGCCGACTCCCCGTGCGACGTGACGTCGAGCCCCTCGCGCTCGACGTCCTCGGGCACGCGCAGGCCGATCACCAGGTCGACCAGCTTGTACGCCACCAGCGCGACCACCCCGGACCACACGATCGTGATCCCGACGCCCTTGGCCTGGACCAGCAGCTGGCCGGCGATGGAGAAGTCGGCCGCGCCGGTGCCGCCGAGCCAGGGCGCGTTGAATACCCCGGTGAGCAGCGCGCCGACGATGCCCCCGACCCCGTGCACGCCGAACACGTCGAACGCGTCGTCGGCGCCGATCAGCCGTTTCAGCGAGGTGACCGCCCACAGGCACACGAACCCCGCCGCCAGGCCGATCACGATCGCGCCCATCGGGCCGACCAGCCCCGCGGCCGGCGTGATCCCGACCAGGCCCGCCACGGCGCCCGAGGCGGCGCCCAGCATCGAGGCCTTGCCCTTGATCATCGCCTCCCCGCCGCTCCAGGCGAGCGTCGCGGCCCCGGTGGCGAGCAGCGTGTTCAGCAGCGCGAGCGCGGCGCCGGCGGTCGACTCGAGGTTCGAGCCGGCGTTGAAGCCGAACCAGCCGACCCACAGCAGCGAGGCGCCGACCATGGTGAGCGTCAGCGAATGCGGCGGCATCGCCTCGCGGCCGTAGCCGATGCGCTTGCCGACCATGTACGCGCCCACCAGGCCCGCGACGCCGGCGTTGATGTGCACCACCGTGCCGCCGGCGAAGTCGAGCGCCCCGTCCTTGAACAGCAGCCCTTCGCCGTACCAGACCATATGCGCGATCGGCAGGTAGCTGAACGTGAACCACAGCACCGAGAACAGCAGCACCGCCGAGAAGCGGATCCGCTCGGCGAACGACCCGACGATCAGCGCCGTGGTGATGCCGGCGAAGGTCGCCTGGAACGCGACGAACACGTACTCGGGCAGCTTGACCCCCTCGGTGAAGGTGTCCGCCAGCGTCTCGAGGCTCACCCCGCTCAGGAAGATCTTCTCGAACGAGCCGAAGAACCGGCCGGTTCCGGTGAACGCCAGGCTGTAGCCGTAGATCGCCCACAGCAGCGTGATCAGCGAGAACACGACGAACACCTGCATCAGCACCGACAGCATGTTCTTCGTGCGCGCCAGCCCGCCGTAGAACAGCGCCAGCCCCGGCACCGTCATCGCGATCACCAGCACCGTCGACACCATCATCCAGGCGACGTCGCCCTTGTCGACGGTCGCCTTGACCGCCTCCGCGGGCGCCGACTGGGCCAGGGCCACCGCGGGCGCGAGCATCGACGCCAGCGCCGCGACGGTCATTCCAGAGAGCGATTTCATCGTGATTTCTCCGTGATGCGTATCCATGCGCCTACAGCGCCTCGTTGCCGGTCTCGCCGGTACGGATGCGCACGACTTGTTCCAGGTCGAAGACGAACACCTTGCCGTCGCCGATCTTCCCGGTGCGGGCCGAGGTCTCGATCGCCTCGATGGCCCGGTCGACCAGGTCGTCGGCGATCGCGAGGTCGATCTTCACCTTGGGCAGGAAGTCGATCACGTACTCGGCGCCGCGATACAGCTCGGTATGGCCCTTCTGCCGCCCGAAGCCCTTCACTTCCGTGACCGTGATGCCCTGGACGCCGATCGCCGACAGCGCTTCGCGCACCTCGTCGAGCTTGAACGGCTTGATGACTGCGGTGATCATTTTCATGCGTGCCTCCCGTCAGAAGGTCTTGCCGACCGACAACACGACCGCGCCCTTGCCGAGGTCGCGGTTGAACGCGTTGCGATAGCACTCGCCGGCGCCGCCCTTGGCGTTGGTGCCGATGTAGGCCAGGCCCCAGCTGAGCCCGACGTACTCGGTGGAGACGCCGAGCTTCCAGTCGGTGTACGAGCAGTCGCTGCGCGAGCGCACCGGCACGCCGCCGACCGATCCCGACGGGATCGCCTGGTGGCCGACGTGCGCGGCGAGGGTGAGGCCGCCGCCGAGGTCGAAGCTGCCGGTCAGGTCCAGGTAGCCCGCGCCCTTGCTGTCGACCGCGCCGAACAGGTCGGTGAGCCCGTGGGAATACTTCAGGGTCAGCATCTTCCACGAGCCCGCGACGTACAGCTCGAGCGTGTTCGGCGAGTTGTAGCCCGACGGGTAGCGGCCCGGGTAGTAGTAGTACAGCAGCCCCGCGTCGTAGCCGAAGTCGCCGATCGTGCCCTTGTAGCCGCCGTAGACGTCCCACTCGAGGCTGTTGCTCACGCCGCCGCCGGCGTCCGACAGCCAGCTGACGTTGGTGGCCCAGGTGCCGGCGTACAGCCCGCTGGCGTGCGCGTAGTCGAATCCGCCCTGCAGCGCCGGCTTGCCGTTGGTCTGCGCGATGCCGCGATAGCGATACTCGCTCACGAGGCTGAGGTTGCCGCTGAACGCGTGCTCGGGTGTCGCGGCAGCCGTCTGCGCCAGCGCGTGGGTCGGCAAGCCACCGGCCGCGCAGGCGAGGGAAGCGGCGAGAAGGGTCCTTTTCATGATCCGGATGCTCCGCAGGAGGTTCGAGTTCGCCGGCCCCGGCGGGGCCGCTGGAACCGACAACGCATAGACCGTGCCAGCGGCATCCGCGCGCGCGCCGGCCCGGGCGCCGGAAGCAGCTTGGTGCATTCCGGCGGCGCGGGCTGCGCCAATGCGGTGCGGCCCGGCATCGCGCACCGATCCGGTGCGGCGTCCGGCGACCCCCGTGCTAGACTCGATTCACCATGAGCGCGACGCCCCCCTCACTGCTGGCCGACCTGCAGGCCCGGATGGCCGAGCTGCTGCGCAGCGGCCCGGCGGCCGACGTCGAACGCAACCTGAAGGCGCTGATGGCGCAGGCGTTCCAGCGCGCCGACCTGGTCACCCGCGACGAGTTCGACGCGCAGCTCGAGCGCCTCGCGCGCCTGCAGGAACGCGTCGAGCAGCTCGAGCGACGGCTCGCCGAGCGCGACTGACGTCGTCCTGACCGGCGCCCGGGCCCTGCGCGCGGGCATCCGGAACCCCGGCGCGGGCGCCGGCGTCGTCCACGCAGCAACTCGGCCGAGCGACCGAGCCGCAAGGCCGAGCGCCGGGCGCCCGGCCGCGCCGCACCGGCCCTAGACTGGGAAGGCACCGCACGTCACGCCCGCCTTCCCGATGCCCCTCGCCGTCGTCCGCTCGCGCGCCCTGCTCGGGCTGCATGCGCCCGAGGTGCGTGTCGAGGTTCATCTCGGCAACGGATTGCCGGCGTTCCATGTCGTCGGGCTGCCCGAGGCCGAGGTCCGCGAGAGCCGCGATCGCGTCCGCGCGGCGCTGCTGCACGCCGGCTTCGATTTCCCCAACCGCAGGCTCACGGTCAACCTCGCGCCGGCGGACCTGCCGAAGGAGTCCGGCCGCTTCGACCTGCCGATCGCGATCGGCATCCTCGCCGCCAGCGGGCAGGTCCCGGCCGAGCCGCTGGAGGCGCTCGAGCTCGTCGGCGAGCTCTCGCTGACCGGCGCGATCCGCCCGATCCGGGGCGCGCTGGCGATGGCGCTGGCGGTATCGCGCGAGGCCCGGCCGAGCACCCTGCTGCTTCCCGCCGCCAACGGCGCCGAGGCCGCGCTGGTCGAGGAGGCGCGCCTGCTGGGCGCGCTCGACCTCGCCGGCGTCGCCGCGCACCTGCGCGGCGCGAGTCCGCTCGAACGCATCGCGCCGCGCGTGCGCGCCGTCGCACCGTCCGGCGACGGCGACCTGGCCGACGTCAAGGGCCAGGCGGGCGCCAAGCGCGCGCTCGAGATCGCCGCGGCGGGCGGCCACAACCTGCTGATGGTCGGGCCGCCGGGAGCGGGCAAGTCGCTGCTCGCGCGCTGCCTGGCGTCGATCCAGCCGCCGCTGGGCCGCGACGAGGCGCTCGAGAGCGCTGCCATCGCCGGGCTCGCGGGGCGCTTCGCGCCGGACGACTGGGGGCGCCCGCCGTTTCGCGCGCCGCATCACGGCGCCTCGGCGGCCGCCATCGTCGGCGGCGGCGCGAATCCCAGGCCGGGAGAGGCCAGCCTGGCGCACCACGGCGTCCTGTTCCTCGACGAGCTCCCCGAGTTCTCGCGCACCGTGCTCGAGGCGCTGCGCGAGCCGCTGGAGACCGGCCGCATCGCGGTGTCGCGGGCCGCCCGCCAGGTCGAGTTCCCGGCCCGCTTCCAGCTGGTCGCGGCGATGAATCCCTGCCCGTGCGGGCACCTGGGCGATGCGCGCTGCCGCTGCACCGCCGAGCAGGTACGGCGCTACCAGGCCCGGCTGTCCGGGCCGCTGCTCGATCGCATCGACATGCTGGTCAACGTGCGGCCGGTCGACGAAGCGACGCTGATGGCCCGCGCGGACGGCGAGCCGAGCGCGACGATCGCGGCGCGCGCCGCCGCCGCGCGCGCACGCCAGGTCGCACGACAGGGCCGGCCGAACGCGTTCCTCGGGCCGCCCGAGATCGACCGGCACTGCGCCCCCGGGCCCGACGCGGCGGCGCTGCTGCGGCGGGTCGCGCGGCACCGGCACTGGTCGTCGCGCGCGCTGCACCGGGCGCACAAGCTCGCGCGCACCATCGCCGACCTGGCCGGCGCGGACGCGCTGCGCGCCGCGCATGCCGCCGAAGCGGTCGGCTACCGGCGCGCCCTCGACGGCGCCGACGCGCCGCACTGAGCGCCGGCACACCCTACAATCCGGTCGTCCGCCGCGCCCCCTTGCACGCCGCGCGGCCCGCCGAGGAACCCCGCCCATGACCTCTTCATCCCCGCTGCCGCTGGCCGGCCTCACCGTCGTCGAGCTGCACGCGATCGGCCCGGTGCCGTTCGCCGGCCAGCTGCTGCGCGCGCTCGGCGCCGGCGTGACCCGGGTGTCCCCGCCGGTCGACCCGGGCCTCGGCCTCCGCCTCCCGCCGGAGTTCGACCTGCTCAATCGCGGCAAGCGCCGGCTCGCGCTCGACCTCAAGCAAGGCGACGGCCTCGCGGCCCTGCATGACGAGCTCGCCGCCGCCGACGTCCTGCTCGAGGGCTTCCGGCCCGGCGTGCTCGAGCGCCTCGGGCTCGCGCCCGAAGCGCTGCTCGCCAGGCATCCGCGACTGGTCGTCGGCCGCCTGTCCGGATGGGGGCGCGACGGCGTGCTGGCCGAGCGTGCCGGGCACGACATCAACTACCTGGCGCTCGCCGGCGTGCTGAACGCGATCGGCTCCGCGGACGCGCCGGTGCCGCCGCTGAACCTGGTCGCCGATTTCGGCGGCGGGGCGATGCACCTGCTGGTCGGCGTGCTGGCCAAGCTGGTGCAGCGCTCGATCACGCAGCGCGGCGGCATCGTCGAGACCAGCATCCTGGCGGGCACCGTCGGGCTCACGCCGACGTTCTACGGCCTGATGGCGGGCGGGCTCTGGAGCCTCGCGCGCGCGAGCAACCTGCTCGACGGCGGGCCGCCGTTCTACCGCTGCTACCGCTGCGCCGACGGCCGCTTCGTCGCGGTCGGCGCGCTCGAGGCCAAGTTCTACGCCCGGCTGCTGGCCGTGACCGGCCTCGAGAGCGAGATCGACCCGCGCGAGCAATACCGCCGGGACTGCTGGCCGGCGGCCATCGAGCGCTTTTCCGCGCGCTTCGCGTCGCGCACCCGCGACGAGTGGGCGCAGGCGGCGCTCGCGCACGATGCCTGCCTCTCTCCGGTGCTCGACTTCGCCGAAGCCGCCCGGCATCCGCACAACCTCGCCAACCGCCTGTTCCGCGACGATCCCTTCCCGCAGCCGGCCGACGTGATCGCCTTCGATCGCGACCTGCGCGCTTAGCCGGCCGCGCTTAGCCGACCGTACTTAGCCGACCGCACTTAGCCGGCCGCCGGAGCCGGCGGCCCAACGCGCCAGAACACCAGGATCGCCACGGCGACGCCCTGCAGCGCCACCCACGCCAGCAGCGCGCGGCGGAACCCCTGCGCGGCGTCCGCGCCCGGCGCGTCGAACAGGTCGACCGTCACGCCGAACAGCCATTGCGTGAGGAACATCCCGCCCATCGCCAGCAGGTTGAACCCCGTATACGCCCGCCCGGTCAGCTTCTCGGGAAACGACAGACTGACATGCGTCGACACCAGCGCGAGGGTCGTGGCCGCGATCGCCAGCGGGATCCACAGCAGCCAGGCCCAGGTGCCGGGCACGAGCGCGATCGCCAGTTCCAGGCCCAGGATGGTGATGCAGCCCCAGGTCACCAGGCGCAGCGTCGCCCAGCCGTGCCGGGCGAGCCACGGCACGGCGACGCCCAGCCCGAGGTAGCTGAACAACAGCACCAGGTTCAGCACGAACAGCACCTGCGCGGCGCCGGCGGCGTCCATGCCGAGCACGGTGCGCAGCCACGGCCCGAGCCACAGCCCCTGGAATGCCATGAAGCTCGCCTGCACGGCGAGCGCCACGATGCCGAAGCGCCAGAGATACGGCTCCCGGAACACCTCCCGGTAGCCGGCCCAGGGCGACGCGCCCGCCTGCGTGAGCCGCGCCGTTTCCCGCGGCAGCAGCAGCGCGATCGCTGCGCTCGCCGCGGCCAGCATGCCCGCGGCGACCCAGAACACGCCGCGCCAGCCGATCAGCGGCAGGGCCCACTGCACCGGCACCGTGGTCGCGAGCGCCCCGAAGGTGCCGACCACCAGCATCCACGCCGCCAGTTGCTGCTGGCGGCCGTCCGCGTACCAGAAGCGGAACGCCCGCAGCGCGCCGGCCAGCGCGCTGGCGACGCCGATGCCGATCAGCGCCCGGGCGACCCACAGCCCCGTGGCGCTCTGGGCCAGCGCGAAGGCGACGCAGCCGGCCGCCGCGACCAGCAGCAGCGTCGCGTTCACGCGGCGCGAACCGAAGCGGTCGAGCCACACGCCGACCGGCATCTGCATGAGCGCGAACGCGACGAAGTACGCGGAGGACAACGCCCCGAGCTGCGCGTTGGACAGGCCGAAGTCGGCGACCAGCTCGGGGGCGATGGTCGCGTTGATCGAGCGCAGCGCGTACGACATGAAGTAGCCGCTCGCGAAGGCGGCGAACACGCGCCGCGCGAGCGGCCCGGGCAGGACTTCGCTCATCTTCTCGGCCGGCCCTTCATTCGACGATCCGGAACGAATCGAGGAACGTCGCCGCGTGCTCGGGATCGGCGGCCGGCCCGATGACCACCGCCTGCCAGGCCCGGTTCCCGCGCGCGACGAACAGCGCCGACAGGTGCGCGGGTCGCTGCGCGACGCGGCCCGGCGCCTCGATGCGCACCGCGCCCTGGGTCGCCAGCGTCCGGCCGGCGCGGTCGAGCACCGGCACCTCGACCTCCGAGACCGCCGCTTCGCGGCCGGCGAGGTTGCGCACCATCGCCGCGCGCATCGCGGCGCGCGCCTTCTCGCGCGTCGCCGGCGCCGCGTCGGGCAGCGTGACCTCGCCGACGGTGAACGACTGGTCGTCGACGCGCGCGCCGCTCATCGCCATGGTCACCGCGAGGCCGTCGAGGTCGATGGGCCGCGACATCGACGCCGGCTTGCCCGGCAGCATGGCCCGGTACCGTGCATCCGGCGGCGCGATCTCGCGCCAGTTGTAGTCAGGCGCGCAGGCAACCAGCGCGAGGGCGCAGGCGAGCGCGGCCGGCATCGCGCGCGGCCGGCGCGGCTCGGATCGGGGATTCATGCGAGTATGGTATCAATCGGGCTGCGTCCCGATCGGAGGGCAGGCATGATCTACGAATTCAAGTCGCGCGCCACCGGGTCGGTCATCATGACGAAGCCGGTCGCGGAGTGGATCCTGGAAATCATCGGCAAGGCGCCCGGGCCCACCGGCATCGTCACGGTCGCGCAGATGCCGGCGGCGGTGGCCGCGCTGCGCAGGGCCATCGACCAGGAACGCGCGGCCCTGCGCGCCGAGGACGCGGGCGATCGCGAGGCGGACGCGAACGCGGGCGGCGACGAGGACTACCCCGTTTCGCTCGCGCAGCGGGCATTCCCGTTCATCGAGATGCTCGAGGCGGCGCACCGGGCCGGCAAGGACGTCACCTGGGGAGTCTAGGGACCCGGCCTGTCCATCGCCGCCCCGGTTCTGGCAGACTTGCGCCCGGACCCTCGGAGACCAAGATGACGAGCGAGGTCAGCGTCAGATTCGCGCCCGGCCTGGAGTTCAGCCTCAGTCCCCGGCTCGTCCTGGGCGGGGACGAGGCGCGCCGCTGGCTCGACGAGCAGTTCGTCGCGCTCGGGGCCGAGCCGATGCGCGCGTCGGGCCGGGTGCTGATCGCCGACAAGGTGCTCGCGGTGGCCGCGGCGGCGGGCGCCGGCCAGTTCCGCCAGGACGCCGCCTGGGCCGAGCGCTACGCGGCCAGCGTGGTCGCCGCGCTCGGTCGCGACATGGTGCGGGTCGAGACCGACACCAGCGTGGTCACCTTCTGAGGCCGCCGCCCCGGGGCCTCAGGCCCGGGCCGCGTCGCCCAGGTGCTGCCTCGAGGTGATGCCCATCGACACGTAGATGCTGGTCAGCCCGTCGATGCCCACCTCGGCGGGCGTGACCCAGTCGCTGGGCACGTAGAGCAGGCCGCCGCCCACCGGGACCGGCGCGGTCGGCACCAGCACCGCCAGGTACTCGAGCTCGCCGACGCGCACCGGCTCGCCGGTCGAGAGCAGCCCCAGGACCGCGACGCCGCCGACCCCGCCGAAGTGCAGCCACACCGGCCGCATCGACTGCATGCCCTGCTGGTCGCGCTGGCCGAGCAGGCCGACCAGCTTGTTGGCCATCTCGTAGACGTTGCGCACCACCGGGATGCGCTGCACCACCGCGTCGAGCGCAACGACGAGCACGCGCCGCAGGCGCGTCTGCACCAGGACCCCGAGCAGCAGGATCGCGCCGACCAGGATCGCCACGCCGAGCAGGTAGCGGGCCACTTCCGACTCCGCGATCCCGAGGCCGAGCGTCTGCAGCAGGCGTCCGAAGATGCTGCGCGGGCCGAGGTACTCGACCAGCAGCCGCACCGCCCAGACGAAGACCAGCACGGTCGCGGCCAGCGGCAGCGCGGCCAGCAGGCCGGTGACGAAGGTGTTCAGCAGTCGGTTGCGGTTCGAGGACATGGGCGCGTCCGGCGGGAAGACGATGCCCGCAGTCTCGCACGGGCACCGCGCAGCCCGGTCTTGCACGTTCGTTCAATCTGCATGAAAATCCGTGCATGAACGCCAGCGAGCAGGATGCGCTGTCCATCCGGGTCGCGCGCCTCTACTACTACGAGCACCTGACGACCGCGCGGATCGCCGACGAGCTGGCGACATCGCGCTCCACGGTCTCGCGGCTGCTGTCGCGCGCGCACGAGCGCGGCCTGGTCGAGATCCGCATCCACGACCCGGCCCAGCATCCGCAGGGCATCGAGGCGCGGTTGCGCCAGCGCTTCGGCCTGCGCGCGGCCCGCGTCGTCGCGGTCCCGGAGACCGCCGACGAGCACGAGTGGCTGGAACGCGTGGCCGCGTTCGCGGCCGGGTACCTGAACACGGTGATCGATGCCGACACCATCGTCGGGGTGGCCTGGGGCACCACGCTGCGCAAGCTCGCCTCGAAGCTCGCGCCGAAGCCGGTGGCCAACGTCGACGTGGTCGCTCTGAACGGATCGGGCACCGCGCAAAGCATCGACAGCACCTTCAGCAGCGACATCGTCACGCGGATCGCGCAGAACTACGGGGCGCGCCCCCACGCGTTCCCGGTGCCCGCCTTCTTCGACTACGCCGAGACCCGGGCCGCATTGTGGCGCGAGCGCAGCGTGAAGCGGCTGCTGGCGCTGCAGCGGCGCGCCCGGGTGCTGGTGTTCAGCGTCGGCGCGGTCTCGAACCCGGTGCCCAGCCACGTCCACAGCGGCGGCTTCCTCGAGCCCGCCGACCTGCGCAGCCTGCGCCGCGACCGCGTGGCGGGCGACATCGCGACGATGTTCTTCCGCGCCGACGGCAGCTATGCCGACATCGCGCTGAACGCGCGCGCCAGCGGGCCGGACCTGGCGCTGTTCCGGCGCGCGAAGCACGCGATCTGCGTGGCCAGCGGCACCGGCAAGGCCGGCGGCCTGCGCGCGGCGCTCGCGGGCGGCTTCGTCAACACGCTGATCGTCGACGAGCCCACCGCCCGGCTACTGCTGCAGGACGAGGCGTCGCCGCCCCCCTCGCGGGAAGGCAACCCGTGACGCCCGTGGCCGGCGACGTCGACCTGCTGGTGGTCGGCGGGGGCATCAACGGCGCCGGGATCGCGCGCGACGCCGCCGGACGCGGGCTGCGCGTGGCGCTGGTCGAGCAGGGCGACTTCGGCGGCGCGACCTCGTCGTCCAGCACCAAGCTGATCCACGGCGGGCTGCGCTACCTCGAGCACTACGAGTTCCGCCTGGTCGCCGAGGCGCTGGCCGAGCGCGAGGTGCTGCTGCGGCTGGCCTCGCACATCGCGCGTCCCCTGCGCTTCGTGATGCCGCAGGTGGCCGGCCTGCGGCCGGGCTGGATGATCCGGGCCGGCCTGTGGCTGTACGACCGCCTCGGCGGCCGCATCAGCCTGCCCGGGTCGCAGGCGGTGAAACTCGCGCCCGACGGCTACGGTGCCGGGCTCGATCCGCGCATCACCCGCGGCTTCGCCTATTCCGACGCCTGGGTCGACGACGCCCGCCTGGTGATCCTGACGCTGCGCTCGGCGCAGATGCACGGCGCCGCGCTGCTGCCGCGCACCCGCTTCGTCTCGGCGCAACGGCACGCGGGCGGCTGGCGCGCCGTGGTCGAGGACGCCCGCGACGGCGCCCGCGCCACGCTGCGCGCCCGCGTGCTGGTCAACGCCGCCGGCCCCTGGGTGAAGCCGGTGCTCGGCGCCTGCGGCGGCGACGTGCGGGCGAACGTCCAACTGGTGAAGGGCAGTCACATCGTCGTGCCGCGCGCCTACCCCGGCGACCACGCGCTCATCCTGCAGAACCACGACCGGCGCGTCGTGTTCATGATCCCCTACGAGCAGCGCTTCACGCTGATCGGCACCACCGACGTCGCGGTCTCGAGCCTGGACGAGGCGCGCGCGATCGGCGCCGACGAGACCCGCTACCTGCTCGACGCGGTCAATCGCTACCTGGCGCGTCCGCTCGCCGAGCGCGACGTCGCCTGGAGCTACACCGGCGTCCGCCCGCTCTACGACGACGGCGCGGACGATCCGTCGTCGATCACGCGCGACTACACGCTGGTGGTCGACGAGCGCGACGGGGCCGCGCAACTCGCGGTGTTCGGCGGCAAGATCACCACCTACCGGCGGCTCGCCGAGGCCGCGCTGGACCGGCTGCGACCCTGGCTGGGCGCCTTGCGCGCGCGCTGGACCGACGGCGAGCCGCTGCCCGGCGCGGTGCCCGACGTCGCCGCGGCTCGCGACGCGCTGCGCGCGCGTCGTCCGGCGCTGCCGCCGGGGCTGCTCGACGCGCTGTTCCTGCGCCACGGCGCGCTCGCCGACGAGGTCCTCGGCGACGCCCGGACCCCCGCCGACCTCGGCCGGAACTTCGGCGGCGGGCTGTGCGAGCGCGAGGTCGACTGGTTCGTCGAGCGCGAATGGGCCACCTGCGCCGACGACGTCCTGTGGCGCCGGACCAAGGCCGGCCTGCACATGAACGTCGCGCAGCGCGCCGCGTTCGCCGGCTGGTTCGACGCGCACCGACACCGATCCGAAACAATCGGATGATCGAATGACGGACTCCCGATGAGCGCGATCGCACTGGAACACGTCAGCAAGCACTGGGGCACCGCGGTGGCCGTCGACGACGCGAGCTTCACCGCGCCGGCAGGCAGCTTCGTGGTGCTGCTCGGCCCGTCGGGCTGCGGCAAGTCCACCACCCTGCGGATGATCGCCGGGCTCGACGCGCCGAGCGCGGGCCGCATCCTGATCGACGGCCGCGACGTCACGCCGCTGCCGCCGGCGCAGCGCCGCATCGCGATGGTGTTCCAGTCCTACGCGCTGTTCCCGCACCTGAGCGTGCGCGAGAATATCCTGTTCGGCGTCAAGGTACGCCGCGAACCCGCCCGCGACCACGCGCGCCGGCTCGAGCGCGTCGCCGGGCTGCTCGGCCTCTCGAGCCTGCTCGAGCGCAAGCCGTCGCAGCTCTCGGGCGGGCAGCAGCAGCGGGTCGCGCTGGGGCGCGCGATCATCGCCGAGACCTCGGTCTGCCTGATGGATGAGCCGCTGTCGAACCTCGACGCGCAGTTGCGCCACGAGATGCGGCGCGAGCTGCGCGCGCTGCAGCAGAAGCTCGGAATCACCATGGTCTACGTGACGCACGACCAGACCGAAGCGATGAGCATGGCCGACCAGGTGGTGCTGCTCAACGCCGGCCGGATCGAGCAGGACGCGGCGCCGGCCGAGCTCTACGCGCGCCCGGCGACCCTGTTCGCCGCCCGGTTCATCGGCACGCCGCCGATGAACATCGTGTCGGTCCCCGGTCGCGACGACCTCAGGCTCGGCGTGCGGCCGGAGCAGGTGCGCATCGCCGACGGCGGCCGGTTGCCGGCCGTCGTCCAGAGCGCCGAATACTTCGGCGCCGACACCATCGTCACCTGCGCCGCCGGCGCCGACACGATCGCGGCGCGCCTGCCGGGGCGCCGCGAGCTCGCGCCCGGCTCCGGCATCTCGCTCGACTGGGAAACCGGCGCCGAGCACTACTTCGACGCCGCGACCGGCCGCCGGCGCGACGACACCCGACCCGGGCACGCCGCAGCGCCCGCCCATGCTGTCCCACCAAGGAGGACGAATACGCCATGAGACGCAACCTGCTGAAAGCGCTCGCCGCATCGACGATCGCCGCGGCGCTTCCCGCGTACGCGCAGAAGACCGTCGAGCTCACCTTCTACTATCCGGTCGCCGTCGGCGGCCCGGTGACCAAGACGATCGACCAGATGGCCGCCGACTTCGAGAAGGAGAACCCCGGCATCAAGGTCAAGCCGGTCTACTCCGGCACCTACCAGGAGAGCATCGTCAAGGCGCTCACCGCGTTCAAGAGCGGGCAGCCGCCCCACATCGCGGTGCTGCTGTCGACCGACATGTTCACGCTGATCGACGAGGATGCGATCGTCCCGATCGACGCGCTCGCCGCGGGCGCCGACGACAAGAAGTGGCTCGGCGGCTTCTTCGACAGCTTCATGATGAACAGCCGCGCCAACGGCAAGACCTGGGGCGTGCCGTTCCAGCGCTCGACGATCGTGATGTACTGGAACAAGGAGCTGTTCAAGGAGGCCGGGCTCGACCCCGAGCGCGCGCCCGCCAGCTGGGACGAGATGGTCCAGTACGCCAGGAAGCTCACCAAGACCGACGCCGGCGGCAACGTCGTCCAGTGGGGCGTGAAGATCCCGTCCTCGGGCTTCCCCTACTGGCTGTTCCAGGGGCTGGCCACGCCCAACGGCGCGCTGCTGATGAACGAGGCGGGCAACCAGACCTACTTCGACCGGCCCGGCGTGGTCGAGGCGCTGCAGTACTGGGTCGACCTGTCGGCCAAGCACAAGGTGATGCCCGGCGGCGTGATCGAGTGGGGCACCACGCCGAAGGACTTCTTCGAGCGCAAGGCGGCGATGATCTGGACCACCACCGGCAACCTGACCAACATCCGCACCAACGCCGGCTTCCCGTTCGGCGTCGCGATGCTGCCCGAGAAGAAGCGCCGCGGCAGCCCGACCGGCGGCGGCAACTTCTACATCTTCAAGAAGACCTCGCCCGAGGAACAGGCCGCCGCGCTGAAGTTCGCGAAATGGGCGACCGCGCCGCAGCGCGCGGCGCAGTGGAGCATCGCCACCGGCTACGTCGCCGTCACGCCGGCGGCCTGGGACACGCCCGAGATGAAGCAGTACGCCCGGGAAGTGCCGCAGGCCCTCGTCGCGCGCGACCAGCTCGAGTTCTCGGTGGCCGAGCTCTCGACGCACGAGAACCAGCGCGTGACCAAGGCGCTGAACGACGGGCTGCAGGCCGCGCTCACCGGGTCGAAGAAGCCGGCCGACGCGATGAAGGACGCGCAGCGCGAGGCCGACCGCATCCTGCGCCAGTACCGGCGCTGAGGCGCTCCCGTGGCCGCCGTGAACGCGACGCGCCCGGCCAGCCGGTGGCAGGTCACCGGCTGGCTGCTGCTGTTGCCGGCGCTGGTGCTGCTGGTCGCGTTCACGCATTTCCCGGCCGTCGCCACCGCCTGGCACAGCCTGTTCTCGACGCCGAAGGGATCGCGGCCGGCGGTGTTCGTCGGCCCCGAGAACTACGCGCTGATGCTCGAGGACGCCGTGTTCTGGAAAGCGCTCTGGAACAACCTCTGGTTCGCCCTCGGGACGATCCCGGTCTCGATCGCGCTCGCGCTCGCGATGGCGCTCTGGGTCAACGGCCGGATCGCCGGCCGGAGCTTCCTGCGCCTGGCCTACTTCACGCCGACCGTGCTGCCGATGATCGCGGTGGCCAACATCTGGCTGTTCTTCTACACCCCGCAGTACGGCCTGCTCGAGCAGGTCACCGGCGCGCTCGGCCTGCCCGGCCACAACTGGCTCGGCGACCGCCGGACCGCGCTCGGCGCGACGATGGTGGTCGCGATCTGGAAGGAGGCGGGCTTCTTCATGATCTTCTACCTCGCCGCGCTGCAGCAGATCTCCCCGACGCTGGCCGAGGCGGCGGCGCTGGAGGGCGCGTCGCGGGCGCAGTATTTCCGGCGCGTCCTGTTCCCGCTGCTGATGCCGACGACGCTGTTCGTGCTGATCAACGCGCTGATCAACTCGGTGCGCATGGTCGACCACATCTTCGTGATGACCCGGGGCGGCCCCGACAACGCCAGCGCGCTGCTGCTGTACTACATCTACCAGGTCGGGTTCAGCTTCTGGGACTCCGCCTACGCCGCGGCGCTCACGGTGGTGGTGCTGGCGATCCTGGGGGGCACCGCGTTCGTGAAGTTCCGCGTGCTCGACCGGCGGACCCACTACCAATGAACGATCCGTTCCGCACCAGCCCGGGGACGCACGCGATCGAGTCGATCGCAGCGTGGCTGCTCGGCCTGCTCTGGGTGCTGCCGCTCGCCTACGCGGTCTGGACCGCGTTCCACCCGTCCGAGTACTCGACGCGCTTCGAGCTGGGCGCCCCGATGACCCTCGACAACTTCCGGGACGCCTGGAACGCCGCGCCGTTCGCGCGCTACTTCCTGAACACCTTCGCGCTGGTGACGATGGTGCTGACCGCGCAGATGGTGCTGGGAACGCTCGCGGCGTACGCGTTCGCGCGCTACGAGTTCCCGGGCCGCGACCTGATGTTCTTCCTCGTCCTGCTGCAACTGATGGTGATGCCCGACGTGCTGATCGTCGAGAACTACGCGACGATGAACGCGCTGGGCCTGCGCGACACGATCCTCGCCATCGGGCTGCCGTACTTCGCCTCGGCGTTCGGGATCTTCCTGCTGCGCCAGACCTTCAAGACGGTGCCGCGCGAGCTCGACGAGGCGGCGCGCGTCGAGGGCGCCGGCGCGCTGCAGGTGCTGCTCAAGGTCTACGTGCCGCTCGCCAGGCCGGTCTACCTGGCCTACGCGCTGGTGTCGGTCAGCCACCACTGGAACAACTTCCTGTGGCCGCTGATCATCACCAACTCGGTCGAGACGCGCCCGCTCACCGTCGGCCTGCAGGTGTTCTCGTCGACCGACCAGGGCGTCGACTGGTCGATCATCACCGCGGCGACGCTGATGACCTCGGCGCCGCTGCTGGTGGGCTTCCTCCTGTTCCAGCGCCAGTTCGTGCAATCGTTCATGCGCGCCGGAATTCGTTGAACGGACCCCGATCATGAAACTGATTACCTGGAACATCCAGTGGTGCCGGGGCTGCGACGGCCGGGTCGATCCGGCCCGCATCGTCGCGCACGCGCGCGCGCTGGCCGACTTCGACGTGCTGTGCCTGCAGGAGGTCGCCGCCGGCTTCCCGGGGCTCGCCGGCAGCCGGGGCGAGAACCAGTTCGAGGCGCTCGCGCGCATGCTGCCCGGCTTCACCCCGATCCCGGCCGCGGCGGTCGACGCGCCGGCGCCCGAGGGCGGACGGCGCGCCTTCGGCAACATGATCCTGAGCCGCTATCCGGTCGCGCAGGCGCTGCGCATCCAGTTGCCGTGGCCGAGCGACGCGCGCGCGATCAGCATGCCGCGGGTGCTGCTCGAGACGACGCTGCTGACCCCGCTCGGCCCGGTCCGCGTCATGACGACGCACCTCGAGTACTACTCGGGGCTGCAGCGCAGCGCCCAGGTCGAGGCGATCCGCGCGCGGCATGCCGAGGCCTGCGACCACGCGCGGCCCGGGCGCAAGCGCGACGACTCGCAGGGCCCGTTCCGCAGCGCGCCGCAGACGCGCTCGGCGATCCTGACGGGCGACTTCAATTTCCGGCCCGAGGACCCGCTGCACGCGCGGATGCAGGTGCCCAACGGCGAGGCGAGCCGGCTGGTCGACACGTGGGAAGCGCTGTACCCGGGGCAGGCGCATCCGATGACCAACGGCGTGCACGACCGCGTCCAGTGGCCCGCGCCCTACCCCTGCGACTTCATCTTCGCCACCGAGGATCTGCTGCCGCGCCTGGGCGCGATCCGGGTCGACGGCGATACACAGGCGTCGGACCACCAGCCGGTCCTGGTGACGCTCGCCTGAGCGGCGCTCCGATGACGCCCAGACCGGTCGCCGGGCTCGCGCGCGCCGATGCCGCCGCGGTGCATACCGTGCTCGCCGACATCGACGACACGCTCACCACCGACGGGCGGCTCACCGCGCAGGCCTACGACGCCCTCGAGGCGCTGCGCGACGCCGGCCTGAGGGTGGTGCCGGTCACGGGGCGTCCGGCGGGCTGGTGCGACCACATCGCGCGCATGTGGCCGGTCGACGCGGTCGTCGGGGAGAACGGCGCCTTCTGGATGTGGCACGACGCGCAGGCCGGCCGCTTGCGCACGCGGCACCTGCTCGACGACGCGGCGCGGGCCCGCCTCGGAGCGCGGCTCGAGGCGGTGCGCGAGCGGATCCTGCGCGAGGTGCCGGGCTGCGCGCCGGCGTCCGACCAGTTCTGCCGCCTGTACGACCTGGCGATCGACTTCCGCGAGGACGTCGCCCCGCTGCCGGCCGCCGCGATCGACCGGATCGCGGCGCTGATGCGCGCGGCCGGCATGAACGCGAAGCTGAGCTCGATCCACGTCAACGGCTGGTTCGGCGACTGGGACAAGCTCTCCACGACGCGCCTGATGATGCGCGAGCGCTTCGGCGTGGAGCTCGACGCCGAACGCGAGCGCTGCGTGTTCGTCGGCGACTCGCCGAACGATGCCCCGATGTTCGCGTTCTTCCCGAACGCGGTGGGCGTCGCCAACGTGCTCGACTTCGGCGCCCGGCTCGAGACCCTGCCGGCGTGGATCACGCGCGAGCGCTGCGGCGCCGGCTTCGCCGAGCTGGCCCGGCTGCTGGTCGACGCCCGTCGCGCCTAGGACCGGTTCACGCTCCGGTCGCTGCCGCGCCGGGGCCCGCCGGGCCGCCGGACGCGGCGCCGACGATCGCGCCGAGCGCCGCGACCAGCGCATCGCACTGCGACGGGGTGCCGACGGTGATGCGCAGCCAGGCGTCGATGCGCGGCCTGGCGAAGTGCCGCACGATGATCGCGCGGGCGCGCAGCGCGCCCGCCAGCGTCGCGCCCGCGTGCCCCGGATGGCGCGCGAACACGAAGTTGGCCCGCGACGGCAGCACCTCGAAGCCCAGCTCCGAGAGCTGCGCGGCCAGCCGCTCGCGGCTGGCCACCACCGCGTCGCGCGAGCGCGCGAACCAGGCCTCGTCGCGCAGCGCCGCGGCGGCGCCGGCCTGGGCCAGGCGGTCGAGCGGGTATGAGTTGAAGCTGTCCTTCAACCGCACCAGCGCCTCGACCAGCGGCGCCTGCCCCAGCGCGTAGCCGACGCGCAGGCCGGCCAGCGCGTGCGACTTCGACAGCGTGCGGACGACGAGCAGGTTCGGGTGCCCGGCCACCAGCGGCGCCGCGCTCTCGGCGCCGAACTCCACGTAGGCCTCGTCGACCACCACCGGCCAGTCGGCGTTGGCGGCGGCCAGGCGCGCGATCTCGGCGCGCGGGACGGCGCGGCCGGTGGGCGCGTTCGGGTTGGGCAGGACCACCGGCCCGCCGCCGGCGTAGTCGTCGACGCGCAGGACGAACCCGTCGGCCAGCGGCACCGGCTCGAAGTCGATGCCGTAGAGCCGGCACCAGGTCGGGTAGAAGCTGTAGGTGACGTCGGGAAACCGCAGCGGGCGCTCCTGGGCCAGCAGCCCCTGGAACGCGAAGGCGAGCACCTCGTCGGAGCCGTTGCCGACGAAGACCTGCTCCGGGGCGAGCCCTTCCCGTCCGGCGATCGCGGCACGCAGCGCTCCCGACTCGGGGTCGGGATACAGGCGCAGCGACGCGCCGGCCGGCTCGAGCTCGGCGCGGATCGCCTCGGCGACCGCCGGCGACGGCGGGTACGGGTTCTCGTTCGTGTTGAGCTTGACCAGGTCGGGGAGCCTGGGCTGCTCGCCGGGCACATAGGGGTTCAGGCCGGCGACGAGCGGGCTCCAGTATCGGGACATGGCGGGAGGGTCCTAGTAGTGCAGCTCCGCGATCACCGCGTGGTTCTCGCTCGCGGGCCAGCTGCGCACGGCGATCCGCTCCCCGTTGAACTCGGCCACCACGGTGCGCACCGGCCCCGCCGGCAGCCGCAGCCGGGACTGCGACACGCCCGCGGTGCCGGGCGGGATGCCCGGCGGCGTCGCCCCGTCGAGGTTCATCCGGTCGCGACGCAGGTCGAAGTAGCCGCGCGGCCGGCTCATCACGACCACGCTGCCGGCGGCGCGGTCGGCTTCCGGCAGGTTCGGCTCGGGCCGCATGTGCACGATGTCCGACGACCGCGGGAACGCCGAGCGATAGATGTGCGTGATCGCGAACCCCGGCGCGGCGACCACGAACTCGTAGGGCGCGTCCGAGCGCGCCGGCATCGGTCCCCAGCGGCCGTCGGCGCCGGTCGTGCGCTGGTGCACCGGCTCGCCGAGCCGCTCGCCGGTACGCGGCACGACCTCGTAGACCTGCACCACGACGCCGGCCATCGGGAGATTGGTGCCGGGCCGGCTGATCCGCCCGTCGAGCACCGGGGCCGACTCGGGCACGATCGCGGTGCGCACCGGGGGCTGGCCGGTGATGAACTCCCAGACGTACTCGAAGGCGCGCGGATGGAACGCGAGCTCGCGATGGTCGAACCCCGGCAGGACGACGTTCATCGCCCCCAACAGCGCCGGGCCGCCGGCGTCCACGCCGGTGGGCATGCCGGGCCGGCCGATCCAGAGCCCGTCCGGCTGGGCGTACTTGTCGTTGCCGTCGGAGCGCAGCGTCAGCCACAGCGGGCCGGGGCCGACCTCGAGGCCGTTCGGCCCCTGCGGGGCGTTGAGCGCGGTGAGGAACGGCCCGCTGCCGTTGAACTCGTTGCCGGGCAGGTAATCGCCGGTCCAGATGCCGTGGTTGGGCGTGCCCGCGAGCACCGCGCGCCAGACCGTCTCCGCGCCGGCGCCGTTCTGCACGTAGTTGCGGATCGCATAGCCGCCGCGCGAGCTGCCGACCAGCACCACCTTCCTGGCGCCGGTGCGGGCCCGCACCCGCTCGACCGCCTCGGCGAGCCACTGCCGCTGCTGCGCCGTCGACGAACGGCCCGGCTGCGGCCGCGCGTCGTCGTCGCGCGCGTACGGCAGCGGCATGTCGATCGCAACCAGGCGTTCGCGCGGCCAGCCGTTGGACTCGAAGCGCCACAGGGTCGTCTGCCACAGCGCGCCCGAATCGCCGTTGCCGTGGACGAACACCACGGGCGGATGCGGATCGGTCATGAAGCCCAGCGACGCACAGGCGCCGAGCGCGCCGGCGACGGCCAGCAGCGCCAGCCAGCGCAGCGGCGCGAGCCCGCGCGCGGCGGGCAACCCGGACTGTCGTCGATCACCGGCCATGCCTTGTCTCGTGAGTCTCCAAGGCCGGAGCGTAGCGCAATTCGCGGCAGCCGCGCGTCGCGTAGACTGGGGACCGTCGAGCCCCGCCATGCCCGTTTCCTCCACGTTCCCGAACGCGGCGCCGCCCGCCCGTCCGCTGCTCGCGCTCGGCGCGACCCTCGGCGTCCAGGTCCTGGGCAGCATGCTGCTCAGCGTGCCGGCGGTGATCGCGCCGGCGGTCGCCCCGGCGCTCGGCCTCGGCGCCGACCGCCTCGGGCTGTTCGTCGGGCTCGCCTACCTGGCGGCGATGCTCTCGGGGCTGGTCTGCGGCGGCTGGGTCGCGCGCGTCGGCGCGGTGGCGATCAGCCAGGCCTCGATGGCGGCGTTCGCGCTGGGCGCCTTCGTCGCGACCGCCGGCCAGCCGCTGTCGCTGCTGCTGGCCGCGGCGCTGTTCGGCACCGGCTACGGGATGATCAACCCGTCGTCGACCAGCCTGCTGGGCCGGCACGCCCCGGCGGCGAGCCGCGGCATCTTCTTCTCGATCAAGCAGACCGGCGTCCCGGTCGGCGTGGCGCTCGCCGGGCTGGCGATGCCCTGGGCGCTCCAGGCGGCCGGCTGGCGCGTCGCGGTGGCCGCCGCGGGCGCGGCCTGCCTGCTCGCCGCGCTGCTGCTGCGGCCGGCGATCGCGCGGCTCGAG
>JBDHRX010000195.1:0-3198 GCA_039807785.1 Burkholderiaceae bacterium
CGCTCGCGCTCGTCGCCCTCGGCCGCGATGTCGAGCGCGGCCGCGCGCTCGGCCTCGCGCCGCGCCTCTTCCTCGCGACGCAGCGCCTCGGCCGCCGCCGCTTCCTCGCGCAGGCGCTCACGCTCGAGGCGTTCCTGCTTCTCGCGCAGCTCGGCCGCCTGGCGCTCGAGCAGCTCGCGCTGGCGCGCCTCCTCGGCCTCGCGCAGCCGCTGCTGCTCCTCGTCGACCACCGATCTCGGCAGCGCCGGCGTCTCGACCGGCTCGGCCGGGGCGACCTCGATCGTGCCGGCATCCCCGGCATCGCGCTTGACGAAGACGCGCTTCTTGCGCACCTCGACCTGGATCGTGCGCGCCCTGCCGGTCGCGTCGGCCTGCTTGATCTCCGACGTCTGCTTGCGCGTCAGCGTGATCCGGCGCTTCGGCCCATCGTCGCCGCCGTGCGCGCGGCGCAGCGCGAGCAGCAACTGCTCCTTGTCGGCCTCGGTCAGCTCGTCTTCCGGCGACTGCTTGCTGACACCGGCAGCCTTCAGCTGCTCGAGCAGCGCCTCGGCCGGCATCTTCAGCTCCGCCGCAAACTTCGCCACGTTCGTACTCGCCATGCTCATCCTTCCCGGGCCTCGTTACAGGCCCGCGCCGTCCCTCGATGGGCGGACTTCCCCGGGGCGCTTCCGCGCCCCGCGCCGCCCGACGTTACCGTTATGCCTGCGCCCGTTCCTGTCCGGGCTGGGCCTCGCCCGCCTGCTCGTCGGCCTCGAACCAGTGGGCGCGCGCCTTCATGATCAGGTCCTTTGCCCGCTCCTCGTCGATCCCGGTCGCCTCGACCAGCTCGTCGACCGCCAGCTCGGCCAGCTCGTCGCGCGTGTGCACCCCGGCGTCGGCCAGGCTGGCCGCGAGCTCCCGGTCCATGCCCTCGAGCGACAGCAGATCCTCGGCGGTCGTGCCGATCTTCTCCTCGGTCGCGATCGCCTCGGTCAGCAGCGCGTTGCGCGCGCGGTTGCGCAGCTCATTGACCGTGTCCTCGTCGAACGACTGGATCTCGAGCATCTCGTTGATCGGCACGTACGCCACTTCCTCGACGGTGGTGAAGCCCTCGTCGATCAGGATGTCGGCGATCTCCTCGTCGACGTCCAGCTTGGCCATGAACAGCTCGCGTACCGTCTGCCGCTCGCCGGCGCTCTTGGCCGCCGATTCGTCGGCGCTCATGATGTTGATCTGCCAACCGGTGAGCTCGGAGGCGAGCCGCACGTTGCGGCCGCCGGTGCCGATCGCGAGCGCGAGGTTGTCCTCGTCGACCACGACGTCCATGCTGTGCTTGTCCTCGTCGACGACGATCGACGAGACGTTGGCCGGCGCCAGGGCCCCGATCACGAACTGCGCCGGATCCTCCGACCACAGCACGATGTCGACGCGCTCCCCCGCGAGCTCTCCGGTGACCGCCTGCACGCGCGAGCCGCGCACGCCGACGCAGGTGCCGATCGGGTCGACGCGCCGGTCGTTGGAATGCACCGCGATCTTGGCCCGGACGCCCGGGTCGCGCGCCGCCGCCTTGATCTCCAGCAGGCCCTGCTCGATCTCGGGCACCTCGTTGGCGAACAGGTGCCGGATGAAGTCCGGCGCGGTGCGCGACAGGATCAGCTGCGGGCCGCGCCCCTCGCGGTTGATCCGCGCGACGTAGGCACGGATGCGATCGCCGACCCGCAGGTTCTCCTTCGGGATCATCTGGTCGCGCGGCAGGCGCGCCTCGACCTTGCCCGATTCGACGATCGCGCCCTCGCGGTCCATGCGCTTGATGGTTCCCGAGAGGATCGACTCGCCGCGCGCCAGGAAGTCGTTGATGATCTGCTCGCGCTCGGCGTCCCGGATCTTCTGCAGGATCACCTGCTTGGCCGCCTGCGCGCCGATCCGCCCCATGTCGACCGGCTCGAGCTCCTCTTCGATATAGTCGCCGACCTGGATGTCCGGGATCTGCTTCTGCGCCTCGGACAGGATGATCTGGATGTCGTGGTCCTCGAGCTCGCCGTCGGGCACCACCTGCCAGCGCCGGAACGACTCGGACTCGCCGCTCATGCGGTCGATCGACACCCGGACGTCGACTTCCTCCTTGAAGCGCTTCTTCGTCGCCGACGCCAGCGCACTCTCGAGGGCGCCGAAGACGACGTCGCGCGCCACGTTCTTTTCACGCGCCAGCGCATCGACCAGCAACAACACTTCCCGGCTCATTTCCGCCTCTCCTGGAACTTCAGCTTCGGCACCAGCCGAGCCCGCTCGATCTCGTCGAGCACGAACACCAGCTTTCGGCCCGCCGCCGCATCCCCGGCGTCGTCCGTGCCCCCCGCCGGCATGCCGTCCGGGGCGCCCCGGCCTGTGCGGACCTTGCCTGCACCGACCTTGCCTGCGTCACCCTTGCCTGCGCTGCCCTCGCTGGCACTACCCTTGCCGGCGCTACCCTTGTTGCCGCCCTTGCCTCCACCGCCTTTCGCGCCCCGGCCGCGCGCCGGTTCGGGCGCGCGCTCGATCAGTTCGAGGCCGTAGCGCTCGTCGCCCTCCAGCGTCAGGACGCCCTCGAAGTTGCGCCGCCCCTCGAAAGGCCGGCGCAGGCGGATGCTGATCTCGGCGCCGGCGAAGCGTTCGAAGTCGGCCGGCTTGCGCAACGGGCGGTCGACGCCCGGCGACGACACCTCGAGCCGCGCATAGTCGACGTCCTCGACCGTCAGGACATGCGACAGTTGCCGGCTGACCTTCTCGCAGTCCTCGATCGCGATGCCCGACGGCCCGTCGATGAAGACGCGCAGCAGGCCGTTCTGTGCGTATTCGAGGTCGACCAGCTCGTAACCCATTCCGGCCAGGGTGCGCTCGATGATCGCCTGCGCCGACGTCATCAATGCGGACACTCTCGCCTCCCCGCCGGCAGCTGCCGGCCCCTTGCCTTCCGTTGCGGCCCGCCGCACCGTCGGTGCCAGCGCGACCGGAAAAAAAAATGGGCCTTGCGAGCCCATTTCTTAGAGCACGCCGCCCGTGCCGGAAGCGCCCGCGCCGCCGGTTGACGTCGACCGGGACGCGGAATCGCGACTGCCGAAGCGGCGATTCGTTAATAGCGGATTATAGCCCGAAATCCGATCCGCCGGCATTGTCTGCCGGCCCTGGCGCTCCGCGAGCGCGACTCAACCCTCGCCGCGCGGCCCGCCTCCGGAGCCGCCG
>JBDHRX010000052.1:0-20162 GCA_039807785.1 Burkholderiaceae bacterium
TTGCCCTTGCGCCCGCGTCCGTTCCGCTCCCTTCGGTCCAGACACCGCCGGCGCGACGGCGG
Source organism: Burkholderiaceae bacterium (assembly GCA_039807785.1). Classification (GTDB taxonomy): domain Bacteria; phylum Pseudomonadota; class Gammaproteobacteria; order Burkholderiales; family Burkholderiaceae_E; genus Zeimonas. Next base: position 63 of record JBDHRX010000052.1, read on the forward strand.
GGCACGCGCCAGGCCCCGACCGCGACGCCGCGCCGCCAGGCGGCGCAGGTACCCAAGCTGTTCGTGCTCGACACCAACGTGCTGATGCACGACCCGAGCAGCCTGTTCCGGTTCGCCGAGCACGACGTCTACCTTCCGATGATGACGCTCGAGGAGCTCGACAACCACAAGAAGGGGATGTCGGAAGTCTCGCGCAACGCCCGGCAGGTCAGCCGCTCGCTCGACGCGCTGATCGCCGGCGAGGGCGACATCGACCAGGGCATCTCGCTGTCGTCGCTCGGCAACCGCGACGCGCACGGGCGCCTGTTCTTCCAGACCCAGGCGATCGCGCCGATGCTTCCGTCGAGCCTGCCGATGGGCAAGGCCGACAACCAGATCCTCGGCGTGGTCCGCGCGCTGCAGGACCGGCTGCCCGAGCGGCAGGTCGTGCTGGTGTCGAAGGACATCAACATGCGGATCAAGGCCCACACGATGGGCCTGCCGGCCGAGGACTACTTCAACGACCAGGTCCTCGAAGACACCGACCTGCTCTACACCGGCGTGCTCCAGCTGCCGGCCGACTTCTGGGAGAAGCACGGCAAGGGCGTCGAGTCCTGGCAGCAGGGCGGCCAGACGTTCTACCGGATCAGCGGCCCGCTGGTGTCCTCGCTGGTGCTGAACCAGTTCGTGCACTTCGAGGGCGAGATGCCGCTGGCGGCGCAGGTCCGCGAGATCGCCGGCCGCACCGCCGTCCTCCAGACGCTGCGCGACTACGGGCACCACAAGAACGCCGTCTGGGGCATCACCGCGCGCAACCGCGAGCAGAACTTCGCGCTGAACCTGCTGATGAACCCCGAGATCGACTTCGTCACGCTGCTCGGGCAGGCGGGCACCGGCAAGACGCTGCTCGCACTGGCGGCCGGACTGGTTCAGGTACTGGAAACCAAGCGCCACAGCGAAATCATCATGACGCGGGCCACGGTCCCGGTCGGCGAGGACATCGGCTACCTGCCGGGCACCGAGGAAGAAAAGATGCAGCCCTGGATGGGCGCGCTGGAGGACAACCTCGAGGTGCTCAACCAGAGCGACCCGGCCGCCGGCGAATGGGGGCGCGCCACCGCGAACGACCTGATCCGCAGCCGGGTCAGGGTCAAGGCGCTGTCGTTCATGCGCGGGCGCACGTTCAGCAACAAGTACCTGATCATCGACGAGGCGCAGAACCTGACGCCGAAGCAGATGAAGACGCTGATCACCCGCGCCGGCCCGGGCACCAAGGTGGTCTGCCTGGGCAACATCGCCCAGATCGACACGCCCTACCTGACCGAAGGCTCGTCCGGCCTCACCTATGTCGTCGATCGCTTCAAGGGCTGGGCGCACGCGGGACACGTGACGCTGCAGCGCGGCGAGCGCTCGCGCCTGGCGGACTTCGCCACCGACGCGCTCTGAGCGCCGGCGCGGCGCTCAGGCGCCCGCGGTGAAGTTCTCGAATTTGGTGTACTGGCCGACGAAGGTCAGGCGCACGGTGCCGATCGGGCCGTTGCGCTGCTTGCCGATGATGATCTCGGCGACGCCCTTGTCGGTCGAGTCGGGGTTGTAGACCTCGTCCCGGTAGATGAAGACGATCACGTCCGCATCCTGCTCGATGGCGCCGCTCTCGCGCAGGTCCGACATCACCGGCCGCTTGTTCGGCCGCTGCTCGAGCGAACGGTTCAGCTGGGACAGCGCGATCACCGGGCAGTCGAGCTCCTTGGCCAGCGCCTTGAGCGCGCGCGAGATCTCGGAGATCTCGGTCGCGCGGTTCTCGCCGCTGCTGGTGGCCGACATCAGCTGCAGGTAGTCGACCACGATCAGGCCGAGCTTGCCGCACTGGCGCGACAGCCGGCGCGAGCGCGCGCGCAGCTCGAGCGCGTTGAGCGCCGGCGTCTCGTCGATGAACAGCTGGGAATCCTGCATCTTCTGGATCGCGCTGGTCAGGCGGGGCCAGTCGTCGTCGACGAGCCGGCCGGTGCGCAACCGCTGCTGGTCGAGCCGCCCGACCGAGCACACCAGGCGCATCGCCAGTTGCGTCGCGCCCATCTCCATCGAGAACACCGCGACCGGCAAGCCCTGATCGACCGCGACGTGCTCGGCGATGTTGAGCGCGAGCGAGGTCTTGCCCATCGACGGGCGGCCGGCCACGATGACCAGGTCGCCCGGCTGCAGGCCCGAGGTCATGCGATCGAGGTCGACGTAGCCGGTCGGCACGCCGGTGACGTCGTTCGGGTTGTTCTGGTTGTACAGCTCGTCGATGCGTTCGACCACCTTCCCGAGCAGGTCGGGCAGCGGCTGGAACCCGGCCTGACCGCGCGCGCCGTCCTCGGAGATCTGGAACACCTTCGACTCGGCCTCGTCGAGCAGCTGGCGGGTGTCCTTGCCCTGCGGATTCAGCGCCGAGGTCGAGATCTCGTCGGAGGTGGAGATCAGCTTGCGCAGGATGGCGCGGTCGCGGACGATCTCGCCGTAGCGGCGGATGTTGGCCGCCGACGGCGTCTCCTGCGCCAGCGAGTTCAGGTAGGCGAGCCCGCCCGCCTCGTCGGCCTTGCCCAGCGACTGCAGCGCCTCGTAGACGGTGACCACGTCCGCCGGCTGGCTGCGCTCGATCAGGCGCGCGATCTGGCGCCAGATCAGCCGATGGTCGTGCCGGTAGAAATCCTCCTCGCGCAGCAGGTCGGCCACGCGATCGAAGGCCATGTTGTCCAGCAGCAGGCCGCCAAGCACCGCCTGCTCGGCCTCGATCGAGTGCGGGGGGACGCGCAGCGCGGCGATCTGCGGATCGTCGCCCGGCGAGGAACTGGGGACGGCGGACATCGGGGCTCGGGAGCGGCGTCGGACCGGAAGGTCAATGCCGCATCATAGAGAAAACGCGGATCGGGATCACCCCGGCGCCGCGATAGCGGCGGGTGCCGGCCCCGCCCGGGGGCTGGCACGGCCGGACGTCGCGCGGATCAGGCCGCCTCGGGCGTGACCGACACCGTGATCTGCACCACGACATCGCTGTGCAGCGCCACGTCGACGGTGGTGTCGCCGATCGTCTTCAGCGGCCCCGAGGGCATGCGAACCATGCCCTTCTCGACCGCGAAGCCCTGCTTCTTCAGGTTCTCGGCAATGTCGAAGTTGGTGACCGAACCGAACAGCCGGCCGTCCACGCCCGCCTTCTCGGCGATCCGGATGGTGGCGCCGTCGAGCTTCTCGCCCAGCGCCCGGGCCGCGGCCAGGCGGTCGGCCTGTACCTTCTCGAGCTCGGCGCGGCGCACCTCGAACTCCTTGATCGCCGCCTCGGTGGCGCGACGCGCCTTGCCCTGCGGGATCAGGTAGTTGCGCGCGTAGCCGTCGCGGACCCGGACGACGTCGCCGAGCTGGCCGAGGTTGACGAGTTTTTCGAGCAGGATGACTTGCATCGCGGTATCTCCCGGCTCAATGGTTGTCGGTGTACGGCAGCAGCGCGAGGAAGCGCGCCCGCTTGATCGCGTCCTGCAGCTGGCGCTGATAGCGGGCCTTGGTCCCGGTCAGCCGCGCCGGGATGATCTTGCCGGTGTCGGTGATGAAGTCCTTCAGCAGGTCGACGTCCTTGTAGTCGATCCATTCGATCTTCTCGGCCGTGAAGCGGCAGAACTTCTTGCGCTTGAACAGCGCGCTCTGCGACGGACGGCGAGGTTTCTTGTCCTTGGAGCCGCGGCGGAATGTAGCCATGGTGTGTTCTCTTTTCCTGTCGAATTCAGTGAGTTGATCGATCCTGCGAGGCGAATCCGGTGACGTGCAGCACGAGCGTTCTCGACTGGCGGCGGCGCGGCGCGAGGAACCCGGTGACGAGGATCCGCGCGCCCGGGGCGAGACCCTCGGCACGCGCGGCGATCGCCCCCGCGAAGCGCAGCGCCAGCTCGAACTCGAGCCGCCTGGGGTGGCCCGCCTCGTGCACCTCCGAGTCGTGGCTCAGGCGCGCATCCAGCATCGCGATCCCGGCCGGGGTGTACCGCAGCGCCTCGCGCTCGACCAGCACGCCCGACAGCTCGATGCGATTGGCCGCCTCGGGATTGGCCGCCTGGGGATTGACCGCCCCGGGATTGGCCGCCGCTTCGGAAGGCTGCGTCATTCGGAAGGCTGCGTCACCGCGGCGCTGCCCGCACCGGGCTCCGTCAAGCCTGCGCAGGCTCGGAAGCCGCCTTGCGGGCCTCTTCCTTCTGGATCTGCTTCCACATCGGCGAGGCGCCCGTCTCCGCCTTCTTCATGGCGACGATCAGGTGGCGCAGCACGGCGTCGTTGAAGCGGAACGCATGCTCGAGCTCGTCGAGCGTCGGCTTGCCGCATTCGATGTTGACCAGCACGTAGTGGGCCTTGGCCACCTTCTGGATCGGGTAGGCCAGCTGGCGCCGACCCCAGTCCTCGATCCGGTGGACCTTGCCTTGCTGGGCTTCGATCATCGCCTTGTACCGCTCGATCATCGCGGGCACCTGCTCGCTCTGGTCGGGGTGGACGATCAGCACGATCTCGTAATGACGCATCGGTTCTCCTGGTGAGGCCGGCCCCGCGACGACGCCACGCGAAAAGCCGCGGTCGACTGGCCGCCGACGGCTTCCGGTGACGCGTGCCCGTCGCGCGGGCTTACCTTGTGGACGAAGGCCGCCGGCGAGTTTGCGTCGATGCGCCGTGCGGCAAGGAACCGGGGATTATAGCCGTCCCGGGGATTGCGCTCAAGGGGGCGGGTCGCCCCAGCCGGTCTGCGCACCAGCGTACAGCGCATCGAGGATCGCGCGCTCCCGGCGCTCGATCCGCGCCAGGAAATCGGAGGCCCCGCCGATCGCGCGAAACGCCTCGAAGCCGCGCGCGAGAAAGTCGTGCATCTGCGCCAGGCCCGCGACCCGGGCCGGACCGGCCATCATCCTGAGCAGTCGCCCGAGCATCGGATGGCGCACCAGCCGGTCCAGCGAGCGCCCGATGGTGACGATCAGCGCGAGCTGGCGCTCGCGCTCGTCGCGACTGCCGGCGCCCCGGTAGGCCTCGGCGTACGCGGATTCGACGATCGCCGCCGGATCGGGCTCGCGCAGCCGCCGCGCCAGGGCGTCGTCGAGGCGCTCCGAGAGCGCGTCCATCTCGATCGCGTCGGCAATCGTGGCCAGCGCCGCGTCGGGAAGCAGCCGGACCAGCGTCGGGACGATCCGCGTCAGTTCGTCGTCGCGCTGCGAGAAATCCTTGGCGCCGTACAGATCTTCCAGGAAGAACCGCCCCGCCGGACCGTAGCGCGGTTCGGCGAGCAGGTCGCGATGCGTGCGCGCGAGCCGGCTCGCCTGCCAGTGCTTCACGGCATGCCCCCAGGCCTGGGCCCGGGGGTCCGCCGCGATCGCCAGACGCAGTTGCGCGACTTCCCGCGCCGCCGCCTGCAGCCGCTCTCCGTGGTCCATGGGCAGGGAGTCTGCCGCAGCCCGGCGCGACGACCAAGCGCCGGTGCCCCGCTTTAGAGATGGAGCTCTAGTGGCCTCCCCTAGAATCGGCGCATGGTTCGACGCCGGACGTTCCTCAAGCTGGGCCTCGCCGGCGGCACGCTGCTCGCCGCGGCCGGCGCCGCTTCCTGGCTGGCCGGCCGGGATCCGGCGGCGAACCGGCGCGAGGTCCTGGCGGGGGTCGTCCCCGCAGTCCTCGACGGTGCCCTGCCGGCGACGGCCGCGCAGCGCGCGCCCGCGATCGACCGGACGATCGACGCGGTGGAGCAGGCGATCGCGGCGCTGTCGCCGTCCGCCCAGGACGAGCTGGCGCAGTTGTTCGCGCTCGCGGCGCTCGCGCCGACGCGCCTCGCGCTCACCGGGTTGACGATGCCGTGGCGCGACGCCGGCCTCGCCGAGGTCTCGGCGGTGCTCCAGGCGTGGCGCACCCACCGGCTGACCCTGCTGCAGAGCGCCTACCACGCGCTGCACGACCTGGTCACCGGAAGCTGGTATGCCGAACCCGCTCACTGGGCGGCGATCGGCTACGACGGGCCACCGCAGCTATGAGATCCACGACCCTTCCCCTGCCCGAGCGGGCGCCCCGACGATGAGCCGCGTCCCGGATCCGATCGTCGAGGGCCTGGCCCGGGGCTGGAAAGTGCTGGACGCCAGCGCCGCCGACCTGCCCGCGCGACTGGACTGCGATGTCGCCATCGTCGGGACCGGCGCGGGCGGCGGCATCAGCGCCGAGATCCTCGCCCGCGCCGGCCTGCGCGTGCTGATGATCGAGGAAGGCCCGCTGAAGAGCTCGCGCGACTTCCGGATGCGCGAGGCCGATGCCTACCCCCAGCTGTACCAGGAATCGGCCGCGCGCAAGACGAAAGACAAGGCGATCAACATCCTGCAGGGGCGTTGCGTCGGCGGCTCGACGACGGTCAACTGGACCTCGAGCTTCCGCACCCCCGAGCCGACCCTCGCCTGGTGGCGCGAACGCTACGGGCTCGCCGACTTCACCCCGGAGGCGCTGTTCCCCTGGTTCGAGCGCGTCGAGCGCCGGCTCTCGATCGGGCCCTGGCTGGCGCCGCCGAACGAGAACAACGACCTGCTGCGCCGCGGCGCCGGACGTCTCGGCATCCCGGTGCCGGCGATCCAGCGCAACGTGCGCGGCTGCCTGGACCTGGGCTACTGCGGGATGGGCTGCCCGGTCAATGCCAAGCAGTCGATGCTGGTGACTACCGTGCCGGCCGCGCTCGACGCGGGCGCGACGCTGCTCACGCGCGCGCGGGCGACGCGGCTCGAGATCGTCGACGGGCGCGTCGCGACGCTCGAGCTGCAATGGCTCGACGCCGCGGGCCTGCGCCCGGACGGCCGGCGCACACGGGTGCGCGCCGCGCACTACGTCCTCGCCGGCGGCGCGATCAACAGCCCGGCGATCCTGTTGCGCTCCGGCGCACCGGACCCGCAGCGGCTCCTCGGCACGCGCACCTTCCTGCATCCGACGGTGGTCTCCGCGGCCCGCTTCGAGCAGCCCATCAACGGCTTCGCGGGCGCGCCGCAGACGCGCTACAGCGACCATTTCCTGGACGGCGGGCCGCTCGACGGGCCGATCGGGTACAAGCTCGAGGCGCCCCCGATCCACCCGGTGCTGTTCGCGACCACGCTGCAGGGCTTCGGCACCGCCCATGCGGAGCAGATGAAGGCCTTCGCGCACACGCACGCGCTGCTGGCGCTGCTGCGCGACGGCTTCCACCCGGAGGCGCCCGGCGGACAGATCGAGCTGCGCGCCGACGGCTCGCCGGTCCTGGACTATCCGCTCACCGGGTTCGTCCTCGAGGGCGCCCGGCGCGCGCTGCTGACGATGGCGCAGATCCAATTCGAGGCCGGCGCGCAGGCGGTCTATCCGGTGCACGAGCACGCCGGGGGCTACCGCAGCTGGCCCGAGGCCCGCGCCGCGATCGGGGCGCTGCCGATGCGGCCGCTGCTGATGCGCGTGGTCTCGGCGCACGTGATGGGCGGCTGCCCGATCGCCGGCGACGCGCAGCGCGGGGTGGTCGGGCCCGACGGCGTGCACTGGCAACTGGCCAACCTGTCGGTGCACGACGGCTCGATCTTCCCCACGTCGATCGGCGCGAACCCGCAGCTGTCGATCTACGGGATCACCGCGCGCCTGGCGAGCGGTCTGGCGGCACGCCTCACCGGTCGACCCGCCCCCGCCCTGGCCGGTCCCGCGGGATGAGGCGCCGATGATGCGCCGCCTGCTCGGAGCGCTGGTGGCGCTGATCGCCGCCGGGGTCGGCGCGCTCGCGCTCTGGCTGCATCGCGCGCGCGGCTGGGACCTCGCGCCGGCCGTGCTGGCCGCCGCCGCGGTGCCGGTGCTGGTCGATGCCGCGATCCTCGCGTCCCAGTTCGCGGTGACCGGCTGGCTGCGGCGCCGCCTCCGGCCCGAGCTGCGGCCGGGCTTCGGCGCGGCGCTGCGCGCCTGGCTGGGCGAGATCGCCGCGTCGCTGCGCACCTTCTTCTACGCGCAGATCCGCCACGGGGCCGCCGCGCTGCCGAGCGGAACCGATGGTGCGCGAACGCCGGTGCTGCTGGTGCACGGCTACTTCTGCAACCGGGGGATCTGGCATCCGTTCGCGCGCTGGCTGGCGGCGCGCGGACACGCAGTCGAGGGCGTGAACCTGGAGCCGGTGTTCGGGTCGATCGACGACTACGCGGCGATCGTCGCGGCCGGCGTCGAGCGACTCCGGGCGCGCACCGGCGCGGCCCGGATCGCGATCGTCGCGCACAGCATGGGCGGCCTCGCGGCGCGCGCGTTCCTGGCGCAGCGCGGCGGCGACGCGATCGCCGCGCTGGTCACGCTCGGCACGCCGCATGCCGGCACCTGGATCGCGCGCCTCGGCCACGGGCGCAACGTCGCGCAGATGCGGCTCGACAGCGACTGGCTGCAGGCGCTCGCGGCGCGGGAAGCCGGCCTGGCGCAGCCCCCGATCACCATCGTGCACTCGCTGCACGACAATATCGTCGGGCCGCCCCGGCCGATCCGCGCGCTCGCCGGCGCGCGCACGGTCGAGCTGTTCGGCCGCGGCCATGTCGAGCTGGCCTACGATCGCGCCGCGTGGCGGCAGGCGCTGGACGCGATCGAGGCGGCGCCCGCTAGAAGTGGATCCCCCGCATCAGCTGCTGGAACGCGACCTGGTCCGCGCTGAGCTGGGGCGACTTGCCGCCGGCCTCCCGGCCCCCGCGCGCCGCGTCGGAGTCGGGGAACATCCGGAACGCGGTGTTCATCACGATCTGCATGATTCGCGGCATCAGCGCATGCATGACCTGGCCCGCGATCCCCAGGCGCGTGGCGATGCGCACCGGCTTGTAGACGATCGCCTGGCTCACGAGGTCCGCCGCTTCCTCGGGCGACAGCGTCGGCACGTTCTGGTAGAGCTTGGTGGGCGCGATCATCGGCGTGCGCACCAGCGGCATGTTGATCGTCGTGAAGGTGATGCCGACGTCAGCGAACTCGCTGGAGGCGCAGCGCGTCCAGGCGTCGAGGGCCGACTTCGAGGCGACGTACGCCGAGAAGCGCGGGGCATTGGTGAGCACGCCGATCGAGCTGATGTTGACGATGTGGCCGCGGCGCCGCTCGATCATCTTCGGCAGCAGACCCATCGTGACGCGCACCGCGCCGAAGTAGTTGAGCTGCATCGTGCGCTCGACGTCGTGGAAGCGCTCGAAGCTCGACTCGATGCCGCGCCGGATCGAGCGGCCGGCGTTGTTCACCAGCACGTCGGCGCCGCCGAAGCGGTCGACCAGCCAGCGCGTCATCCGGTCGCAGTCCTCGATGCTGGCGAGGTCCACCGCGAAGGTGACGAGCTCGTGGCCGTCGGCCTCGACCACGCGCCGTGCCTCGTCGAGCTTGTCCTGGTCGCGCCCGCAGATCACCGTGGTCGCGCCGGCCGCCGCGATCCGGCGTGCGACCGCCAGGCCGATGCCGGACGATCCCCCGGTGACCAGGACGACCTTGCCCGCGACCTGCCCCTTCAGGGTCCGGTCGATGAACAGGTCCGGATCGAGATGGCGCTCCCAGTAGTCCCAGAGCACCCACGCGTAGTCGTCGAGCCGCGGGCATTCGATCCCGCTGCCCTTGAGCGCCGCCTGCGCCTCGCGGCAGTCGAAGCGCGTCGGGTAGTTGACGAACTGCAGGATGTCGTCGGGCAGGCCGAGGTCCTTCATGACCGCGTTGCGAACGCGCCGCACCGGCGTCAGCGCCATCAGCCCCTTCTTGACGCTCTTCGGAACGAAACCCAGCAGCGCGGCATTCACGCGGATCGACATCAGCGGCGCGTGAGCGGCCTTCGCGAACGCGTTGAGCACGTCCCCGACCCGCATCGGCTCCGGGTCGACGAGGTGGAAGCAGCGCCCGTCCAGTCCGCGCGCGTGCGCGATGTGATCGAGCGCGGCGGCGACGAAATCGACCGGAACGATGTTGATGCGCCCGCCCTCGATGCCGACGGTCGGCATCCACGACGGGACGATCTGGCGCATGCGCTGGATCAGCTTGAAGAAATAGTAGGGGCCATCGACCTTGTCCATCTCGCCGGTGCGCGAATCGCCGACCACCAGCGCCGGCCGGTAGATCCGGAACGGAACCTCGGCCTCGCGGCGCACGATCCCCTCGGACTCGTGCTTGGTGGCGAAATACGGATGGTCGAGACTCTCGGCCTCCTCGAACATGTCCTCGCGAAACACGCCCTCGTAGAGGCCGGCTGCGGCGATCGACGAGACGTGATGGACGCAGCCGGCGCCGATCGCGTTGGCGAACGCGACCACGTTGCGCGTTCCCCCGACGTTCACCGCGACCTGCTCTTCGGGGCCGGCCTCGAGGTCGTAGACCGCCGCGAGGTGGAACAGATGCCGGATCTTGCCGTCCAGGCGCTTGCGCTCGGCCGGGCGCAGGCCGAGTCCCGGCTGGGAGATGTCTCCCACGAGCGGGATCGCCCGGGTGGCGTCCACCCCCCATGCGGCGTAGAGCGGCGCGAGCCGCTCGGGCGAAGCGTCGCGGACGAGGAAGTAGACGACCGCGCCGCGGCGCTGGAGGATCTTCTGCACGAGCCGGCGACCGATGAAGCCGGTCGCCCCGGTGATCAGGTAGTTCATGGGTCTGCTCCGAGGGCGGCCAAGGAAACATGCCGGGCGCGCCCCGCGGCCGGCCGGTGCTGGCCATTGTAATCGGGGGCCGGACCGGTTCGGGGCGCCCGCTGTCCGGTTCGCCCGCCGTTTAGTGTGCCCGCTCTAGCGGCCCCGCCTAGACTGGCGCTGCAGACGGCCCGACCCAGGAACCCCGCGCCGGCCGAAGCGGCGCATCAACGACGAGGAACAGCGTCATGGTGAAGAAGCTCAAGGCGATGGCGGACGGGAAGTCCGACGGCACGCAACTGGCCGCGGCGATCCGCGACTCGGCACAGCAGATCTGGCTGGCCGGGCTCGGCGCGTTCTCGAAGGCCCAGGCGGAAGGCGGCAAGGTATTCGAGACCCTGGTCAAGGAGGGCGTCGGCATCCAGCGGCGCACGCGGGCGGTGACCGAGGAGCGGATCGGCGCGGTGACGGGCAAGATGACCAAGGCGGCCGGCGACATCACCAAGCAGGCCACCCAGTCCTGGGACAAGCTCGAGCAGGTGTTCGAGGACCGCGTGTCGCGCGCGCTCACCCGGCTCGGCGTGCCGACCAGCAAGGACATCCAGGCGCTGATGAAGCGCGTCGAGGCGCTCAACGAGAGCGTCCAGGCGCTGAGCGGATCGGCGCCGGCGAAGGCGCGCAAAGCGCCCGTGGCGCGCAAGGCACCGGCGGCCCGCAAGACCGCGCGGCCGGCTGCCGCGAAGACCCCGCGCCGGGCCAAGGCCGCATCCTGACCGGCGCATTCGCGCGGCGCGGGACGACGATGGCGAGGACCTCCACGCCACCGGGCACCCCGGGCCGCATCGGCCTGGCGCTGGCCGGCGGCGGCTTTCTCGGTGCCGCCTACGAACTGGGGGTGCTGTGCGCGCTGGCCGAGTCGATCGACGGGCTCGACCTGACGCGGCTCGACGCCTATGTCGGGGTGAGCGCCGGCGCGTTCATCGCCGCGGGCTTGGTGAACGGCGTGTCGCCGCACCGCATGGTGCGGATGTTCGTCGAGGACGATGACGCCGAGGCCGCGTTCGATCCCGCGCTGCTCCTGCGGCCCGCGTTCCGCGAGTGGCGCCGCGCGCTGCGCGCCGCGCCCACCGGGCTCGGCGCCTCCATCGGCGCCGGCCTGGGCGAAGCGATGATGGGGCCGCAGGCGGCCGTCTGGCGCGCCATCGAACGCGGCCTGCGACTGCTCCCGAACGGGCTGGTCGACGCCGGCCCGGCCGAGCGCAAGCTCGCCGACCTGCTGTCGCGTCCCGGACGCAGCAACGACTTCCGGCGCGTGCGCGCGCCGCTGCGGGTGGTGGCGACGGACATCGATTCCGGCGACCCGGTCGAGTTCGGATCGCCCGGTCTCGACCATGTCCCGATCTCGCGAGCCGCGATCGCCTCGAGCGCGGTGCCGGGCCTGTTCGCGCCGGTGCGCATCGGGACGCGCCACTATCTCGACGGCGCCCTGAACAAGACCATGCATGCCTCGGTCGCGCTGGACTACGGCGTCGGCCTGGTGCTGTGCGTCAACCCGCTGGTGCCTTACCAGGCCGTGCCGACCGGAGCGCGGCGCGTCTCGCGCTCGGGGATCAGCACCGTGATGGCGCAGACGATCCGCACCGCGATCCGCTCGCGCATGTCGGTGGGCCTCGCGAAATACCGGGTCACGCACCCGGACTCCGACGTCGTGCTGTTCGAGCCGCGCCGCGACGACGCGGACACCTTCTTCACCAACATCTTCAGCCTCTCGAGCCGGCGCCGGCTGTGCGAGCACGCCTATCTCGCCACCCGCGCCGACCTGCTCGCACGGCGGGCCGAGCTCGATCCGGTCCTGCGCCGGCACGGGCTGTCGCTCAACGCCGCGGTGCTGCGGCACAGCCCGCGCCGCCTGGTGCGCGAGGCGCGGGCCGGCGCAACGATGCGCCTGACGCACACCGGCGCCGCGCTGGAGCACCTCGACCGCACGCTGGACGACCTCGACCGCGCGCTGGAGATCGCCGCCGTGCGGCGCGCGGGCGCCTGATCGCGGCGGCCGGCCCGGAAAGCGCGGAACCCGCAGGCACACCCCGCGCACCGACACGCTCACGGTAAGATCCAGCCGGAGGAACGCGCGGCGCAAGCCGCGGATCGCGACCCGGGGGCGCCGCGCGGCGCCCCACCCGACGGAGGAAGCATGCAGCGAAAGCCGCCGCGGCGCACTCGCGAGCGCATCCTGGCGCTGGCGCTGCGGCTGTTCAACGATCTCGGCGAGCCCAACGTCACGACCAGCGCGATCGCCGACGAGATGAACATCAGCCCGGGCAACCTCTACTATCACTTCCGCAACAAGGACGACATCGTCGACGCACTGTTCGAGCAGTTCGAGCGCGAGATCGATCCGCTGCTCGACGGCCCGCAGGGCGAGCCGGTCCACTTCGAGGATGCCTGGCTGTTCCTGCATCTGCTCTTCGAGTCGATCTGGCGCTACCGCTTCGTCTACCGCGACCTGAACGACCTGTTGTCGCGCAATCGCCGCCTCGAGATGCATTTCCGCTCGATCGTCGACCGGAAGACCGCCGCCGCGCGCAGGCTGTGCCGGGCGCTGGCGGCCGGCAGCCCCGGTCGCGGCGACGGCGAGATCGAATCGCTCGCGACCAACATGGTCGTGGTCGCCACCTACTGGCTGTCGTTCGAGTACATCCGCAACGCCCGCCGCTTCGGCGACGCCGACTACCAGAGCGCGGCGATGGCGCGCGGCGCCTGCCAGGTGCTGTCGCTGCTCGCGCCGTGGCTGGAACCCGAGGGGCGCCAGCTGTTCGCCCGCCTTTCCCAGGAATACCTTCGCAACTGACCCATCCGGGAGCCGACGATGGCCAAATGGACCGCGTTTCCGCACGCCGACAAGCGCTACGAGTACACCCCCGCGACGCTGAAGAAGCACTGGGCCCGGCTGCATCGGGGCGATTGCGAGCCGTTCCCGAAGGACGACGCGGTCGTCGCGGCCTGGATCGATTTCCACGCCGGGCGCTTCCAGCAGGCCGCCGAAGCGGCGCTGAAGGTCGGCCCGGCCGGCCTGAACGCGGCCAACAAGGCCACCTGCATCTACGCGAACTATCTCGAGAAATCCGACAAGCGCAAGCTGGATCTGTTCCAGGAGGTGGCGGCGCGGTGCGAGGCGCAGCAGAAGACCGACCCGAAGAACGCCAACGGCCACTATCTGTTCGCCTACGCGACCGGCCGCTACGGACAGGGGATCTCGGTGACCAAGGCGCTGGCCCAGGGCCTGGGAGGCAAGGTGCGCGACGCCCTCGTCCAGGCGATCAAGCTGTCGCCGAAGCACGCCGACGCCCACATCGCCCTCGGCGCCTTCCATGCCGAGGTGATCGACAAGGTCGGCGCGATGATCGGCGGCATGACCTACGGCGCCAAGCGCGACGAGGGGCTGCGGCTGTTCCGCAAGGCACTCGAGCTGAACCCCGATTCGGCGATCGCGCGCGTCGAGTACGCCAACGCACTGGTGATGCTCGACGGCAAGAAGGCGCTGAAGGAGGCGGAGGCGCTCTACGCCGAGGCGGCCGCCTGCGAAGCCGTCGACGCGATGGAACGCCTGGACGTCGAGGCGGCGCGCAGCGAACTCGACTGACCGGCCGGCCGACATGAACCTGCACCGCATGCTGCGCGAGCGCGCCGAGGCCGGACGGCCGCTGCGCGTCGGGCTGATCGGAGCCGGCAAGTTCGGCTCGATGTACCTGTCCCAGGCGCGCCGGACGCCGGGCATCCACCTGGTCGGCGTCGCCGACCTGGCGCCGGCGCGCGCCAGGGCCACGCTGACCCGGGTCGGCTGGCCCGCCGCCGCGCTGGGCGCCCGCACCCTGGCCGAGGCCGCGCGCAAGGGCACGACCCGGATCCTGGACGATGCGCTGGCGCTGATTGCCGCGCCGGAGGTCGAGATCGTCATCGACGCCACCGGGCAGCCGTCGGCCGGGATCGCGCACGTGCTCGCCTGCTGCCGGCACGGCAAGCACGTCGTCATGGTCAACGTCGAAGCCGATGCGCTGGCGGGGCCGCTGCTGGCGCGGCGCGCCCGGGAAGCGGGCATCGTGTATTCGCTCGCGTACGGCGACCAGCCCGCGCTGATCTGCGAGATGGTCGACTGGGCCCGCGCGGCGGGCTTCGAAGTGGTCGCAGCGGGCAAGGGGACGAAGTACCTGCCCGAGTACCACCGGTCGACGCCGGACACCGTGTGGCCCTACTACGGCATCGACCCCGCCGACGCCCGGCTCGGCGGCATGAACGCCCAGATGTTCAACTCGTTCCTGGACGGAACGAAATCGGCCATCGAGATGGCGGCCGTCGCGAACGCGACCGGGCTGCGGCCGGCACCCGACGGCCTGGCGTTCCCGCCCTGCGGCGTGGACGACCTGGCGCAGGTCCTGTGTCCGCGCGATCACGGCGGGCAGTTGCATCACCGGGGCCAGGTCGAGGTGGTCTCAAGCCTCGAACGCGACGGGCGGCCGGTGTTCCGCGACCTGCGCTGGGGCGTCTACGCGACCTTCGCCGGCGGCTCCGACTACGTGCGGCGCTGTTTCCGCGAGTACGGGCTGGTGACCGATCGCAGCGGGGAGTTCACGGCCATGCACAAACCGTACCACCTGATCGGGCTGGAGCTCGGCATCAGCGTCGCATCGGTCGGCCTGCGCGGCGAGCCCACCGGCGCGGCCGAAGCCTGGCATGGCGATGTCGTGGCGACCGCCAAGCGCGACCTGGCGCCGGGCGAGACGCTCGACGGCGAAGGCGGTTTCACCGTCTACGGCAAGCTGATGCCGTCGTCCGATTCGCTGGCCATCGGGGGGCTGCCGCTGGGCCTGGCGCACCACGTCCGGCTGAAGCGACGGGTCGCCGCCGGCGCGGTGGTGCGATGGCGCGACGTGGCGATCGACGCGAAGGATCCGGCGGTCGCGTTCAGGCGCGAGATGGAGCGCGTGTTCGGCCCGCCCCGCGCCGGCGGGCGGCGCCTCAGTCGTCGCTGACCGGGCCGCGACGCTGCTGGCATTCGTAGAAGATCCGCGCGCTGCAGCGCCGGCAGACCTCGGGGTCGAGCCGCGCGAAGATCTCCGCGATCGCGACGCTCTTGCTCGCGAACACGCGCTCGGGCCCGATCGTCGCGATCGCCTCGCCACGCGCGAGGAATGCCGCGACCTGCGGGCGCAGGCCATGGAGGTACAGGGCGCCGCCGTCGGCGACGCGTCGCCGCGCCTCGGCGGCGAGCAGCTCCGCGCCGGCGACGTCGACGAAGTTGACGTTGCGCGCCACCAGCAGCAGGTGTCGCTGCCCGGGAGCGAACTCGCGCAGGGCGTCGAAATGCCTGGCCACGTGGTTCACCGCGCCGAAGTAGATCGACCCCTCGACGCTCATGATCTTCAACTGCGGGCATTCGCGGCGATCGGGCTCGATCTGGACCAGCGCGCGCTCGGCGCTGCGCGCATCGGGCACCAGGCCGTGCAGGATCGGGCGCGAGGTCCGCGCGAGGTAGAGCACCAGCGACGCCGCCACGCCGACCAGCACCGCGACCTCGAGCCGCATCACCAGGGTGGAAGCCATCGTGAGCAGCAGCACCCCGCCCTCGCCCCGGCTCATCTTCAGTGTCGCGCGGATCCGCCTGCCGTCGATCAGCGACCAGCCTGCCAGGCACAGCACGCCGGCGACTGCGGGCAGCGGCAGCCAGGCGACCAGAGGCGCGCACAGCAGCACGATCGCCGCCAGCGCCGCGCCCGCGAAGACGGCCGCGAGCGGCGTGACCGCGCCGGCCTCCAGGTTCGGGCCGGAGCGGTTCACGGACGCGCTGGTCGGGAACCCCGAGAACAGCCCGGCCGCCATGTTCGACAGGCCCTGGCCGATGAACTCCTGGTTGCCGTCGATCCGCTGCCCGGTGCGCAGGGCGATCGCCCTGGCGATCGAGACCGACTGCGTCAGCGAGACGATCGCGACCGCGATCGCGACGCCGCTCAGTTGCCCGAGCGCACCGGGATCGAGATGCGGCCAGGCGAACGGCGGCAGCCGCCGCTCGATCGGGTCGAGCATCACGATGCCGGTCCGCGCGCTGCCGAACGCGAGGTTCAGCGCGATCGCGAACGCGACGCCGACCAGCATCGCGATCACGATCCCCGGCCAGCGCGGCCGCAACCGTCGCACCGCGACATGCGCCGCCACCGTCGCCAGCGCGACCGCGAGCACGGCCGGCCTGGCCTGGTCGATTCCGCCGGCCAGGCGCGCGAAGGTGTGCGCGAGCGACGCCCCCTGCGGCACCGGGATGCCGGTCAGCGGGCCGATCTGGCTGACCAGGATCAGGATCCCCGCTCCGGCGGTGAAGCCGACGATCACCGGTTGCGAGATGAAGTTCACCAGCAGGCCGAGCCGAAGGGCGCCGAGCGCGAGCATGCACAGTCCGGCGAGGAAGGCCAGCGACGCCGCCATCTGGACGTACTCCGGCGACCCCGGCGCGGCGAGCGGCGCCAGCGCGGCGAAGGTCATCAGCGACAGCGCATTGGTGGGGCCCGAGACTGTGTGCATCGACGAGCCGTAGAGACCGGCGACGATGGTCGGCACGATCGCGCAGTACAGCCCGTACGCGGGCGGCAGGCCGGCCAGCGTCGCGAAGGCGATGCCCTGGGGCAGGACGATGAGCGCACCGATCGCGCCGGCGATCAGGTCGGCGCGCAGGCTGTGCCGGTCCACGCGCGGCCACCAGCGCAGGAACGGGAAAACGCGATGCAGCAGCAGCCGGTTCATTCGCCTCCGGGGGCGTCCGGCGACGCGGGCGCGACCCCTGCCCCGAGTTCGGATTCGGATTCGGGTTCGAGTCCGGCCAGGCGACTCGACAGCCGGCCGCGACGGCGCGTCGGTCGTCGCGCGGCCTCCTCGATCGCGGCGCGCGTCCCCCAGACGCACAGGTGGCGACGCGCCCGCGTCACGCCGGTATAGACCAGCTCGCGCGTGTTCAGCGCGTGCCCGGCCGGCGCCGGCACCAGCGCGACGGATTCGAATTCGGAGCCCTGGGCCTTGTGGACCGTCATGGCCCATGCGTCCTGGCAGGCCGGCATCTGCAACACCGGGAACCGGCGCACGCCCTGCGGCCCGTCGAACGCCACCATCAGCTCGCGCTCGCCGGCCCCGGCATCGCGCAGGCACACGCCCACGTCGCCGTTGAACAGCCCGAGCCCCGGTTCGTTCCTGGTCACCATCGCGAGCCGCCCAGGATACCAGTCGCCGACCGCTGGCCCCGGAACGCGTCGCCGCACGCGTGCGGCGACGATGGCGTTCAACGCGTCGACCCCGCACGGACCGTCGCGCATCGCCGCCAGGATCCGGTGCTGCTCGTAGGCGACCAGCACGCGGGCGGCCGGCGCGCCGGCCGCCGCCTCGGCCAGGGCGCGGCTCCAGGCCTCGAGCGCCGCGGCCGCGATCGCGGCCGCCGACGGCGACGCCAGCGGAATCGGCGCCGGCCAGTCGATCGGACCCACGCCGCCGGCGCTCGCCTCACGGATCCGCGCGGCCAGCGTGGCGATATCGGGCGCGTCGCGCTGCCGGAAGTTGCGCGCCAGCGCAACCACGCCGCCGAGCGGCGCCGCGCACAGGTCGGCGAAGACCGCCCCCGCCTCGACCGAGGCGAGCTGGTCGCGATCGCCGGCGAGCACCAGTCGCGTGGACGGACCGATCGAGGCGAACAGCCGGGCGGCGAGCTCGATGTCGAGCATCGAGGCTTCGTCGACGATCACCAGGTCGCGGTCGAGCCGCCGGGCCCCGGCGCCGTCCGGACCGAGCAGGCGATGGACCGTGAGCCCCGTGGCGGGCAACCGCGCGCGCAGCGTGCCGGCCGGGTCGAGCGCCGCGAGCTGCGTCCCCAGCGACTGGGCGAGCCGCGCCGCGGCTTTTCCGGTGGGCGCGGCATAGGCCACCCGGGCATCGGGCACCGCGCGCGCGAACGCCACCAGCAGGCGCGCCAGCGTGGTCGTCTTGCCCGTCCCCGGCCCGCCGGACAGGATCACCAGCCGCCGCTCGAGCGCCAGCGCCACGGCCCGCTGCTGCGGGTCGGCCGGATCGGCATGGCCGAACACCGCCGCGACCGCGCGCTCGATCCCTTCTCCGCCCGCGACCGGAGCGGGCGCGTCGAGGGCGCGCGCCGCGCGCGCGAGCCCGGTCTCGGCGCGCCACAGCCGGTGCAGGTACAGCGCGTCGCCATCGAGCGCGAGCGGCCGCGGCGTCGCATCCGGCATCGCCGGATCCACCACCGGGCTGGCCGAGAGCGCGGTGCGTTCCGTCCCGTCGGGCACGTCGACGCAGACATGCCCCGCCTCGGCCTCGCGCCACGCGAGCTCGGACCAGCGGCCGACGGTCGACGCGGCCCCGGGGTCACCCGCCATCCGCAGATGCAGCGCCTGCATCGCGCGGCCGAACTCGCGCGCGACCCGCGCCCCGGGCTCGGTCCGGCGCGTCACGTCCGGTCTCCGGAAGGCGCCCCGAACAGCCGGTCGAGCGCATCGATCAGGCGCGCGCTCGGGCGCAGCGCATGCACGCCGACCGGAGCACCGTCGGAGGTCGCCAGGCCCGCGCCGCGCAGGAACACGTAGAGCGCGCCACCGCAATGGCGCTCGTAGTCGTAGCCGCGCAGCCGCCGGCGCAGCCAGCGGTGCAGCGCGAGCGCGTACAGGCTCGCCTGCAGCGAATAGGCACTGGCGCGCATCGCCGCGGCGAGCGGAGCCGCGGCGTAGTGCGAGACCGAATCGCCCAGGTGATTGCTCTTCCAGTCGAGCAGGTAGTAGCGGCCGCGCCACTCGAAGACGAGATCGATGAATCCCCGCAGGAAGCCGCTCCAGCGCGTCGGGCCCGCCGCGGCATCGAGCCCGAACTCACCGTCGATCGCCTCGATCAGCGCGCGATCGGAGACCGCGTCGCCGGCGAGAAGGAAATCGAGCTCGCGCACCTGGCGCGCGAGCGGCACCTCGGCCAGCCGGATCGATTCGCCCTGCGCCGCGCGCATCGGCGCGGCCACGACCGTCTCGAGCCAGTCGGCGACCTGTCCGGGATCGACCTGCCGGAAGCCGTCGCGGATCAGCCGGTCGGCCAGCATCCGCCGGTCGAAGGGCGCGTCGAAGCGGGCCTCCTCGAGGATCCCGTGCAGGCAGACCCCCGCCTGG
Organism: Burkholderiaceae bacterium; assembly: GCA_039807785.1. Classification (GTDB taxonomy): domain Bacteria; phylum Pseudomonadota; class Gammaproteobacteria; order Burkholderiales; family Burkholderiaceae_E; genus Zeimonas. Next base: position 19,819 of record JBDHRX010000052.1, read on the forward strand.
GCGCCGGCCGGGAAGCGAAACCGGACCGAAGGTTCGCCGGCCGGCGCGGCCGCCTCCGGAGCGCCGGGCCGGGAATCGTGGTCCGGACGCTCGACGGCTTCCCGCAAGCCGGCATCGTCCTCGCCCGCTGCATCGTGGGCCCCCGAGACGATCGCGGTGAAGCTGGTCGTCGTGAGCGGGGCGGGAATCGCCGTGCGCCACGGGCGCGCGGCGACCGGCGCGGACCGAGGGTCGGCCCGCCCGGCGAGCGGCGCCGATGGCGAATCCGTCCGCGCTGCGCCGCGACCCGCGGGCGACGGGCCGGAGGCCTCGGGGCCGGCGCCGCGATCGCCTTCCGGAGCGAA
>JBDHRX010000196.1:0-3158 GCA_039807785.1 Burkholderiaceae bacterium
AGCAGCAGCGGCCCGGCGGCCGGCGCGGTGCGCGACCAGCGTCGCGGACGGGAGATGCGGGGAGCGTGACGGAAACGGAGAGACGGGAGCGCGATCACGGCCTGAAGGCTTGCACGGACTTGCGCAAGTGTCGCACGGCGGCGCGATCCGGGTGCTCGTCGGCGTACCGGAGGCGCTCGTAATCGGCGACGATGCGGCGCGCCTCGGCGAGCCGGTCCTTGTCGAGCACGCGCGCGATGCGCGCGAGGTAGCGCGACGCGGTCTCGTGCCGGCCGCGCTCGAGCCCGATCGCGCCGAGCCGCGCGCAGAACGCCTCGTACGCCTGCACCACCGGATCGCGTGGCAGGTGCGGGCGCAGCGTGAGCAGCGCGACTGCCCCGATGAGCGCGGTCAGCACGCCGGCGAGCAACGCCGCGATCTGGCGCCAGTCGCCGGCGGAGATGCCGAACCGGCCCAGCAGGCTCTGCTGTCGGCCGCGGTCGTACGACAGCACCCACTGGTTCCAGGCGTTGCCGATCGCATCGAGGTTGAAGCGCAGCCGCTGCGCGATCGACAGCACGCGCTCGCCCGCCTGCTCGCCCGTCGCGAACTCGCCGAAGCGCAGGCCGCGCTCGATGCGTTGCGGCGCGACGGCCGCGGTCGGGTCGACGCGCAGCCAGCCGCGCCCGGCGATCCAGACCTCGGTCCATGCGTGCGCGTCGGCCTGCCGCACCAGCCAGTAGCCGTCGACCGGATTGCGTTCGCCGCCCTGGTAGCCGGTGACGATGCGCGCCGGGACGCCGAGCGCGCGCATCAGGATCGCGAACGCGCTCGCATAGTGCTCGCAGAATCCGGCGCGCGTTTCGAACAGGAAGTCGTCGACCCCGTCGCGCCCGAGCAGCGGCGGCTCGAGGGTGTACCGGAACGGTTCGTCGCGGAACAGCGCGAGCGCGCGCTCGACCAGCCGCGCGTCGGCGTCCGGGCCGGCGCCGGCCTCGTCGCGCCAGCGCTGCGCGAGCGCGAGGGTGCGCGGATTGAACCCGGAGGGTAGCGCGAGCCATCCGCGCAGCGCCGCCGGATCCTCGTCGATGCCGGCGCGGTAGTCGATGCTGGAGACGAGCGTCATGCGCAGCCGCTCGACGATCGGGTTGCGCGTGACCAGCTGGAGATCGGGGCGCAGCACCGGCCGCGCGGTGTCCGATTCGACGCGCACCGGCATCTCGAGCGCGAACAGCCAGTTGCGTCCGCTCGGCTCCTGCGTCACCGTGTAGCGGACCGGCGCCGCGCCGGCGACGAACTCGAGCGTCGCCGGGCGCCGCGGCAGCGCGCGCGCCGGCAGCGCCCGCCAGGACTGTCCGTCGAAGTCGTCCAGCACCGGTCCGCGCCAGTACAGCCGGGCCGTGGGCGGCGCGGGGCCGTCGAACAGGACGCGGAACGCGATCTCCGACGATTCGGAGAGCCGCGCGATGTTGCCCGGCGTCATCGATTCGGAGAGCCCGGTGCGGGCCCGGTGCGCGTCGGCGGGCAGCCCCCACAGCGGCCCGGAGAATCGCGGGAACAGCAGGAAGATCGCGGCGGCGATCGGCAGCGCCTGCGCCAGCATCAGGCCGACGGTGCGCAGGCGCCGGCCGATCGGCATCTCGCCGCTGCGGAACTGCATCGTGAGCATCGCGGCCACGAGGCCGTACAGCGCCAGGACCACCACGCTCGCGGTCGCGATCGACTGGGAATGGAAGAACGCGGTGAGCAGCAGGAAGAAGCAGAGGAAGATCACGACGAACAGGTCGCGGCGGGCGCGCATCTCCATCAGCTTCAGGCCGAGGAACAGCACCAGCAGCGCGACGCCGGGCTCGCGCCCGAAGACCGTCTGGTACGAGGCGAAGACCGCGGCCGTGCAGGCGATCGCGGCGACCCAGCGCACCGACGCGCGCGGCAGCCAGCGGCCGGACAGGACGAGCCCCAGGCGCCAGGCGAACAGGACGAAGAATCCGGCGCCGACCCACCACGGCAGGTAGGCCAGGTGCGGCGCGACCGACAGCGCGACAGGCGCCATCAGGAACAGCGTCTCGCGTCGCTCGCGCTCCCATTGCGCGCCCAGCGTCCCGCCGAGCGCGCGCAGCGAATAGCGGAGGCCGGGCGTCACCATGTCCGTCGCCGGCGCGCTCAGGCGCTCCAGGTGGCGAGCGCCTCGAGGCAGCGCGCCCGGTGGGCCGGCCCGAGGTCGATCGGCACCTGCAGGCCGGGCAGCGCCAGCGCGTAGCGCACGCCGGCGGCGTCGGCGTCCAGCACCCAGCGCGCCAGGCGCGACAGCCGCGCCTCGGGGTCCATCGAGGCCGGCAGCATCGACCAGTCGAGCGTGAGCTCCCCGAGGTCGCCGCCGTCGAACTGCTTCGTGATCAGCGCGTCGGAGGCGGTGCGGGCGATCGCCTTCCAGGCGATCAGGCGCGGCGAATCGCCCGGCACGTAGGGGCGCAGCGCGGCGATGTCCTCGTGTCCGTGGCCGCGCGCGCTGCCTTCCCCGCTGGCGGCGACCCGGGCCGGCAGCGGCGCGGCCGGCGTCTCGGGCTGCGGATACACCAGGACCCGCAGCGCCGGGTACCAGCGCGCCCATGCGCGCCACAGGCCCATCGGATAGGTCGCGGCCAGCGTGAGCCGGGGAACCTGCATCCAGCCGCGCCGGCGCGCGGGCAGCGCGATCGCGACGAAATGCTCGGCGCCGGCGGCGATGTCGAAGTGCTCGGGCTGCGCCATGCCCGCCGCGTCCAGGCTCAGCGCGAAGCGCTCGAGCCGGGTCTCGTTGCGGGCGATCAGCGTGAACTCGGCAATCTGGCCGGCGAACACCGGTTCGGCCCGGCCCGGCCGCAATGTCAGCGTCGCGAGGTTGCGGAAGGTGTGCAGCATCGCGACGATCGCGAGCGACGCGACGAGGAAGGTGAGCGCGTAGCCGAGCGAGAGCTGGTAGTTGATCGCGGTGACGAGCATCGTCGCCATGACGGCGGCGAGCAGCACCCCGGCGCGGGTCGGCAGGATGAAGACGTTGCGCCGCGTCAGGCGATGGTCGCCGGCGCGCGGTCCGCCGCGGCCCGGAAAGCGGTCGAGCAGGCGCCGGTACAGCGGCCCGGTCGGCCCGGCGTCCGGCGCTCCGGGCCCGGCGCGGCGCGCGCCCGGCCCCTGCGGGG
>JBDHRX010000197.1:0-3125 GCA_039807785.1 Burkholderiaceae bacterium
GGGCGGCCGGCCCGGGCGCGGCCCCGGCCTCGCGGGCCCGCGCCGCCTCGTAGTCGGCATGGCCACCCGCGTATTCGCGCCAGATGCCGTCGCCCAGCGCGGCGATCGTCTGGGTGACCACGTTGTCGAGGAAGCTGCGGTCGTGGCTGACGATCAGCACCGTGCCCGGATAGTCGGCCAGCAGATCCTCGAGCAGCTCCAGGGTGTCGATGTCCAGGTCGTTGGTCGGCTCGTCGAGGACCAGCAGGTTGGCCGGGCGCGCGAACAGCCGCGCGAGCAGCAGCCGGTTGCGTTCGCCGCCCGACAGCGACCCGACCGGAGAGCGGGCGCGCTCGGGCGAGAACAGGAATCGCTCGAGGTAGCTCATCACGTGCGTGCGCCGGCCGCCGAGCTCGATCCACTCGGACCCCGGGCTGATCGTCTCGACCAGCGTCGCGGCGTCGTCGAGCTGCGCGCGCAGCTGGTCGAAGTAGGCGACCTCGAGCTGCGTGCCGAGGCGGACGCTGCCGTGGTCCGGCGCGATCTCCCCCAGCATCAGCCTGAGCAGCGTCGTCTTGCCGCAGCCGTTCGGGCCGACCAGCCCGACCCGGTCCCCGCGCTGGATGACCGCGTCCAGCGCGCGCACGACGATGCGTCCGTCCCATCCGTGAGTGACGCCGCGCAGCTCGGCCACGAGCTTGCCCGAGCGTTCGCCGGCGTCGACCGCGAGCGCGACCCGGCCGAGGCGCTCGCGACGCTCGGCGCGCTGCCGGCGCAGCGACTCCAGCCGGCGCACCCGGCCTTCGTCGCGGGTGCGCCGCGCTTCGATGCCCTTGCGGATCCACGCTTCCTCCTGGGCGAGCAGCCGGTCGAACCGGGCATCGAGGACCGCTTCGGCGGCGAGCTCGTCGGCCTTGCGCGCCCGGTACTGGGCGAAGCTGCCGGGATAGCTGCGCAGGCGGCCGCGGTCGAGCTCGACGATTCGCGTCGCGACCCGGTCGAGGAAACGCCGGTCGTGGGTGACGACCACCAGCGCGCCGCGCAGGCCGCGCAGCAGTTCCTCGAGCCAGGCGATCGATGCGATGTCCAGGTGGTTGGTCGGTTCGTCGAGCAGCAGCAGGTCGGGGCCGGCCACCAGCGCGCGGGCCAGCGCGACGCGCTTGCGTCCGCCGCCGGACAGCGTCGCGACCCCTTCGGCGCCGTCGAGCGACAGGCGCGTGAGCACGCTTTCGACGCGATGCGCCGAGGCCCAGCCGCCTTCCGCGTCGAGCCGCGCCTGCAGCGCCGCGAGCCGGTCGAGCTGGCCGGGCTGCGCCTGGCCGGCGCGCGCCAGGGTCGCGGCGAGCGCCTCGTACTCGGCGACGACCGACGCCTGGCCGGCGAGGCCGCCCGCGACCGCCTCGAAGACGGTGTGCGCGGGATCGAGCGGCGGCTCCTGCGCGACGCTGGCGACCGAGACGCCGCCCTGGCGCACGACCCGGCCGTCGTCGAACGTGAGCTCGCCCGCGATGCCGCGCAGCAGCGACGACTTGCCGGTGCCGTTGCGGCCGATCAGGGCGATGCGCTCGCCCGCGTCGATCGAGAGGTCCGCGCCGTCGAGCAGTGCGACATGCCCGTAGGCGAGCCGGACGCCCTGCAGCGACAGCAGCGGCATCAGGCCCCGGCGGCGCCCTTGCGGCGCTTGGGCCCGGCCGGCCTGCGCGCCGATCCGGCGGCCCCCGCCTTGCCCGCGGCGATGCGCATGCGCAGCGCGTTGAGCTTGATGAAGCCGCCGGCGTCGGCCTGGTCGTAGGCCCCCTGGTCGTCCTCGAACGTGGAAATGCGCTCGTCGAACAGCGAGTCGGGCGAGCGCCGGGCGACGATGATCACGTTGCCCTTGTACAGGCGCACGGTGACGCTGCCGTTGACCTTGGCCTGGGTGTGGTCGATCAGCGTCTGCAGCGCGCGCCGCTCGGGCGACCACCAGTAGCCGTTGTAGATCATGCTGGCGTAGCGCGGCATCAGGTCGTCCTTCAGGTGCGCGACCTCGCGGTCGAGCGTGAGCGACTCGATGGCGCGATGCGCCCGCAGCAGGATGGTGCCTCCCGGCGTCTCGTAGCAGCCGCGCGACTTCATGCCGACGTAGCGGTTCTCGACCAGGTCGAGGCGACCCACGCCGTGCCTGCCGCCGAGCCGGTTCAGCTCGCCCAGCAGCTCGTGCGCCTTCATCTTCCGGCCATTGATCGCGACCAGGTCGCCGGCGCGGAACTCCAGCTCGACGTCCTCGGGCTTGCCCGGCGCCTTCTCGACCGGGACGGTCAGGCGCCACATGCCTTTGGCCGGCGGCTCGGCGGCCGGGTCCTCGAGGATGCCGCCCTCGTAGGAGATGTGCAGCAGGTTCGCGTCCATCGAGAACGGCGCGCCGCCCCGGCGCTTCTTGAAGTCGACCGGGATGCCGTGCGCGTCGGCGTAGGCGAGCAGCCTGTCGCGCGAGAGCAGGTCCCACTCGCGCCACGGCGCGATGATCTTGACGTTCGGCATCAGCGCGTAGGCGCCGAGCTCGAAGCGCACCTGGTCGTTGCCCTTGCCGGTGGCCCCGTGCGAGATCGCATCGGCGTTCTCGCGCCGCGCGATCTCGACCAGGCGCTTGGCGATCAGCGGTCGCGCGATCGAGGTGCCGAGCAGGTACTCGCCCTCGTAGACGGTGTTGGCGCGGAACATCGGGAACACGAAGTCGCGCACGAACTCCTCGCGCAGGTCCTCGATGTAGATCTTCTTCACGCCGAACATGCGCGCCTTCTCGCGCGCAGGCTCGAGCTCCTCGCCCTGGCCGATGTCGGCGGTGAAGGTGATCACTTCGCAGCCATAGGTGTCCTGGAGCCACTTCAGGATCACCGACGTATCGAGTCCGCCCGAGTAGGCGAGTACCACCTTGCCGATCTTTTCCATGAACCGCCGCCGTGTAGGTGCAAAATCTTCGAATTATATCGGTCCGGCGGCGCTCGCGCGATTTACCCGGACAGCGGCAGCTCGCCCTGTCGCGCGGCGGCGGCTTCCGGGCCGGTGCGCGGCCGCGCCGCCGCCGCGTCCAGGCGCGCGAGGGCGCCCACGCGCACGCCCAGCAGGCGCAGGCGCCGCGACGGCGGCACGCGGCGCAGGCATTCGAA
>JBDHRX010000053.1:0-19444 GCA_039807785.1 Burkholderiaceae bacterium
GGCTGGCCGGTCTTGGTGCGGATGCCGGGCAGGTGCCACACCGGCGGGTCGGCCTCCAGCTCGAACTCGTCCCAGCGTGCGGCGATCAGCTCGCCCTTGCGCACGGCCAGCAGCAACAGCAGCTTCACCGTCAGCTCGTTCTGCACGCTGAAGCCCTTGGCCTGGCGCATCGCCTCGAACAGCGTGACCAGCTCGTCGCGTGACAGCGCCCGCTCGCGGGCCAGTTCCTTGCCGCCGGCATCTGCCAGGTCGAAGGCAGCCGCCGGATTGAAGCGCACCAGGTGCCGCTTGATGGCGTAGTCGAACATGCGCCGCACCCAGCGCAGCACGTCGTTGGCGATGGTTGGTGCGCCGCGCTTGACGACGGCGCGCAGCATCGCGTCGATGTGCCGAGGCTCCACCGCATCCAGCGCCAGCTTGCCCAGGTGCGGCTTGATGTCCTTCTCGATGCGGCTGCGCACGATGTTCGGGTGCTTCCAGCGCCCGTTGATCATGCGCTCGAAGTATTCGTCAGCCAGCTGGCCGACGGTGGTGACGCTGCGCGCGGCCTCGATGCGGGCCAGCGCGGTGGACTTGCGCTCCTGCTTCTCGCCGGCTACGTCGTGGCCCAGGGCGATCTTGGCGCGGAGTTCCTTGGCTGACTGGCGAGCTGCGGCCAGCGGCAGGTCGGTGTAGCTGCCCAGGTTCATCACGCGCGACTTGCCGACGAAGCGGTAGCGCAGCCGCCAGTGCGGCGCCGTGCGATCGGGCCGCCAGGTCAGCACCAACCCGTCGCCATCGGTGCGTCCCTCGAAGCGTTCACCGGCCTTGATCCAGGACCGGATCGCGACGTCGGTCAGCTTGCCCATCGTCCACCCCGCGTGTGTACCCGGAAAGGGCCCCGGACCGTTCCGGGTACACGCTCGGGTACACACAAATTCTGGGATGGGGTGGGCCGCTGTTCAACCTCCTGAAACGCTAAGCCCGCGTAAACGCTGGACTTTCCGGCCGCTTGGGGGTGTCGAGAGACCGCCCGAAACCTCACTCGATGTTCTGCACCTGCTCCCGCATCTGCTCGATCAGGACCTTGAGCTCGATCGAGGCGGCGGTGAGGTCGATGGCGGCGGCCTTGGAGCCGAGGGTGTTGGCCTCGCGGTTGAACTCCTGCATCAGGAAGTCCAGGCGCTTGCCGGCGGGGCTGCCGGCGTCGAGGATGCGGCGCAGCTCGTCGAGGTGGGCCTGCAGGCGCGAGAGCTCCTCGGCGACGTCGATGCGCAGGCCGTAGGCGGTGACTTCCTGGCGCACCCGGGCCATGGTTTCCTCGGGGGGGACCGGGGCCTCGGCCTGGTCGAGCGCGGCGCGCAGCCGCTCGACCAGGCGTGCCTGCCAGGCGGCGAGCAGCTCGGGGCTGCGCTGCGCCAGCGGGGCGACGATGGCGTCGATGCCGGCGGCGCGCTCGCGCAGGAAGGCGGCCAGCTTCTCGCCTTCGCGCGCGCGGCTGGCGAGGAAGGCCTCGAGCGCCTCCCGCGCGGCGACCAGCACTTCGGGGGCGAGCGATTCGGCGCTGGCCGGCTCGCCGAGCAGGCCGGGCCAGCGCAGGATCTCGCCGACGCTCGGCGGGCCGGCCTCGGGGAGGGCGGCGCCGATGCGGCGGGCGAGCGTGGCGACCTGTTCGAGCACGCGGGCGTCGATCCGGGGTTCGGCATCGGCCGGCGCGAGGGTGCGGAACCCGACGCGGCACTCGACCTTGCCGCGCTGCAGGGCGCCGCTCAGCAGTTCGCGCAGCGCCGGCTCGACGGCGCGCAGCTCGTCGGGGATGCGGAAGGCGAGGTCGAGGAAACGCGCGTTGACGCTGCGGATCTCGACGCTGACCTGGCCGGCGGGGGTCTCGCGCGAGACCTGCGCGAAGCCGGTCATGCTCTGCAGGGGGCGCCGCTCGGCGGATCGTCGGTTCAAGGTCGCTCTTCGGGGGCGGGAAGTCTTTAGAATGCGCGAGTCGCCATCATCGACCGCCAGGACGGATCCTCCGACGCGATGGGTACCCAGACGAACGCGCCGTTGCCCGAGGGGCATGAACTCGGCGGTTACCGTATTGTAAGGAAGATCTCGAGCGGCGGATTCTCGATCGTCTACCTTGCCGAGGATGCCTCGGGCGGCAAGTTCGCGGTCAAGGAGTACCTGCCGAGCGCGCTGGTCAAGCGCAGTCCGGGGCAACTGGTGCCCGAGATCCCGCCGGCCAACGAGGTGACCTTCCGCAACGGCCTGCGCTGCTTCTTCGAGGAGGGGCGGGCGCTGGCGCGGATCTTCCACCCGAACGTGGTGCGGGTGGTGAACTTCTTCCGGGCCAACGAGACGGTCTACATGGTGATGGCCTGGGAGCGCGGGCGCAGCCTCCAGGAGGTGGTGCTGCGCCACCGCGGGCGCCACCAGGCCGGCAAGGCGGTGCTGCCCGAGCGCCACGTGCTGAAGGTGTTCAACCTGGTGATGAACGGGCTGCGCGAGGTGCACGCCAACCGGCTGCTGCATCTCGACCTGAAGCCGGCGAACATCTACCTGCGCCTGGACGGGACGCCGCTGCTGCTGGACTTCGGCGCGGCGCGGCGCACGCTCGACGCGGAGCCGCAGAAGCTGTTCCCGATGTACACCCCGGGTTTCGCGGCGCCCGAGCTGTACCGGCGCACGCAGCAACTGGGGCCCTGGACGGACGTCTACGGGATCGGCGCCAGCATGTTCGGCTGTCTGTCGGGGCAGCCGCCGCAGCCGGCCGACCAGCGCGAGCTGGAGGACAAGCTGCCGCAGTCGATCGACGCGTTGGCCGAGCATTACTCACGGCCGCTGCTCGACCTGGTGGCGTGGTGCCTGAAGCTCGATCCGCTGGAGCGGCCGCAGAGCGTGTTCGCGCTGCAACGGGCGCTGCGGCGCATTCGCGTGCCGGCCGAGTCGGCGGGCAAGCCGGGCGGCGCGGGGCGCTGGTTCGACACGCTCGCGGCGCGCGCCCGGGCGCGGCGCCGCGACGACGAAGGCGTCAACGAAGGGGTGACGCTGCCCGGCTGAGCCGGGAGCGCCGCGGAGCCACGATGCGTTTCTCGATCTACCAGGACAGCCTGATCGGCGCGCGCGCGTCCAACCAGGACCGGATGGGCTACTGCTTCACGCGCGACAGCCTGCTGATGCTGGTGGCCGACGGCATGGGCGGGCACATGCGCGGCGAGGTCGCGGCGCACCTGGCCCTGCAGGTCGCGGCCTCGGCGTTCCAGGAAGAGGCGCAGCCGGCGCTCGCGGACCCGGCGGCGTTCCTGGACCGGGCGCTGCGGCGCGCGCATCGCGAGATCCTGCGCTACCAGGACGTGCACGGGCTGCCGGAGTCGCCGCGCACGACGATCGTCGCCTGCGTGACGCAGTTCGGGCGCGCCTGGTGGGCGCATGCCGGCGACTCGCGGCTGTATTTCCTGCGCGACGACCGGGTGCTGCTGCGCACGCGCGACCATTCGAAGGTGCAGAACCTGATCGATCTCGGGATGATCGAGGAGCGCGACAGCGCCACGCACCCGGAGCGCAACAAGGTGCTGAACTGCCTCGGCTCGCCGTTCGAGCCGACGATCGAGCTGGGCGGCGACGTGGCGCTGCAGCCGGGCGACACGCTGATGCTGTGCAGCGACGGCGTCTGGTCGGCGCTCGCCGAGGACGACCTGGTCGAGCCGCTGACCTCGGAGCCGGTGATGACCGGCGTGCCGCGGCTGGTGCAGCAGGCGGTCGGCCATGCCGGGCCGGTTGCCGACAACGCGACCGCGCTGGCGATGACCTGGGAGGCCGACGACGCCGGAGCGGGCCTGTCCTCCGAGGGCGTGCCCGACGGCGCGATCACGACCACCATCGCGGTGGGCCTGATCGACGAGACCGCGCCGGGCGAGGCGCTGACCGACGACGAGATCGAGCGCACGATCCGCGAGATCCGCGAGGCGATCTCGCGGACCGGCGGCGGTTGACTGGCGATGGAGCGGCGACCGGGCGCCGGCGGATGACCGGCAGCGCGCGATCGGCGCGCCGGCCGCCTCCGGCCCATCGATCGGCGCGCCGGCCGCCTTCGCCCGGCCATTTCAGAGGAGAGCTTCGCCGATGTCGATCCGTCCGAGCGGGCGCGTGCCCGATGCCCTGCGCCCGGTGCGCATCACCCGCGGTTTCACGCGCCATGCCGAAGGCTCGGTACTGGTGGAGTTCGGCGACACGCGGGTGCTGTGCACCGCGAGCGTCGAGGCGAAGGTGCCGCCGTTCCTGCGCGGCGCCGGCCGGGGCTGGCTCACCGCCGAGTACGGCATGCTGCCGCGCTCGACGCACACGCGCTCGGACCGCGAGGCCGCGCGCGGCCGGCAGAGCGGGCGCACGCAGGAGATCCAGCGGCTGATCGGGCGCAGCCTGCGGGCGGTGTTCGACCTGGAGCGGCTGGGCGAGCGCACCATCACGCTGGACTGCGACGTGCTGCAGGCCGACGGCGGCACGCGCACCGCGGCGATTACCGGGGCCTTCGTGGCGGCGCACGACGCGGTGGGCCGCCTGCTCGCCGAGGGCGCGCTCGCGCGCACGCCGGTGCGCGACTTCGTCGCCGCGGTATCGGTGGGGCTGTACGAAGGCGTGGCGGTGCTCGATCTCGACTATGCCGAAGATTCGGCCTGCGATACCGATCTCAACGTCGTGATGACCGGCGCGGGCGGTTTCGTGGAGGTGCAGGGCACGGCCGAGGGCGATCCGTTCACGCGCGAGCAGATGGACCGGCTGCTCGACCTGGCGGCCGGCGGCATCCGCCGGCTGGTCGCGGCGCAGAAGGCGGCGCTCGAGGCATGACGCTGCGGCGCGTGGTCCTGGCCTCGAACAATCCGGGCAAGCTGCGCGAGCTCTCGGCGCTGCTGACGCCGCTGGGCCTGCAGCTCGAGGCGCAGGCCGCGCTCGGCGTGCCCGAGGCCGAGGAACCCTTCGACACCTTCCTCGAGAACGCGCTGGCCAAGGCGCGGCACGCGAGCCGGCTCACCGGCCTGCCGGCGCTGGCCGACGATTCGGGCCTGTGCGTCGACGCGCTGGGCGGCCGGCCCGGCGTCCGGTCGGCGCGCTGGGCGCGGTGCAGTCCGGGGGCGGCGCCCGACGCGCCGGTCTCGGATGCGGCGAACAACGCGCGGCTGGTCGCCGACCTGGCCGGCCACGGCGACCGTGCCGGGCACTACTACTGCGTGCTGGTGCTGCTGCGGGCCGCGGACGATCCGCAGCCGGTCGTGGCGGACGCGAGCTGGCACGGCGAGGTGGTGGACGCACCGCGCGGGACCGGCGGCTTCGGCTACGATCCTCATTTCCTGCTGCCCGGAGAGGGATGCACGGTGGCCGAGCTCGATCCGCAGCGCAAGCACCGGCTGGGCCATCGCGGCCAGGCGATGCGTCGGCTCGTCGAGCGGCTGCGCGAGGACCGGCTGGTCGTTCCGCGCTGATCCGCGATGACCGGGGAGCCGACGCTTCCGATGCGCTTCGAGCGCGGCGCGGGCCGCGTGGCGGACACGGGGCCGGCGGGCGCCGTCGCGCAACGTGCCGGTCCGACCGGCGCTGCCGCGCCGGCGCAGGGCGTGCCGGCGCCGCCGCCCCTGTCGCTGTACGTGCACCTGCCCTGGTGCCTGCGCAAGTGTCCGTACTGCGACTTCAATTCGCACGAGTGGCGCGGCGGCGATGCGGCCGCGCTGCCCGAGGCGCGGTATCTCGACGCGCTCCAGGCCGACCTGGAGACGGCGCTGCCGAAGGTGTGGGGGCGCAGCGTGTCGACGGTGTTCATCGGGGGCGGGACGCCGAGCCTGTTCTCGCCGGAGGCGATCGAGCGCCTGCTGACGATGATCCGTACGCGGCTGCGGCTGGTGCCCGATGCCGAGGTGACGCTGGAGGCGAATCCCGGCACCTTCGAGGCGCGTCGCTTCGCCGCCTACGCGCAGGCCGGCGTGACGCGGCTGTCGATCGGCGTGCAGAGCTTCTCCGACCCGATGCTGCAGGCGCTGGGCCGGGTGCACGACGCGCGCCAGGCCTGCGCCGCGGTCGAGGAGGCGGCGCGCAGCTTCGCGAGCTTCAACCTCGACCTGATGTACGCGCTGCCGGGCCAGACGCCGTCCGGCCTGGCGGCGGACCTGCGGCAGGCGCTGGCCTTCGATCCGCCGCACCTGTCGCTGTACCACCTGACGATCGAGCCCAACACGCTGTTCGCCAAGCGCCCGCCGGCGCTGCCCGACGACGACTTGGCGGCGGACCTGCTGGCGCTGCTCGAGCGCAGCGTGGCCGAGGCCGGCCTCGAGCGTTACGAGGTGTCGGCCTGGGCGCGCCCGGGGGCGCGCTGCCGGCACAACCTGAACTACTGGGAGTTCGGCGACTACCTGGGCATCGGCGCGGGGGCGCACGGCAAGCTCTCGTTCCACGACCGGATCCTGCGCGAGGCGCGGCTGCGGCACCCCGTCCGCTACATGCAGGCCGCGTCGGCCGGCGATGCGATCGAGACGATGCGCGTCGTCGGCGCCGGCGAGTTGCCGTTCGAGTTCATGCTCAATGCGTTGCGCCTGACCGACGGCGTGCCGGCGGCCTTGTTCCCGGAGCGCACCGGCCTGTCGGCGGCGGCGATCGGGCGCCGGTGCGCGCAGGCGGTCGAGCGCGGCCTGCTCGAGGCCGACCCGACGCGGCTGCGCGCCACGCCGCTCGGATTGCGCTTCCTGAACGACCTGGTGGAGATGTTCCTGGTCTAGTTATGAAGATCGCACCAGGATCGTGCAATCATTCGCTGCGGCACCAGATCGGTGCGCCCAGAATCGGTGCATTTCGCGCACAGGGCGCGTCGTTCGGCGGTGCAGGATGCCCCGAGTGCGCGCATCGGCCGCGCCGGCGATGGCACGGAACCTGCTAGTTTTGAGCGGACGGCCGATCCGGCCCAGAATCGCGCGTTCGTCCCCGGCTTCGGCCGGGACGCCGCTCCCGAACCCTCGACCCTCGTGACCAGGAGATTCCCAGCATGGCCAGCGTGAAAGACGTGATGAAGATGATCACGGACAACGAAGTGAAGTTCGTCGACCTGCGCTTCACCGACACCCGCGGCAAGGAGCAGCACGTGTCGGTGCCGGTGAAGGCGTTCGACGATGACAAGTTCACCTCGGGCCATCCCTTCGACGGTTCGTCGATCGCGGGCTGGAAGGGGATCGAGGCCTCGGACATGCTGCTGATGCCCGATCCGGCGACCGCGAACATGGATCCGTTCCGCGAGGAAGCCACGCTGATCATGAGCTGCGACGTGGTCGAGCCGTCCGACGGCAAGGGCTACGCGCGCGATCCGCGCTCGCTGGGCCGGCGCGCCGAGGCCTACCTGAAGTCGACCGGCATTGGCGATACCGCGTACTTCGGTCCGGAGCCCGAGTTCTTCATCTTCGACTCGGTGACCTGGAACCTCGACATGTCCGGCTGCTTCGTGAAGATCAACTCCGAAGAGGCGTCCTGGTCGACCGGCAAGGACATCGAGGGCGGCAACCTGGCGCACCGTCCGGCGGTGAAGGGCGGTTACTTCCCGGTGCCGCCGGTCGATTCGTTCCAGGACATGCGTTCGGAGATGTGCCTGATCCTCGAGCAGATGGGGATCCCGGTCGAGGTGCACCACCACGAGGTGGCGGGCGCCGGGCAGAACGAGATCGGCACCAAGTTCTCGACGCTGGTGCAGCGCGCCGACTGGCTGCAGCTGATGAAGTACGTCATCCACAACGTGGCGCACAGCTACGGCAAGACCGCCACCTTCATGCCGAAGCCGATCGTCGGCGACAACGGCTCGGGCATGCACGTGCACCAGTCGATCTGGAAGGACGGGCAGAACCTGTTCGCCGGCGACAAGTACGCGGGGCTGTCGGACTTCTCGCTGTACTACATCGGCGGGGTGATCAAGCACGCGCGCGCGCTCAACGCGATCGCCAACCCGGGCACCAACTCGTACAAGCGGCTGGTGCCGGGCTTCGAGGCGCCGGTCAAGCTCGCCTACTCGGCGCGCAACCGTTCGGCCTCGATCCGTATTCCGTACGTCAGCAACCCGAAGGGGCGGCGCATCGAGGTCCGCTTCCCGGACCCGAGCGCCAATCCGTACCTGCTGTTCGCGGCGCTGATGATGGCGGGCCTGGACGGCGTGCAGAACAAGATCCATCCGGGCGAGGCGGCGGACAAGAACCTGTACGACCTGCCGCCCGAGGAAGAGGCGCAGATCCCGACCGTCTGCGCGTCGCTCGACCAGGCGCTCGAGTATCTCGACCGGGATCGCGAGTTCCTGACCCGGGGCGGGGTGTTCAGCAACGACATGATCGACGCCTACATCGACCTCAAGATGGAAGAGGTCACGCGCTTCCGCATGACCACGCATCCGGTCGAGTTCGACATGTACTACAGCCTGTAGGCCGCGCGCGGTCGAGGGGCGACGGGGCGGGCGACCGCCCCGTTTCCGTTGGAGCGCACCGGCCCGTGGGGCGCAGGTCGGGTCCTGTGCCCCGCAGATCGGTCGACCGTTCGTCCGGTTTGAATCGCCGTGCAGGCTGTCTTACACTGGCCCCGGACTTTCGCCCGCACCATGACACTGCCCCGCTTCGCCGTCCCCGCCCGCCTGGCCTCGCTGCGCGCCTTCGCCGTGCACCCGTTCCCGCCCGGCGCGGGCGCTGCGCGTGCGCTGCGCGCGCTGCGGGCAGGCGCTGCCTGCCTCGCGCTCGCTTCCTCGTGGCTGGCCGCGCCGGCCGCGGCCGAGGTCTACCGCTGCGAGTCCGAGAACGGCGTGCCGGTCTACCAGGGCACCGCGAACGGCCGCAACTGCCGCCCGCTCGATCTCGCGCCGCTCACGACGATCCCGGCGCCGAAGCTGCCGGCCACCAAGCCCGCGGCGGGCGCCGCCGCGTCGGGCGGGCAGGGGGCCCAGAGCGGCGGCGCGGCGCGGCCGAGCCCGGGCGGCTTCCCGAAAGTCGATTCCGCCACGCAGCGCGACCGGGACGGCGAGCGCCGCCGCATCCTCGAAGACGAGTTGCGCAAGGAGGAGGCGCGCCTGGGCGAGCTGAAGGCCGTCTACAAGAACGGCGAGCCCGATCGCCTCGGCGACGAGCGCAACTACCAGAAGTACCTCGACCGGGTCCAGCGGCTCAAGGACGACATCGGTCGCTCCGAAGGCAACATCGCCTCGATCCGCCGCGAGCTCGGCGCGATCCGGGACTAGCGGCGATCGGCACGCGCGCCCCGTCCGCACCCCGGCCGCGGCGCCGACGCGAGGCGCCGACGCGGCTCGACGGGCTCGACCTGCTGGCGAGCGCGGCCGTCGTGCTCGATGCCGCCGGCCACACCGTGTTCCTGAACCAGGCTGCCGAGCAGTTGTTCGAGGTCTCGCAGCGGCTGGTGGCGGGGCAGCCGTTCGCGCGCCTGTTCGTCGACGGCAGCGCGATCCAGCAGCTGTGCACCGACGCGGCGGCGGGCGCGTTCGACGAGCGCCGCAGCGAGCTCGCGCTCGAGCGCCCGGGGCGCGAGATGCAGCAGCTCTCGGTGATCGCGGTCGCGCTGGGCGGCGATCCCGGCGCGCTGCTGCTCGAGTTCCGCGAGTTCGACCAGCGCTGGCGCGCCGACCGCGAGCAGCGGCTGCTCGAGTCGGCGCAGGCCAACCGCGAGCTGGTGCGCAACCTGGCGCACGAGATCAAGAACCCGCTGGGCGGGATCCGCGGCGCGGCGCAGCTGCTCGAGTCCGAGCTCGCCGCGCCGTCGCTGCGCGAGTACACCCAGGTGATCATCAAGGAGGCCGACCGGCTCCAGGTGCTGGTCGACCGGCTGCTCGCGCCGCACCGCACGCCGCGCATCGTCGGCGACGTGAACATCCACGAGGTCTTCGAGCGCGTGCGCTCGGTGGTGCTGGCCGAGTTCCCGCAGGACCTGGAGATCGCGCGCGACTACGATGCGAGCCTGCCCGAGTTCCGCGGCGACAAGGCGCAGCTGATCCAGGTCCTGCTCAACCTGGTGCGCAACGCCGCGCAGGCGATGCACGGCCGCGGGCGTATCCTGCTGAGGACCCGCATCGCGCGCCAGGTGACGATCGCCCGGCACCGGTGGAAGCTGGCATTGGATTTGCATGTGATCGATGACGGCCCGGGCGTGCCGGAGGAGATCGGCGAACGGATCTTCTTCCCGCTCGTTTCGGGCCGAGAAGGCGGAAGCGGGCTCGGGCTCACCCTCGCGCAGACCTTCGTGCAGCAGCACGGCGGGTTGATCGAATGCGAGAGCAAGCCGGGGCGGACCGACTTCCGGATCCTGCTGCCCCTGCCCTGATCGAAGGCGATGATGAACGCGGTCTGGATTGTCGACGACGACCAATCGATTCGCTGGGTGCTCGAGAAGGCCCTGCAGCGCGACGGCTTCCCGGTGCGCGCGTTCGGCTCGGCCGCCGAGTGCCTGGCGGCCCTGGACGACGACGCGCCGCAGGTGCTGGTCTCGGACATCCGCATGCCGGGCACCAGCGGCATCGCGCTGCTGCAGGCGTTCCGCGCGCGCCGGCCGGGCACGCCGGTGATCATCATGACCGCGTTCTCGGACCTCGAGAGCGCCGTCTCGGCGTTCCAGGGCGGAGCGTTCGAGTACCTGCCGAAGCCGTTCGACCTGCCGGCGGCGGTCGAGCTGATCCGCCGGGCGGTCGAGGAGAGCGCGCGCGAGGCCTCGGTCGAGGAGCAGGCCGAGGCGGGGCTCGACATGCTGGGCCATGCGCCGGCGATGCAGGAGGTGTTCCGGGCGATCGGGCGGCTGTCGCAGTCCAACGTCACGGTGCTGATCACCGGCGAATCCGGCACCGGCAAGGAGCTGGTGGCCCGGGCGCTGCACGAGCACAGCCCGCGCGCGCAGGCCGCTTTCGTCGCGCTGAACACGGCCGCGATCCCGCGCGACCTGCTCGAGTCCGAGCTGTTCGGCCACGAGCGCGGGGCGTTCACCGGCGCGCAGCAGATGCGGCGCGGCCGCTTCGAGCAGGCTGAGGGCGGCACGCTGTTCCTGGACGAGATCGGCGACATGCCGGCCGAGCTCCAGACCCGGCTGCTGCGCGTGCTCTCGGACGGACAGTTCTACCGCGTGGGCGGGCACCAGCCGCTGAAGGCCAACGTGCGCGTGATCGCCGCCACGCACCAGGACCTCGAGGCGCGGGTGCGCCAGGGCCTGTTCCGCGAGGACCTGTTCCATCGCCTGAACGTGATCCGGCTGCGGCTGCCGCCGCTGCGCGAGCGCGGCGAGGACGTGCCGCTGCTGGTCCGGCATTTCCTGCAGAAGAGCGCGCGCGAGCTGGGCGGGGAGCCGAAGCGGCTGAGCGCCGAGGCGATGCGGACGCTGCAGGCCTTCGCCTGGCCGGGCAACGTGCGCCAGCTCGAGAACGCGTGCCACTGGCTCACCGTGATGGCGCCCGCGCAGGTGATCGAGGCCAAGGACCTGCCGCCGGAGATCCGCGATGCGATCGGCGCGGGGGCGACCGGAGGGACGGCCGCAGGAGCGGCCGGAGGAGTCGCCGGAGGAGCGACCGGGGGCGCGGGCGGCGCGACGCCGGGGGTGGGCGCGCAACCGCGGGCATCGGGTCCGGGCGTGGCCGGCATGTTCGCGACGCCCCTCGCGGAAGCGGGGGCGAGCGCTGCCTCGGGGGGGGCCGCGACGCGCGCACCGGTCGCGTCCGCGTCGAGCACCGGCGACGCCGGTGCCCGGGGCGCAGCCACCGGGGCCGCGGAGGTGGCCGGTGCGGCCGGCGCGGTCTCGTGGTCGCGCCTGCTGGAGCGCGAGGTCTGGACCCAGCTGGGGGCGCTGCCCGCGGCCGAGCGCGAGGACCTGCGCAGCGACCTGATGGAGCGCCTCACGCGCGAGTTCGAGGGCACCGTGATCCGGACCGCGCTGCGGCATACGCGCGGGCGGCGCATCGACGCGGCGGTGCGCCTCGGGATCGGGCGCAACACGATCACGCGCAAGATCCAGGAACTGCGGCTCGAGGACGACGAGGCCGCCTGAGGGCGGGCCGGGTACGGGGCCGCCGGGGCCGCCGGGGCGACCCGGGACATCCGGGGCCGGGCGAGTTCCCGAGCGCGCGACGCGTGCTCCCGCGCGCCGTCCTCAGGCCGGCGCGTCGCAGTCGATGTCGGCGACGACCGGCGCGTGGTCCGACGGCTGCTCGCGCTTGCGGGGCTCGCGGTCGATGCGGCATTCGCGCACCCGGCCGGCGAGCGGCGGGGACACCAGGATGTGGTCGATGCGCAGGCCGGCGTTGCGCCGGAACGCGAGCTGCCGGTAGTCCCACCAGCTGTAGGTCTTCGGCGGCTGTTCGAAGAGGCGGAAGGCGTCGACGAAACCGAGCGCGAGCAGGCGCTCGAAGCGCGCGCGCTCGGCCTCCGAGCACAGCACCTGTCCTTCCCAGGCCTTCGGGTCGTGGACGTCGCGGTCGTCGGGCGCGATGTTGAAGTCGCCCAGCAGCGCCACCGGCCGCGGCGCGGGCCGGGCCAGCCAGTCGGCCAGCGCGTCGATCCAGCGCAGCTTGTAGTCGTACTTGTCGCTGCCGACCGCCTGGCCGTTGGGGAAGTACGCGCAGACGACGCGCACCCCGGCGAGGTCGGCGCCGATCAGCCGCTTCTGCTCGTCGGCGAACAGCGGGTTGCCGACCACGACCGACGCCGGCTCGCCGACCGTGTCGCGTCGCGCGAGGATCGCGACGCCGTTGTAGGTGGGTTGGCCGGCGAACGCGCTGGCGTAGCCGATCTCGGCGAGCGCGGCGTGCGGGAACTGCTCGTCGCGCAGCTTGGTCTCCTGCAGGCACAGCACGTCGACCGGGTTGGCGCGCAGCCAGTCGACGACGTGGGGCAGGCGGACCTTCAGGGAGTTGACGTTCCAGGTGGCGAGTTTCATGGTCGGTTCGAGGTCGATCGGGCGGCCCGGAGCGGGTGCGCGACTACGGCTGCCGGGCGATCACCTGGACCACGCTGGAGAAGTCGAGCCCGCCGCGCCCGGCCTGGCGGTTCATCGCGTAGAGGTTGCGCGCGAGCTCGCCCAGCGGGATCGCGGCGCCGGTGCCCATCGCCGCCTCGGCGGCGAGCCCGAGGTCCTTGAGCATCAGGTCGTTGCCGAAGCCGCCGCCGTAGCCGCGCGACGACGGCGCGTTCTCCAGCACTCCGGGCCAGGGGTTGCAGACCTCGGTGGCCCAGCTGCGGCTGGTGCTGACCGCCATCATCTGCGAGAGCACTTTCGGGTCGAGCCCGTGCGCGACGCCCAGCGCGATCGCCTCGCCGGTAGCCGCCATGATGACGCCGAGCGCGAGGTTGTTGCACAGCTTGGCGACCTGTCCGGCGCCGGCCCCGCCCATGTGGAAGATGTTCCGGCCCATGGCTTGCAGCACCGGGCGCGCGCGCTCCAGCGCGGCGGCGTCGCCGCCCACGATGAAGGTCAGCGTGCCGGCGGCGGCGCCGGCCACGCCGCCCGAGACCGGCGCGTCGAGCATCGCCAGGCCGCGCGCCGCGGCGGCGGCGGCCACCTTCTGCGCGCTGGCCGGCGCGATGGTGCTGCAGTCGATGACCAGCGTGCCGTCGGCCAGGTGCGGCAGCAGACCGGCGTCGCCCAGGTACAGCGCCTCGACGTGCGCGCTGGCCGGCAGCATCGACACCACGACCCGGGCGCCCTCGACCGCGGCGCGGGCCGATCCGGCCACCGGCACGCCCAGCCCGCGCGTGCGTGCGCAGGCCTCGGCGCTCAGGTCGAACGCGCTGACGGCGTGGCCGGCCTTGTGCAGGTTCAGCGCCATCGGGGCGCCCATGTTGCCCAGCCCGATGACGGCGATGCGGGATCCCTCGGACATGTCGTGTCTCCTCGTCGTGGGCGGCGCGCGCCGCCTCGGTTCAGGCCAGGTCGGCCAGCGGATGGCCGCCGGCGAAGCGGGGGCGCAGGTGATCCTCGATCAGCGCCGGCGTGACCTCGGCCAGCGTCGCCGGGCGCCAGCGCGGGTTCCGGTCCTTGTCGACCAGCAGCGCGCGCACGCCCTCGGCGAAGTCGTGGTGCACGCAGCAGCCGACCGAGGCCTGCAACTCGAGCCGGAAGGTGTCGGCGAGCGAGAGATGGCGGGCGCGGCGCTGCATCGCCAGCCCGAGCGCCGCCGAGGTCGGCGAGCCCCGGGCGAACGTGCGGCCGGCCTGGGCCAGCCAGGGATCGGGATCCTCGCCAAGCGCGGCCAGGCGCGGCGCGAGGTCGGCGAGACGATCGTGCCCGATCGCCTGGTCGATCCGGTCGAGGTGCGTGCGCAGCGGCGAGGCGGGCAGCTCGAGGTCGCGGCCGAGCCGCTCGAGCAGGTGGCCGAGCCGGGCGCCGTCGGACTCGGGGTCGCCGTCCCAGGCGGCGCCGGCGATGGCCTCGAGCAGGGCGGCGTGCCGCTCGTGCGGGACGACGAAGTCGGCCAGCCCGGCGAAGCGGGCATCGGCGGCGTTGAGCGGCGCGCCGGTGAGCGCCAGGAAGGCGCCGGCGCGCCCGGGCATGCGCGACAGGAACGCGCTGCCGCCGACGTCGGGATAGAGGCCGATGGTGATCTCCGGCATCGCCATCCGCGTGGCGGGCGTGGCCACGCGATGCGATGCGCCGGCGAGCAGGCCGATGCCGCCGCCCATGACGATGCCGTGCCCCCAGCACAGCAGCGGTTTCGGATAGCAGTGGATGCGATGGTCGAGCCGGTACTCGCGCTCGAAGAAGCGCGCCGCCTCGGCCGGCACCGCGCCGGCCGGTGCGGCGCGGATCGAGCGGTACAGCGCGAGCACGTCGCCGCCGGCGCAGAACGCCCGGTCGCCGGCGGCATCGAGCACGACGCCGGCGATACGCGGATCATCGGCCCAGCGCGCGAGCTGCGGGTCGAGCAGGTCGACCATGGCCAGCGAAAGCGCGTTCAGGCTGGCCGGCTGGTTCAGCGTGGCGCGCCCGAAGCGGTGGCCGCCGGCGGTGGCGATGGTGTCGAACACCACCGGCGGGGCGGCCGGGCCGGCATGCGCGGCGTCCACCGCGGTGGCCGTCACCGGATCGTCTCCGTGGCATGCGCCTGCAGCATGCGGCGCGCGATGATGACCCGCATGATCTCGTTGGTGCCTTCCAGGATCTGGTGCACGCGCGCATCGCGCAGCAGCCGCTCGAGCGGGTAGTCGCGCAGGTAGCCGTAGCCGCCGTGGATCTGCAGCGCCTGGTTGCAGACCTCGAAGCCGACGTCGGTGGCGAGCCGCTTGGCCATCGCGCAATAGACGCTCGCGTCGGGATCGCGCGCATCGAGCCGCGATGCCGCGAGCCGCACCATCTGCCGCGCCGCCACCAGCTCGGTGGCCATGTCGGCCAGCTTGAACTGCAGTGCCTGGAAGTCGGCCAGCGGGCGCCCGAACTGGCGCCGCTCGTGCATGTAGCGCTGCGCGGCGTCCAGGGCGCCCTGCGCGGCCCCGACCGAGCAGGTGGCGATGTTGATGCGCCCGCCGTCCAGGCCCTGCATCGCGATCCGGAAGCCTTCGCCTTCGCTGCCCAGCAGGCCGTGCGCGGGAACGCGGGCGCCGTCGAATGCGACGATGCGCGTGGGCTGGCTGTTCCAGCCCATCTTCTCTTCCTTCTTGCCGTAGTCGATGCCCGGGGTGTCGGCCGGCACCAGCAGCGCCGAGATGCCCGCCGCGCCGGGGCCGCCGGTGCGGGCCATCACCACCAGCACGTCGGTGGCGCCGGCTCCGGAGATGAAGGCCTTGCTGCCGTCGAGCACGTAGTGGTCGCCGTCGCGGCGCGCGAGCGTGCGCAGCGAGGCGGCGTCGGAGCCGGCGCCGGGTTCGGTGAGGCAGTACGAGGCGAGTGCCTCGCCGCCGGCGAGCTTCGGCCCCCAGCGCGCCGCGACCTCGGGGCGGGCGAAGCGCGTGACCATCCAGGTGGCCATGTTGTGGATCGTGATGAACGCGGCGGTCGAGGGGCAGGCCGCCGCGAGCTCCTCGAAGACCAGCGTGGCATCGAGCCGCGACAGGCCCATGCCGCCGTGCTCGCTGTCGGCGTACAGTCCGCAGAAGCCCAGTCGGCCGGCCTCGGCGATGACGTCGCGCGGGAAGTGGCGGCGCGCGTCCCAGTCGGCCGCGTGGGGCGCGATCGCGGTGGTCGCGAAATCGCGCGCCGCCTGCCGGAAGGCGCGCTGCTCCTCGCTCAGCTCGAAATCCATCGCCGTATGCGGCCGCTGCCCGGTGCGGGCGTTGCGCCGGCCTACTTCAGGCCGATCGTCGTGTTGACGCCGGCGCTCGTCGCGTCGTCGAACCAGCGCGCGGTCACGGTCTTGGTCTGGGTGTAGAAGAGCACCGCCTGCTTGCCGTACGGGCCGAGGTCGCCCAGCTTGGAGGCGCGCGAGCCGGTGAACGAGAACATCGGCAGCGGCACCGGGATCGGGACGTTGATGCCGACCTGCCCGACGTCGATCTCTTCCTCGAACCGGCGCGCGGCCGCGCCCGACTGCGTGAAGACGGCGGTGCCGTTGCCGTTCGGGTTGGCGTTGACCAGCGCGATCGCCTCGTCGAGCGTCGCCGCCTCCATCAGGCAGAGCACCGGGCCGAAGATTTCCTGGTCGTAGATCGACATGCCGGGCTTCACGCCGGAGAAGATCGTCGGCCCGACGAAGTTGCCGCCGCCCGCCGGCGCGCCGGGCCGGCGGCCGTCCATCTCGAGCGTGGCGCCCTCCGCGGTGCCGCGCGCGATCAGGGCCTCGACGCGCTCCTTCGCGGCGCACGAGATCAGCGGGCCCAGGTCGGGGTTGTCGGCGCCGTTGCCGACCCGCAGGTTGCGCGCCCGCGCCACGAGGTCGGGCACCCAGCGGCGCGCTTCGCCCACCAGCACGACCACCGACACCGCCATGCAGCGCTGGCCGGCGGCGCCGAACGCGGCGCCCGCGAGCGCGTCGAGCGTGTGCGCCTTGTGCGCGTCGGGCAGCACCACCGCGTGGTTCTTGGCGCCCATCATGCACTGCACCCGCTTGCCGGCGAGCGAGGCGCGCTGGTACACGTGCGTGCCGACCCGGGTCGAGCCGACGAAGGAGATCGCCTTGATGTCGGGGTGGTCGCAGATCGCGTCGACCGCCTCGGCCGCGCCGTGCACCACGTTGAGCACGCCCTTCGGGATGCCGGCCTCGAGCGCCAGCTTCACCAGCTCCATCGTGACCATCGGGTCCTGCTCCGAGGGCTTGAGCACGAAGGTGTTGCCGCAGGCGATCGCCATCGGGAACATCCACAGCGGGATCATCGCCGGGAAGTTGAACGGCGTGATGCCGGCGCATACGCCGAGCGGCTGCAGGCGGGTGTAGGTGTCGACGCCGTTGGCGACGTTCGCGGCCAGCTCGCCGAGCTGCAGGTTGCCGATCGCGGCCGCGTGCTCGACCACTTCGAGGCCGCGGAACACGTCGCCCTCGGCGTCGGCCAGCGTCTTGCCCTGCTCGGCGGTGAGCGTCGCGGCGAGCGACTGCATGTTCTCGCGGATCAGCTGCTGGTACTTCAGGAAGATGCGCGCGCGGGTGCCGATCGGTGTCCGGCGCCAGGCGGGGAACGCCGCCTTGGCCGCGGCGACCGCGGCGTCGACCTCGGCGCGGGTGGCCATCGGCACCCGGGCCAGGGCCTGCTGGGTCGCCGGGTTGACCACGTCGCGCCACTGGGCGGCGCGCGATGCGACGAACTGGCCGTCGATCAGGAGCGGGAGCGAGGGAAGCGAAGCCGTGGACATGGGAACTCCTGTGCCGGGCGCCTGCCGGGACGCATCGTGAGTATCCGGGAAATCTATCCGCTGGCTCCGCAGGCGTCAATAAACCATTGATCTGAAAAAGAATGTCGACGAACTTCCGGGCGGATCGCCGCGCCGGCCGGGGTCGTCCGCGAAATCACCGGAATCGAACTTTCGCGTCCATCTTATGGATCCATCTTGTAGAATGCGAAGAATTCTCATTCTTCATCTATCCTGAACCGGCCACCGAAGGCAATCAACATGGATGTCGACGCACTGTCTTCCGCGCTCGCGGGCTGCCGGCTGACCGAACTGGGGCTGCGCGAACCCGCGCAGGTGGCGGCGGTACAGGTGCCGGCGGAGCTGTCCGATTGGTCGCGCTGGCTGGCCGAGATCGGCTTCCTGCCGGGAGAGGGGGTCGAGCTGCTCGCGCTCGGCCCGTTCGGCGGCGATCCGCTGGTGGTGCGCGTCGGCGACTCGACCTTCGCGCTGCGCCGCGCCGAGGCGGCCTGTGTCCGTGTGACCCGGATGGCGGGCGGTGGAGCGGGCCGATGAGCGAGGCGGTCATCCATGTGCACCGCGGCGGTCCGCTCGTCGCGCTGGTGGGCAACCCGAATTGCGGCAAGACCGCACTGTTCAACCGGTTGACCGGCAGCCACCAGAAGGTGGCGAACTACGCGGGCGTCACGGTCGAGCGCAAGGAAGGGCGCTTCGCGACCGCGGCCGGCCGGGCGCTGCGCCTGCTGGACCTGCCCGGAACCTACAGCCTGCATCCGCGCTCGCCCGACGAGCGCGTCACGGTGGATGTGTTGCGCGGGCAGGCCGTCGGCGAGAAGCGGCCCGACCTGGTGGTGTGCGTGGTCGACGCCACCAACCTGCGGCGCAACCTGAGGCTGGTGCTGGCGGTCAAGCGCAGCGGGCTGCCCTGCGTGGTCGCGCTGAACATGGCGGACCTCGCCGAGCAGCGCGGCCTGAAGATCGATGCCGAGGCGCTCGGCCGCGAGCTCGGGGTGCCGGTGGTGCGCACGGTGGCCGTGCACGGCGACGGCGCCGATGCGCTGCGCGCGCTGCTCGACGATGCCGGGCTGTGGCGCGGCGCGGCCGGCGACGCCGGGCCGGACGAGGCGCCGGAGCGCGATCCGCGCGGCGATCACGAGGCGGTGCGCGCGCTGCTCGGGCGCCTCGGCCTCGACGCGGCGGTCCCGCACCTGATGAGCGATCGCATCGACCGCGTGGTGCTGCATCCGGTGGCGGGCCCGGCGTTGCTGGTGGTGGTGCTGTTCCTGGTGTTCCAGGCGGTGTTCGCCTGGGCCGAGGTGCCGATGGGCTGGATCGAGGCCGGCACCGCCTGGCTCGGCGACACCGTGGGCGCCTGGCTGCCCGAAGGCTGGTTCCGCAGCCTGGTGGTGGACGGGCTGGTGGCGGGGCTGGGCGGCGTGGTGGTGTTCCTGCCCCAGATCGTCATCCTGTTCTTCTTCATCCTGGCGCTGGAGGAATCGGGCTACCTGCCGCGGGCGGCGTTCCTGCTCGACCGGATCATGGGCGGCGTGGGGCTGTCCGGGCGCAGCTTCATCCCGCTGCTCTCGAGCTTCGCCTGCGCCATTCCCGGCATCATGGCGACCCGCACCATCGCGAACCCGCGCGACCGGCTGGTGACGATCCTGATCGCGCCGCTGATGACCTGCTCGGCGCGGCTGCCGGTGTACGCGCT
>JBDHRX010000054.1:0-19382 GCA_039807785.1 Burkholderiaceae bacterium
CGACCCGACGACCAGCCCGCTGAACAATGCGCCGGTGGGGACGGGGCCGTTCAAGTTCGTGGAGTGGCAGCGGGGCCAGTTCATCCGGCTGACGCGCAACGCCGACTACTGGGCCAAAGGGCTGCCGTCGTTCGAAACGGTGATCGTGCGCTTCATCCCCGATCCCGGTGCGCGCGCGGTGGCGCTGGAATCGGGCGAGGCCGACGTCGGCGGCGCCAACCCGGTGCCGCTGGCGGATCTGGCCCGGATCGGCAAGCTGCCCAACATGGGGGTGACGACCGAGGGCTACGCGCTGTTCGGGGCGATGCACTACTTCGAGTTCAACATGCGTGACCCGCTGTTCCAGGACGTGCGGGTGCGGCAGGCGTTCGCGCACGCGATCGACCGGGAGTTCGTGGTCAAGAACGTCTGGTTCGGCTACGCGTCGCCGGCCACCGGGCCGGTTTCGCGCCGGCTGTCGAAGTTCTACACGCCGGACGTGCCGAAGTATCCGTTCGACCCGAAGAAGGCCGAGGCATTGCTGGACGCGGCCGGGTTCCCGCGCAAGGCCGGCGGGGTGCGGATGCGCATCACCCACGACCCGGCGACGTACACCGAGCAGCAACGACGCTTCCCCGAGTACTTCAAGCAGGCGATGCGCCAGATCGGGGTCGAGGTCGAGATCCGGATGAGCGATGCGGCGACGTTCCAGCGCCGCGTCTGGGGCGACAACAGCTACCAGACGACGTCGTACGGGATCTTCAACATGCCGGACCCGACGATCGGGGTGCAGCGGATGTTCTGGTCGAAGAACATCCGCAAGGGGGTGCCGTTCACCAACGGCTCGGGCTACACGAGCGCCGAGATGGACCGGATCCTGGAGGCCGCGCAGGCGGAGGGCGACGCGAACAAGCGGCGCGACCTGTTCCGGCAGATGCAGGTGCTGGCGATGACGGACCTGCCGATCATCCCGATCATCAACGACGACCTCACGACGGTCTACAACAAGCAGCTGCAGGGGCTGGTCGAGGACATCGAAGGCGTGTACGGGAGCTTCGCGAACCTGCGTCGCGGCTGAAGGCAGGAAGGCATCGCCGTCCGACGGCGATGGGGTGTGGTTTCGAACAATGGACAGGAGAGGTGACGGAATGCTGCAATACGGTGCGGTAGGGGTCCAGAGCGACATCTGGACGGCTTATACCCGGGCGGACTGCAAGAAGAACCTGGACAGCCTGGCTTTCAACATCAGCCGGGCGATCCGGTATGCCGAGATGGACCTGCCGGTCCGGCTGGTGACCCTGACCGAAGGCGCGATCGGCGGCTGGGCGTCGTGGGCCGGCGGGAACGAGCAACACCTGAAGGCCTACCGGGAGTGGGCGCCGGACATCGAGGGCCCGGAGACCGAGTTCCTCGGCAAGCTCTGCCGGGACGGCAACTTCTACCTGATGGGCCAGATGCAGGCGCGCGATCCCGAGCTGATGCCGGACCGCATCTTCAACATCGGCTTCATCATCGATCCGAACGGGAAGGTGATCCTCAAGCATCACAAGACGGCGATGGCCAACGTCGTCGAGCAGATGACCGAGCCGATCCACATCTGGGATCGCTATCTCGAGCTGTACGGCAACGACCCGGTCAAGCTCTGCGAAGCGCTCTATCCGGTCGCGAAAACCGACATCGGGAACCTCGGCATCATCATCTGCGCCGAAGGCAGCTTCCCCGAGGCGGCGCGGGGGCTGGCCCTGAACGGGGCCGAGGTGATCTGGCGCCCCAACTACGTGGAGCCGCACCTGAGCAACGGGATGTTCGAGGTGATGAACCGCTCCCATGCAGTGTTCAACACCGCCTACGTCATCGCCACCTGCGCCTCGGAAGTGTACGGGTACCGGACCTCCGCCGCCGGGGGCGGTTCCGAGGTCTCGCGTGACCTCCGGGTCAGCTGGGGCCAGAGCCGCATGTACGACTACCGCGGCAACCTCATCTCCGAGGTCCTGGGCACCGGGCAGAGCTTCGTCAGCGGCATCGTCGACATCGACGGCCTGCGCGACTTCCGGGTGCGGAGCTCCTGGATCAATTTCGCCAAGGACGTCCGGGTCGAGGAATACAAGGTCATCTACGACGCGCTGGCCGCGAAGGGCGGGATGTACCAGAAGAACCTCTGCATGGAAGAGGCACCGCCGACCGAGGCCGAGTCCAAGGAGATCGCCAAGCATCACGTCAACCGGGCGGTGGAGCTGGGCATCTACACGCCGCCTCCGGGATGGAAGCCGCACGCCATCAGCCAGGGGGTGCAGAATCGTCTCAAGAAGGCTGCCAACCACGGCAAGAAGAAGTAAGGTACCGGATGGCGGGCGACCCCGGGCGGCGGAAGGATCGGCCGGCGGATCGCCTGCCCGGGGTGCGGAACTGCTGCGGCCGACCCGGCCGGACCGGGTGTCCATGAACAGGCAGATGGGGCCTCATCGATGAAAATTTGGCGTTATCTGGGGCGTCGCACGCTCCAGGCGCTCCTGGTGCTCGTCCTCATCGCGTGTACCAATTTCCTGATCGTCAGCTCGGCGCCGGGCGACATGGTCGACGTGATGGCCGGCGAGTCGGGCGCCAGCGACGACCAGTACATGCAGACGCTGCGGGCCAAGTACGGCCTGGACCAGCCGCTGCCGGTCCGCCTCGCCCGGTACCTCCAGGCCATGGCCACGCTCGACCTGGGGCACTCGTTCCGCTACAACGAGTCGGTCGTGGACCTGATCCTGTCGCGCTTTCCGGCCACGCTGCTGCTGATGCTCACGAGCCTGGGCATCGCGCTGATCGGGGGCATCGTCCTGGGCGTCGCCGCGGCGCGCCGCCCCGGCTCGGCGCGCGACTCCACCATCTCGGTGTTCGCCCTGCTGGGCTATTCGACGCCGCTGTTCTGGTTCGGGCTGATGCTGATCGTGCTGATGTCGGTCAAGCTCGACCTGCTGCCCAGCAGCGGCATGCGCACCATCGGCGCGGACCTGACGCCGCTCGGCTCGGCGCTGGATGTGGCGAGCCACCTGATCATGCCGTCGGTCACGCTCGCGCTGTTCTATCTCTCGACCTACACGCGCCTGATGCGCGCGTCCATGCTCGAGATGCACGGCATGGATTTCGCCCGCGCGGCGAAGGCCAAGGGCCTGAACGAACGCGAGGTGGCCTATCGCCACGTGCTGCGCAACGCCATCCTCCCGCTGGTGAGCCTGTTCGGCGTCCAGCTCGGCTCGGTCCTCGGGGGATCGGTGGTGGTCGAGGTCGTCTTCGGCTGGCCCGGCCTGGGCACGCTGGCTTTCGACGCGCTGTTCCAGCGTGATCTCAACCTGCTCATGGGCATCCTGTTCATGTCCTCAGCGCTCGTCGTCGTGGTCAACCTCGCGGTCGACCTGTTCTACAGCTGGCTCGATCCCCGCATCGAGGTGGGCGCATGATCGCGCGCGCCACCTTCTGGCAACGGTTCCGCAAGCGCCCGACGGCCGTCTTCGGCCTGGTGATCCTGGTGCTGGTCATGGGGGTCGCGTTCGTCGGGCCGTTCGTCTACAGCGGCGATCCCTGGGCGATGGTGGCTTCGCCGTTCATCTGGCCGGGGCAGGATTCGACCTATCCGCTCGGGTCGGACAGCATGGGACGCGACGTGCTCAGCGGCCTGGTCCACGGCGCGCGCGTCTCGCTGTTCATCGGCGTGGCCGCCACGACCGCGGCGGTGCTGATCGGCGTGCTGGTCGGCGCGGCCGCCGGCTACTTCCGGGGGTTCATCGACGACGCGCTGATGCGCTTCACCGAGGTCTTCCAGACGATCCCGAACTTCCTGTTCGCGATCGTCGTCGTGGCGATCTTCCAGCCGTCGATCATGGTGATCTGTCTCGCCATCGCGACCGTGTCCTGGCCGCCGGTGGCGCGCCTCGTGCGCGGGCAGTTCCTCACGCTGCGCCAGCGCGCCTTCGTCGAGTCCTGCGTGGTCATCGGGATGAGCACGCCGCGCATCATCTTCACGCAGATCCTGCCGAACTGCGTGGCGCCGATCATCGTCACCGCGTCGATCATGGTGGCCACCGCGATCCTGCTCGAGGCGGGCCTTTCCTTCCTCGGCCTGGGCGACCCGAACGTGATGAGCTGGGGCGCGATGATCGGCTTCGGCCGCCAGTCGCTGAGAACCGCCTGGTACCTCGCCGCGATCCCCGGAATCGCGATCCAGCTCACGGTCCTGGCCATCAGTTTCGTGGGCGAGGGCTTGAACGACGCCCTGAATCCTCGCCTCGGATGAACGAGCCCGCCATGCTGGAAGTCCACAACCTCGTCGTCGAGGCGCAGGTCGGCGACAGCCTGATCCGGCTCGTCGACGACATCAGTTTCCGGCTCGACGCCGGCGGCACGCTGGCCCTGGTCGGCGAGTCCGGCTGCGGCAAGTCGATGACGGCGCTGTCGCTGATGCGGATCCTGCCCGAGCCGGTGGTGCGCATCGGCGGGGGGCGGGTCGAGCTCGAGGGCGAGGACCTCGTCCGGGCCAGCGAGGCGCGCATGTGCGAAGTGCGCAACGGCGTGATCTCGATGATCTTCCAGGACCCGATGGCCTCGCTCAACCCGGTGCACACCGTCGGCCGGCAGATCGTCGAGGCGATCCGCTCGCATCGGGACGTTCCGAAGCCCGAGGCGCGGCAGCTGGCGATCGAGCTGCTGCGCAGCGTGCACCTGCCCGATCCGGAGAAGCGCATCGACTACTATCCGCACCGCCTGTCCGGCGGCATGTGCCAGCGCGCGATGATCGCGATGGCGCTGGCTTCCCGGCCGCGCGTGCTGATCGCCGACGAGCCCACGACCGCGCTGGACACGACGGTGCAGGCGCAGGTCATGGCGCTGCTCAAGGCTGCGCAGCGCGAGACCGGCACCGCGATCATCCTGATCACCCACAACCTCGCGGTGGCGGCCGACGCGGCGCAGAACGTCGCGGTCATGTACGCGGGCCGCATCGTCGAGTCCGGCCCGGCGCGCGAGGTATTCCGCGCGCCCAGCCATCCGTATACGGTCGGCCTGCTCGAGGCCGTCCCGGACGGCGCGGACATCGCCGACGGCGACGAGATTCCGCCGCTCACGGAGATTCCCGGCACCGTCCCGCGACCCGGGCTCGGGCGCAAGGGCTGCTCGTTCGCGCCGCGCTGTCCGCGCGCGCAGGCGCGCTGCGCCGAGGAGCGCCCGGAGCTCACGCCGCACGGCGGGAGCACGCGCGAGGTCGCCTGCTTCTTCCCCCACGAGCCGGTGCTCCAATGAGAGGCGCTCTGCTTTCGTGCCGCGATCTCGCGGTCGAGTTCCACACCGGCGGGCGGGTCCTGCGCGCCGTCGACGGCGTGGACCTGGACATCGAGCCGGGCCAGTCGGTGGCGGTCGTCGGCGAGTCGGGCTGCGGCAAGTCCACGCTGGCGCGCGCGATCATGGGCCTGACGCCGGCGAGCCGGGGTTCGATCAGGCTGGAGGGGCGCGAGCTCGTCGGCCTGAGCCAGCGCGAGCTGCGCCCGTTGCGGCCGGCCGTGCAGATGGTGTTCCAGAACCCGTACGGCTCGCTCAATCCGCGCATGACCGTCGGGCGCATCATCGAGGAACCGATGTTCGTCCAGCAGATCGGCACGCCGCAGTCGCGGCGCGAGCGGGTGCGCGAGCTGCTGGGCATGGTCGGCCTGGACGGCGGCTCCGAGCGCCAGTATCCGCACGAGTTCTCGGGCGGCCAGCGCCAGCGGATCGCGGTCGCGCGCGCGCTGGCGCTGAATCCGAAGCTGATCGTCTGCGACGAGCCGGTCTCCGCGCTCGACGTGTCGGTGCAGGCGCAGGTGATCAACCTGCTGGTGCGGCTGCAGCGTGACCTGGGCATCTCGTACCTGTTCATCTCGCACGACCTCTCGGTGGTGCGGCACCTGGCGCACAGCACGGTGGTCATGTACCTGGGGCGCGTGGTGGCGCGCTCGTCGAGCCGCGCGTTCTGGAACGCGCCGCTGCATCCCTACGTGGCGGCGCTGAAGCAGGCCACGCCGACGATGCAGGTCCTCGAGGAGGGCTACGTGCCGCCGCCGGTCCTCGAGGGCGAGATCCCGAGCGCGCTCAATCCGCCGCCGGGGTGCCGCTTCTCGACCCGCTGCCCGCATGCGCTGCCGCTGTGCCGGGAAAGCTACCCGTCGTTGCGGCCCGTGTCCGCGGTCGAGTCCGTCGCCTGCCACCGGGTGGAGATCCAGGCCGACGGCAGCGTGACCACGCCCTGGGGG
Organism: Burkholderiaceae bacterium; assembly: GCA_039807785.1. Lineage (GTDB taxonomy): Bacteria > Pseudomonadota > Gammaproteobacteria > Burkholderiales > Burkholderiaceae_E > Zeimonas. The sequence goes on from JBDHRX010000054.1 coordinate 6,240, forward strand.
GTGAAGTCGATGCTCGCCGGACCGCCGCCGCGGGTCGCCGCGGTCGGCCAGGAGGGTTGAAGGGAGGCGCCGCGGTGAACCCGATCATCACCACCCACTGGGGCAGCTTCCGGGCTCGCGTCGAGGGGGGTGTGCTGGCCGGCGTCGATCCGGTGGAATGGGATCGCGCGCCGTCGCCCATCGGGCAGTCGCTGCCCGACGGCGTCCGGGCGCCGTGCCGCGTGCTGCGGCCGGCGGTGCGTCGAGGCTTCCTCGAGCGTGGCGCGGCCGCGCGGGAGGGGCGCGGCCGGGAGCCTTTCGTCGAGGTCTCGTGGGACGAGGCGGTGTCGCTCGCGGCCGGGCAGATCGAGCGCGTGCGGCGCGAGCACGGCAACGCCGCGATCTTCGGCGGCTCCTACGGATGGTCGAGCGCCGGACGGTTCCACCATGCCCAAAGCCAGGTGCACCGCTTCCTCAACGTCCTCGGCGGGTACACCTACTACAAGGACACCTACAGCGTCGCTGCGGGCCGGCGCATCCTGCCGTATGCGCTGGGCAGCGACCTGGAAGGCCTGCGCCTGAGCCAGGCCGCGTGGTCGCAGCTGGCCGAGCATTGCGAGCTGTTCGTCGCCTTCGGCGGCCTGCCGACGCGCAATGCGCAGGTCAATCCCGGCGGCGCCAACGACCACGCGGTGCCGTACTGGATCGGGGAGCTCGCGCGCCGCGGCGTCGAGTTCGTCAACGTCAGCCCGATCCGGGACGACATGGACGCCGCCCCGCGGGCCCAATGGCTCTCGATCCGGCCCGGCAGCGACACCGCGGTCATGCTCGCGCTGTGCCACGTCCTGATCGACGAAGGGCTGTACGCGCGCGATTTCGTCGCGACGCACACGGTGGGGTTCGAGCGCTTCGCCGACTACGTGATGGGCCGGACCGACGGCCAGCCCAAGACCTGCGAGTGGGCCGCGCTGCAGGCCGACTGCGATGCCGAGGCGCTGCGTGTTCTCGCGCGGCGCATGGCCGGCCGGCGCACGATGGCCAACATCTCCTGGTCGCTGCAACGGGCGCTGCAGGGCGAGCAGCCGTTCTTCGCGCTGGCCGCGCTCACCGCGCTGCTGGGGCAGATCGGCACGCCCGGCGGCGGGATCGGGCTGGGCTACTCGACCTTCAACGACATCGGCAGCGGGCGCAGCGAATTCTCCGGCCCGCGCCTGCCGCAGGGCGACAATCCGGTCCAGAGCTTCATTCCGGTGGCGCGCGTCTCCGACATGTTGCTCAACCCCGGGGCGCCGTTCGAATACGACGGCAAGCCGTACCGCTATGCGGACATCCGCCTGGTGTACTGGGCCGGAGGCAACGTCTTCCATCACCAGCAGGACATCAACAAGCTGATCCGCGCCTGGCGGCGGCCCGAGGCGATCGTGGTGCACGAGGCCTACTGGACCGCGCAGGCGAAGTTCGCCGACATCGTGCTGCCGGCCACCGTCATGGTCGAGCGCGACGACATCGGCAGCGCCGCCGGGGACGGATTCATGACCGCCATGAAGCGCATCGTCGCGCCGGCGGGCGAGGCCCGGGACGACTATGCGATCTTCGCTGCCATCGCCGCGAAGCTCGGGCAGGAGCGCGCCTTCACCGAGGGGCGCACGGTCATGCAGTGGCTGCGCCACCTGTACGAGGAGAGCTTCGGGCGCGCCGAAAGCCTGGGCGTCCGGCTGCCGCCGTTCGACGAGTTCTGGGCCCGCGGCCATCTCGAGTACGAGCGTCCGCAGCAGGCCCGGGCGCTGCTGAAGGAATTCCGGGCCGATCCGGTCGCGCATCCGCTGGGCACGCCCTCGGGCCGCATCGAGCTGTTCTCCGAGCGGCTGCACGGCTACGGCTACGAGGAATGCCCGGGGCATCCGGTCTGGCACCCCAGCGACGAGTTCCTCGGCGACGCGCGCGCGCGGCAGTTTCCGTTGCACATGCTCACGCCGCAGCCGGCCTTCCGCCTGCACAGCCAGTACGACCACGGCAAGATGAGCCGCGACAGCAAGATCCATGGCCGCGAGCCGATGCGGATGAACCCGGTCGACGCCGCCGCGCGGGGCATCCGCCATCACGACGTGGTGCGCGTCTTCAACGACCGGGGCGCGATCCTCGCCGCCGCGGTGCTCTCCGACGCGGTCCGACCGGGGGTGGTGCAGATCGCCACCGGCGCCTGGTACGACCCGCTCGAGCGCGGCATGCCGGGGACGCTGGACAAGCATGGCAATCCCAACGTGCTCACGCCCGATCGCCCGAGCTCGCGCCTGGGGCAGGGCTGCGCGGCGCAGAGCACGCTGGTGCAGGTCGAGCGCTGGGACGGCGCGCTGCCGCCGATCACCGCCTTCGATCCGCCGCCGATGGCGCCGCGTCCCGAAGGCGTGCCGCCGTACCGCAACGTCGAAGGGAGTCTCTCGTGAGTCCGATCCTCGATCACGTCACGCTCGGGGCGTCGAGCCTCGAGGCCGGCGCGACCCACCTGCGCCGGCTGCTGGGCGTCGACATGCCGCCCGGCGGCAAGCACCCCGACATGAGCACCCACAATCGCGTCCTCAACGTCGGCGACGAGCGCTTCCTCGAGCTCCTCGCGATCGACCCCGAGGCGCCCGCGGTGCCGCGCAAGCGCTGGTTCGGCCTCGACGATCCGCGGGTCGCCGCCCGCCTGGCCGAGCGGCCCTGCGGGGTCGGCTGGGTCGTGCGGACCGACGCTCTCGAGCGCGTGGCCGCCGCCAGCCCGGTCGATCTGGGGCGGGTCACGCGCATGTCGCGCGGCGAACGAAGCTGGCGCCTGACGGTGCCCGACGACGGCATGACGCCGTTCGACGGCCTCGTTCCGGGCTTCATCGAATGGTCGCCCGGCCCGCATCCCTCGCAGGGGATGCAGTTCCTCGGCCCCACGCTCGCCGGCATCGAGTTGCGCCATCCGGACGCGGCAGGCCTGGCGCGGGTCATGGACGCGCTGGGCATCGGGGGCCTGGCGCGCGTCACGCGCGCCGACGATCCGTCGATCGCCTTCGTGTTCCGGCTCGCCGACGGCAGCCTGCACACGATCGGGCACTGAGGGCCGGGCGCCGAAGCAGCGCCCCCGCGCGGGCGCCGGGCTATCCGGCGCTGCGGCGTGCCGCGGCGCGCGCCGCGTAGGTCTCGATGCGCGCCTTGAGCCCCGGCCGGGCGGCCGAGCGCACCAGGGCCGCGAGATCCGCATCGGCGCCACCGTCGTCGATCGCCGCGCGCAGCGCGGCGAAGGTCTCGGGCTGCACGCCGGGGTCGTCCAGCAGGGCCAGCGCAGCGGCATCGCGCGCTTCGTTCTCGTGCACGGCTTCGACGACCGCGGTCGCCAGGCCGGTGGCGAGCGCCTCGGCCGCGGGGACCCGGATGCCCTCGGCGACCCAGCGCAACGCCCGGGATGCGCCGACCCGGCAGGCCAGGCGACGGGTCCCCAGCACGATGCCGAAGCCGGCCCCGGGAAAGCGCAGCGACGCGGCGGGCGCGAGGACCCGCACGTCGCAGGCGGCGAACAGGTCCGCGCCCGCGCCGACGATGGCGCCGTGGCCGACGGCGACCGTGCGGACCGGCGCGCGCCACAGCGCGTCGAGCAGCAGCTCGATCTCGACGAAACGCGCCAGGAGGCTCGCGTCGCTCTCCTCGGGAAGGCTCGCCAGGTCGAAGCCGGTGCAGAAGTGCCTGCCTGCGCCGTGCAGCAGCAGGGTATGGACGTCGCTGCGGGCGCAGGCCTGGACGAGCGCGTCGGCCATGCCGCGCACCAGCTCGCTCGACAGCGCGTTGCCCCGCGCGGGCCGCTCCAGGCGGCAGCGCGCGACGCCGGCGTCGAACGCGAGCGTCGTCGCCGGCGTGCCGGCGTCCTCAGCGGGCATGCGAGGCGAGTCGCTGCCGGGTCGCCACCGAGCGGTCCCAGAGATTCGGCACCCGCGTCGACGAGTAGCCCGAGACGAAATCGCGTGCCGCGCCCGCCGTGTCGAACACATGACGGGCCACGGCGCCGATGTTGGCGCCGTAGACGTGGATGCTGATCGAGGTCCGGTCGTCGTAGGCGTTGGCGACCTGGTGCACGTCGCCGATCGTCGGCGATACCGCGTCGACATCGCCCGGCTCGAGGCGGGCCGGGGCGCCCAGTGCGCCGAACTTGCCGTCGACGCTGCCCCAGCGGGTGCCGATCTCGGCGCCGCGCAGCATGCCGATCAGGCCCCAGACCGTATGGTCGTGCACCGGCGTGCGCTGCCCCGGGCCCCAGACGAAGCTGACGACCGAGAAGCGCTCCAGCGGATCGGCGTGCAGCAGGTACTGCTGGTAGTGCTCGGGGTGCGGCTGGGTGAATTCGTCGGGCAGCCAGCTGCCGTCGCGCACCAGGGCGGCCAGGAGCGGCCGCCCCGCCTCGAGGATCCGGGCCTCGCTCGTCTCGCGCTCGAGCAGCCGCGTCATCGCGACCACGAAATCGCGCAGCGGCGCGACGGCATCGGGGGTGCTGGACGTCATAGCGCGATCTCCCTGTTGCGTGCGGCGAGCTCGGCGTGCAGGGCCTGGGCGTGTTCGCCGAGCAGCGGCGGCCGCGTGTTGACCTCCACCGGCGCGCCGTCGATCCAGACCGGACATGCCACCGTACGCGTGCGGGCGCCGCCGGGCAACTGCATGTCGCGCACCAGCTGCAGGTGGCGGGACTGCGGATCGGCCAGCGCCTGCTCGTAGTCGTTGATCGGCGAATTGGGCACGCCGGCCTGGTCGAAGCGCGCCAGCCAGTGAGCGCAATCGGCGTCGGCGAAGCGCGCCTCCAGGAGATCCTTGAGCGCCACCTGGTTCTGCGCGCGCAGCAGCGTGGAGGTGAAGCGCGGATCCTCCATCAGCTCGGGCATCTCGACCACCTCGCACACCGCCCGCCACAGGCGGTCGTTCCCGGCGGCCACGGCGAACCAGCCGTCGCGCGCCCGGAAGGCCTGGTAAGGCGCGTTGCGCGGATGCGCCGAGCCCAGCCGCCCCGGGCTCTTGCCGTTACCGAAGAACTCGCTGGTCTGCAGCGCGCCGATCGCGAGCGTGGTGGCGAACATCGAGATGTCCAACTGCCCGCCCGGCCCGCCGGCGCGCACGCGCGCGAGCATCGAGGCGATCGAGAAGGCGCCGTACAGCCCCGCGGTGAAGTCGGAGACCGGCACGCCGCACTTGACCGGCGCACCCTCGGGTTCCCCGGTCACGCTCATCACGCCTGCGGCGGCCTGGATCGTCAGGTCGAAGCCGCCGCCGGATGCGCGCGGGCCGCTCTGGCCGAACGCGGAGATCGAGCAATAGACCAGGTCCGGCCGCGCCTCGCGGAAACTCTCCCAGCCCAGCCCGAGGCGATCCATCACGCCGGGGCGATTGTTCTCGATCAGCACGTCGGCCTCGAGCACGAGGGCGCGGGCGAACTCGCGATGCTCGGGCTTCTTCAGATCCAGCGCCACCGACTTCTTGCTGCGGTTGAGCGACGCGAAGTTCTCGGAGAAGCCGTCGTTGAACGGCGGCCACTGGCGCAGTCCGTCGCCCTCCAGCGGCTCGACCTTGACCACCTCCGCACCGAAGTCCGCCAGCAGCATGCCGCAGAAGGGGCCGGCCGCGACCTGGCAGAACTCCACCACGCGCACGCCCGCCAGGGGCAGGGGCGAGGCTCTTGCGGGGGAAGGGGGGTTCATGTCGTGAAGACTCCGCAGAAGGTGTCGGGCAACGGGCCGATGGCGATGACCACGCCGCCGTCAGGCATTCGCGCCGCAATGGGGGCGCACGAAGCGTTCCAGGCCGGCCGCCAGGTCCTCGATGAGGTCCTGCGGGTCTTCCAGCCCGATGTGCAGGCGCAGCAGCGGCGCATGCCGGGCCGCAGCGAGCGAGCGCTTCGGATGGCTGGGCAGCACCAGGCTCTCGAAGCCGCCCCAGCTCACGCCGATCCCGAACAGCACCAGCCCGTCGATGAAGGCATCCACGGCCGCTTCCGGAACCGGATGCAGCTCGAAGCCGAACAGGCCGGAGGCGCCCGTGAAGTCGCGCTGCCACAGCGCGTGGCCGGGGTCCCCGGGGAGCGCGGGGTAGTCGACGCGCCGCACCTCGGGGCGCGTCGCGAGCCATCGGGCGACGGCCAGCGCGCTCGCCTGGTGCTGGCGCATCCGCACGCCGAGCGTGCGCAGTCCGCGCAGCGCGAGCGCACAGTCGTCGGCCCCGACCGAGTTGCCCTGGCGCGCGGCCGTCGTGCGCAGCGCGCCGAACCAGCGCTCGTTCGCGACCGCCACGCCGAGCATCGCGTCCGAGTGCCCGACCAGGTATTTCGTGGCCGCCTGGATGGCGATGTCCGCGCCGAGCGCGAGCGGCCGGCAGAACAGCGGCGTGGCCCAGGTGTTGTCGACGAGCACGGCCACGTCCTGGCGGTGGGCCGCCTCGCAGATCGCCGGCAGGTCCTGGATCTCGAAGGTGAGCGAACCGGGCGACTCGCAGTACACCGCGCAGGTGGACGGCTTGAGGCGCCCGGCGATGCCGGCGCCGATCGTCGGCTCGAAGAACTCGACCTCCACGCCGCGCGCGGCGAGGTCGCCCTCGCAGAACTCGCGCACCGGCCCGTAGACCGAGTCGACGACCAGCAGATGCGAGCCCGGCGCGGCGACGGCGGACAGCGCGCCGGTGCTGGCCGCCAGCCCCGAGGGGAACAGCACCGTGCCGCGGCCGCCGTCGAGCGCGGTGCACGCCTCCTCGAGCATCCGGTGCGAAGCGGTGCCGAAGCGTCCGTAGTACGGCTGGCCGTGCTTGTCCGCCTGGGCCTTCCGGAACGAGGCCATCGACGGATGCAGGATCGTCGAGGCGCGGCTGACCGGCGGGTTGACCAGCCCGCCGAAGCGCAGCGGGTCGCGTCCCGCGTGAACCAGCAGGGTATCGGCTTTCATGGCCGCCGCGACCACGACCTACTCGACATCGAACTTGACGCCCTGCGCGAGCGGCAGCGTGCTGCCGTAGTTGATCGTGTTGGTGGCGCGGCGCATGTATGCGCGCCAGCTGTCGGTGCCTGCTTCCCGGCCCCCGCCGGTCTCCTTTTCGCCGCCGAAGGCGCCGCCGATCTCGGCGCCGGAGGGGCCGATGTTGACGTTGGCCACGCCGCAGTCGGACCCGGCGGCCGACAGGAAGCGCTCGGCCTCGCGCAGGTCGGTGGTGAAGATCGACGACGACAGGCCCTGCGGGACCGCGTTGTGCAGCGCGATCACCGCGTCGAAGTCCTCGTAGACCATCACGTAGAGGATCGGGGCGAAGGTCTCGCGCTCGACCACGGCGCATTGCTCCGGAATCTCGACCAGCGCCGGGCGCACGTAGTAGGCGCTTTCGCCGCCGGCCGGGCTCTTCACGCGCTCGCCGCCCGTGACCGTGCCGGATGCCGTACGCGCCTCGTCGAGCGCCGCCTGCATGGCCTTGAACGAAGCCTCGTCGCGCAGCGGACCGATCAGCGTGCCGCCGTCGCGCGGGTCGCCGATCGACACCGACTGGTAGACCTTCTTCAGGCGCGGCAGCAGCTTGCCGGCCACGCTCTTGTGCACGAACAGGCGCCGCAGCGAGGTGCAGCGCTGGCCGGCAGTGCCCATCGCGGCGAAGGCGATCGCGCGCAGCGCGAGGTCGAGGTCGGCCGAGGGGCAGACGATCGCCGCGTTGTTGCCGCCCAGCTCGAGCACGCAACGCCCGAAGCGCGCGGCCACGCGCTGGGACACGATGCGGCCCATGCGCGTCGAGCCCGTGGCCGAGACCACCGGGACGCGCGGATCGTCGACCAGGATCTGGCCGATGTCGGCGCGGCCGATCAGCACGCTGGCCAGGCCGGCCGGCGCGTCGCCGAAGCGCGCGAGCGCGCGCTCGAGCAGCGCGTGGGTGGCCAGCGCCGTCAGCGGCGCCTTCTCGGACGGCTTCCAGACCACCGGATCACCGCAGACCAGCGCGATTGCCGCGTTCCACGACCAGACCGCGACCGGGAAGTTGAAGGCCGAGACGACGCCGACCACGCCGGCGGGATGCCACGTCTCCATCATGCGGTGGTTGGGGCGCTCGGTCGCGATGGTGAGGCCGTACAGCTGCCGCGAGAGGCCGACCGCGTAGTCGCAGATGTCGATCATCTCCTGGACTTCGCCCTGGCCTTCGGAGAGGATCTTGCCGGCCTCGATGCTGACCAGGCGGCCGAGGTCGTCCTTGGCGGCGCGCAGTTCCTCGCCCAGCAGGCGCACCAGCTCGCCGCGGCGCGGGGCCGGGACCAGGCGCCACTTGACGAACGCGTCCTGGGCGGCGGCGATCAGCGCGCGCGTCTCGTCCGGAGAATGCTCGCGCACGCGGGCGATCTCGCTGCCGTCGATCGGCGAGGTGACGGACAGCGTGCCGCCGTTCACGACTGCGGCCGGTACGCCCAGCTTCTCGAGAAGAGCTGCGGTTTCGCGGGGGACGGAGGGGAGGCTGGCGGTGCTCAAGGCGGCTCCTGTTGTGCGTTGACGCGCGCGGCGCGGAATTCGGATGGAACGGGGGGCGGCGGCTCAGAGCCCGCAGACGATCTGGATGGCCAGCTTGTGCCGCGAGGACTGGAGCTTGGCCACCATGTAGGCGCAGGCCGGGGGGTCGTGCCAGGGCACCCAGGCATCCCAGCGCGTGTTGATCTCGTCCAGGTGACGGCTGTCGGCGCAGTAGATCGTCGCGTGCACCATCCGGTGCTTGCCGGTCCCGAACTGCGCGAGCACGGCGTCGATCCGGTCGAGGATGTCCTGCGTCTGCTCCGCGACGGTCGCGAGCTCGGGGTTGGGCAGCACCGCCGTGAGGTAGACGGTGGAATCGTGGACGACGGCGAGGCTGGAGCTCTTGTCGAGCGCCTCGCGGCGGATCGGCAGGCCGGCCTGCGGCGAAGGGTTCTTGGCGGCGCTCATCGCGGCGAACCCTTCAGAGGGCGGCGGTGATCTGGAACGCCACCAGGTGTCGCGGCGTCACCAGCTTGGCCTCGATCGCGGTGCGCGTCGGCAGATGACCGGGCAGCACCCATTGGTCCCACACGTCGTTGACGGCATCGAAGTCGCGCATGTCCGCGAACACGACCGTGGCGGTCAGCAGGCGCGACTTGTCGGTGCCGCACAGCGCGAGCGTGTTCTCGATCTGCGAGAGGATCATCCGGGCCTGTTCGGCGGCGGTGGGCGGAGGGTTGACGGCGACGTTTCCGGCCAGATAGGCCGTGCTGCCGTGGATCACGGCCTTGCTGTAGCGCGTACCCGAGCCTACGTACTTGAGTTCCATGAAGTCCAGTCCTTTGAGTGGTCCGGGGAACGGGAATGCATCGCACCAATCGTATCGTGCGCGGCCTGCCGGCAACCCGGGGCGGATCGACGCTCGCGTTGCCCGGTAGTGCCGGCGCGGGGTTTTTTAATATACGGAACGTTGGTTCTAAAATGTGGCATATCTGCATCGACCTGTCAAGTGGCCGGAGCCCGGCGCGGCGCGTCGGGACGACTCGCGGGGCCACGGGTTCCCGGCGCGAATCCGGCCCGGCGGAAGGCGGCGAGGAAAGGGGGCGAGGAGAGGGGCCGGAGAGGGGCCGAAGAGAGGCCCGTCCGCGGCCGGGGGCCGCGCGGTGCCGGCCGGCGCGGTGCGCGGCGGCCCGGGGGAAGGCGGCCGCAGGGACGGGACGGGACGAGGCGGGGCCGGGAGGCCGGGAGGCCCGGGAAGAGGCGGCCTCAGGCGTCCTTCGGCGCGACCTGGGGCTGGAGCGAGACCGCGTCGGCCGCTTCGCGCACCAGCACCGCCAGCGACCGGATCCGGGCGGGACGGACGCGCGACGACGGGCCGGAGATGCCCAGCGCCGCCACGACGGTGCCGACGGAGTCGCGGATCGGTGCCGCGATGCCCCATACGGTCTCGCGCCATTCGCCGCGGTTGACCGCGTAGCCCTGGGTGCGCACCCGTTCCATCTCGCGCAGGAAAGCCGGGCCGTCGACGATGGTATTGGGCGTGTAGCGCGTCAGCCCGCTGGCGGCCAGGTCCTCGAGGACCATCTCGGGCTGCCAGGCCAGGATCGCCTTGCCCGTCGCCACGCAGTGCGCCGGGGCGCGACCGCCCACTTCCGAGTAGGCGCGGACCGGCTCCGGGCTTTCGAGCTTGTGCACGTAGAGCACTTCGCGCCCTTCGAGCACCGACAGGTGGATCGTCTCGCGCGTCGACTCGAGCAACTCGCTCATGCGCATCTGCGCCGCGTGCTGGACCGCAAGGCGCAGCGACAGCCGGTTGCCCAGTTCCCAGACCTTGAGGGAGGCCGAGTACCCGGAGGTCGATTCGTCCTTGACCACGTAGCGCAGCTCGACGAGGGCCTGGAGCAGGCGATGCACGTTGCTCTTGCCCATCTCGAGCATCAGCGCGAGCTCGCTTACGCCCAGCGGCCGCTCGCTGCGCGCGAGGGCTTCGAGCACCTGAAGGCCCTTCACCAGGGTATTGTTCATCCGTTTCCTTCCCCTCGACCGTCCCGCGGCGCGTGCCCCACGTCGCCCTCGTCGCGCAAGTGCCGGGACCGCAACGTTTCGTTGCCAGGTTGTTGCCGGGATTATAGTCAGCGGCCTCCGGATTCCGTTTTCGCGTCCCCCGGCTCGTGCAGCAGTGCCTCGAGGCGGGCGGGCGACAGGGGCATCTGCAGCCGCCGTGCGCGATCGCCCAGGCCGGCGCGCGCCAGGGCGTCGGCGATCGCGTTGACCACCGCCGGCATCGCGCCGATGGTGCCCAGCTCGCCCACCCCCTTGACCCCGAGCGGGTTGGTCAGGCACGGCGTCGATTCGTCGACCTCCATGCGGAACCGGGCCTCGATGGCGTCGGCGCGCGGCGCGGCATAGTCCATCAGGCTGCCCGAGAGCGGCTGGCCGGTCTGGTCGTCGTAGACCATGCGCTCGAGCAGGGCCTGCCCGATGCCCTGCACGGCGCCTCCCTCGAGCTGGCCGCGCACGATCGCCGGATTGACGACCCGGCCGACATCGTTCACCGAGCCGTAGGCCGCCACGCGGGTCTCGCCGGTCACCGGATCGATCTCGACTTCGCAGACATGGCAGCCGTTGGGCCAGCTCGGCCCGTCGACGGTGTGAGTCGATTCGACGTGGATGCGCCGGTCGGGCTGGCGGCCGGCGAGCGCGAACAGGTCGATCGCGCGATCGGTTCCGTCGATCGTGAAGCGCCCCTGCGCGTAGACCAGGTCGCCCGGGGCGACCTCGAGTTCCCGGGAGGCGAGCTCCCGGGCCCTGTCCACGGTTCGCCGGGCGCCCACGTGCACCGACGAGCCGCCGGTGAACAGCGAGCGCGAGCCCGCGGTGCCGAACCCGTCGCCGCGATCGGTGTCGCCGAGGACCACCCGCACCTTCTCGATCGGCACCTCGAACACGTCGACCGCGAGTTGCGCCAGCGAGGTCGCGATTCCCTGGCCCATCGCGTTGACCGCGGAGAACACCTCGATCACGCCGTCGTCCCGCACGGTGACGGTGACGCGTTCCTGGAACACGTTGCCGCCGGTCCATTCGAGGAAGGTGGCGATGCCCAGGCCGCGCAGCCGTCCCGCCGCGCGCGACGCGGCCTCGCGCTCCGGGAAACCGTGCCAGTCGCTCAGGATGAGCGCCTGGTCCATGACGCGTTCGAAGCGGCCGCTGTCGTAGACCTGGGCCATCGCATTGGTGTAGGGCATCTGCTCCGGCCGCACGAAGTTGCGGCGGCGCAGCGTCACCCGGTCGATGCCCGTCTGGCGCGCGGCCTCGTCCATCAGCCGTTCGGTCAGGAAGATGGCCTCGGGTCGTCCCGCGCCGCGGTATGCGCCGGTCGGCGCGGTGTTGGTCAGCACCGCCCGGTAATGCAGGTCGACGGTGCCGATGTCGTAGACGCTGGTCGTCACCCAGGGGCCGATCTTCAACTGGATCAGGGCGCCGGTGGGCGTGGCATACGCGCCCATGTTGGCCAGTCCCGAGACGCGCAGCGCCAGCACGCGGCCGTCGCGGTCGAGCGCCATCGCCGCCCGGCTCGCGACATCGCGGCCGTGCGCCGAGGCGAGGAAATCCTCGCTGCGATCGGCGGCCCACTTGACGGGGCGGCGCAGCGCGTGCGCGCAGTAGGCGGTCGCGACGTCCTCCGGATACACGCCGGACTTCATGCCGAAGCCGCCGCCGACGTCGCCCACCCGGACGCGCACCTGCTCGCGCGGAAGGCCCAGGCAACCCGCGACCACGTCGCGCACCTGGGTGGGCATCTGCGAGCTCGCGTGCAGTGTGAGTCGTCCGGTCTCGGGATCGATTTCCGCGAGCACCGCGCGCGGCTCCAGCGTGAGGGCGACGACGCGCTGGTTCACGATCTCCAGCTCGACGACATGCGCGGCGCGGGCGAAGGCCTGGTCGACGGCCCGGGCGTCGCCGTAGCGCGCCTCCGCCACGATGTTGTCGGGCAGCGCGTCGACGAGCCGGGGCGCCCGGGGATCGGCGGCGGCGCGCAGGTCCGTCACCATCGGCAGTTCCTCGTACTGCACGTCGACCGCCTCGGCGGCGTCGCGGGCCTGCTCGATCGACTCGGCCACGACGGCCGCGACCGGCTCGCCCACGAAGCGCGCGCGCTCATGGGCCAGCGCGCGACGCGCCGGCGAGACGGCGGGGTTGCCGTCGGCGCGCGTGAACGCCGTGCTGACGGGCAGCGCCTGCACGCCCGCCTCGACCAGGTCCGCGCCGGTGAACACGGCGAGCACCCCCGGCATGGAGCGCGCGGCGCCGGCATCGACGGAGGCGATGCGCGCGTGCGGGTACATCGATCGAACGAACACGAGGCAGGCCTGGTCGTCGCGGCGCAGATCGCCGGTGAAACGACCGGTGCCGCGCAGCAGCGCCGGGTCTTCCTGCCGGTTCACGGCGCGGCCGCTGCCGAAGCGATGCGGATCAGAGGTCTTGTCGCTGCGATTCATAGGCGGCCCCGCGCTCCACGAGATCTCGTTGACATCCGGTTTTCATTGTGTCAGATTTCAGAACCATATTTCTATTATATGGATCATCAAGCAATATGGTGCGAAACGTCAGGGAGAAAGACATGAAGATCAGCCATCGCGGCAAGCTCAAGCTTCTCGGCGGCGCGGGTGTCTATGCCGGGCTGGCCGGCTCGGGG
>JBDHRX010000198.1:0-3019 GCA_039807785.1 Burkholderiaceae bacterium
CGCCTGCCGGTGCCGCCGGCCCTGCTGGTCGGCATCGAGAGCGCGGACGACGCCGCGGTCTACCGGCTCAACGACGAGCAGGCGCTGATCGCGACCACCGACTTCTTCATGCCGATCGTCGACGACCCGTTCGACTTCGGGCGGATCGCCGCCACCAACGCGATCTCCGACGTCTACGCGATGGGCGGCGTGCCGATCCTGGCGCTGGCGCTGGTCGCGATGCCGGTCGAGCGCCTGCCGCTCGACGTGATCCGCCGCATCCTCGAGGGCGGCGAATCGGTCTGCGCCGCGGCCGGCATCCCGGTCGCCGGCGGCCATACGATCGATTCGGTCGAGCCGATCTACGGCCTGGTCGTCATCGGGCTCGCCCACCCCGGTCGGATCAAGCGCAACAGCGGCGCCCGGCCCGGCGACCGGCTGGTCCTCGGCAAGCCGCTCGGCGTCGGCGTGCTGTCCGCGGCCCTGAAGAAGGGCGCGCTGCCGGACGACGGCTACGCGGCGATGCTCGCCAGCACCACCCGGCTGAACACGCCCGGCCCGGCGCTCGCCGGGCTCGACGCCGTGCACGCGCTGACCGACGTTACCGGATTCGGCCTGCTCGGGCACCTGCTCGAGCTGTGCCGGGGCGCGCGGGTGCGCGCGCGCATCTCGGCCGGCGCCCTGCCCCGGATCGCCGGCGTCGACGCGCTGCTCGAGCGCGGCTTCGCGACCGGCGCCTCGCAGCGCAACTGGGCCGGATACGGACACGAGGTCCGGCTCGCGGCGGGCATCGACGAACGCGGACGCACCCTGCTCACCGATCCGCAGACCTCGGGCGGGCTGCTCGTAGCCTGCGCGCCGGAGGCGGTCGACGAGGTGCTCGGGATCTTCCGCCGCGACGGCTTCGAGGCGGCCTGCGAGATCGGCGAGATCGGCGTCGGCGAACCGGGCGTCGACGTGCTCGCCTGAGCCGACGCGCAGCGCCGACCCGTCCCCGCGACACGCAGCGCGGTCGCGATCCCGGCCCGGCGATTACCCCGATGCCCGTGCCCGAAGCGCCGCCGCCCGCGATCGAGCTGGTCGACGTCCGCAAGGCGTTCGGGGAACGCATCGTGCTCGATCGCGTCGGGATGCGGATCGCGCCGCGGGAACGCGTGGCGCTGCTCGGCGAATCGGGCAGCGGCAAATCGACCCTGTTGAACCTGATCGCCGGCATCGAGCACGTCGACGCGGGAACGGTGCGCGTCGCCGGGACCGTGGTGTCGTCGCTCGACGCGGACCGGGCGGCCATGTTCCGGCGCGCGCACATCGGCTTCGTGTTCCAGGCATTCCACCTGCTGCCGCATCTCGACGCCGCGCACAACGTCGCCGTCCCGCTGCTGCTCGGCGGCGCGTCCGCGCGGCCGGCGCTGCGCGCCGCCACCGACATGCTCGCCCGCGTCGGCCTGGCGGCACGCGCGACCGCCTGGCCGCGCGAGCTGTCGGGCGGTGAGCAGCAGCGCGTGGCGCTCGCCCGGGCGCTGGTGCACCGGCCGTCCGTAGTGCTCGCCGACGAACCCACCGGGAATCTCGATCCGGCAACGGCAGCGCTCGCCCTCGCGCTGATCGCCGAACTGGTCGAGGCCGCCGGCGCGGCGCTGCTGATGGTCACGCATTCCGGGCAGGCCGCGGCCATCGCGCACCGCCGGCTCAGACTCGACGCGCGGGGCCTGCACGCCGACGACGGCGGCCGGCCATGACGAACCGCCCCGCGGCGCGCCGGCTCGGGGCCGGCCGGGGCCGCCTGGCGCTGCTGGGGTGGCTGTGGCGCGCGCATGCGCGCGCCCAGCCCGGCCGCGCGGTGACCGCGATGTTCGCGATCGCCGCCGGCGTCGCGTTGGCGCTCGCCATCCACCTGGTGAACCGGTCGGCGCTGGACGAGTTCGCCGCCGCGATGGCCACCATCAACGGCGAGGCGCAGGCACAGATCCGGGCGCGCGCCGGCAGCTTCGACGAAGCCCTCTTCGGCCGGCTCGCCGCCGACGCCGGACCGGCCTCGGTCAGTCCGGTCATCGAAGCGATGTTCCCGCTCGCCGACGGCCCGCCGCGATCGCTGCGCGTGATCGGGCTCGACGCGTTCCGCGCCGCCGCGGTAACCCCGGCCCTGCTGCCCTCGGCAGGCATCGCCGAGGAGGCCGGCGCCGGTTCGCCGCTGTTCGGCGACGACACCGTCTTCCTGTCGAACGCGGCCCTGGCCGCTCTGTCGCTGGCGGTGGGCGACACGCTGCGGTTGCGCACCGGCGCCGGCATCGCGGCCCTGCGCATCGCCGGCATCCTCCCCGGCGCGGCGGCAGGCCAGCAACTGGCGGTGATGGACCTGGGGGCGATGCAATGGCGGCTGGGCTGGCTCGGCAAGCTGTCCCGGCTCGACCTGCGCTTCGCCGAACCCGCCGACGCAGCGCGGCTGCGGGCCCGCTGGGAGCCCGGTCTGCCGGCCGACGTCGCCTGGACCGCCCCGGACACGGACCGGCAACGCATGTCCAACCTGTCGCGCGCATACCGGATGAACCTCGGCCTGCTGGCGCTGGTCGCGCTGCTCACCGGCGGCTTCATCGTCTACGCGACCCTCGCGCTGGCAGTCGCGCGCCAGCAGCGCGACCTCGCGCTGCTGGGCGTGCTCGGTGCCCGTCCGCGACTGCTGGTGGCGCAGGTGCTCGGACAGGGACTGCTGCTCGGCGGCGCCGGCGCCGTGCTCGGCACCCTCGGCGGCATCGCGCTGGCGCGGCTGCTGCTCGCCTGGGTCGGCGGCGACCTGGGCGGCGGCTACTTCCCGGGCAGCCGCCCGGCGCTGGTGCTGGAGATGCCCGGCACGCTCGCCTTCGCCGGCGCCGGCCTCCTCACCGCGGTCCTGGGCGCCGCCGTCCCCGCGCTCGCCGTGAGCCGCGCCCCCGGGGCGCGCGCACTGCGCGCCGGCAGCCTCGAGGAGACGCTGCCCCTGCCAGGCGGCCGCGCCGGCCTCGGCTGGCCCATCGCCTGCTTCGCGCTCGGCGCCGGCGCGCTG
>JBDHRX010000199.1:0-3010 GCA_039807785.1 Burkholderiaceae bacterium
GTCCGCGCTGCGCCGCGACCCGCGGGCGACGGGCCGGAGGCCTCGGGGCCGGCGCCGCGATCGCCTTCCGGAGCGAACCCCGGAGCGAATTCCGGATCCCGTTCCGGAACCAGTTCCGGCGCCGCCACCACGCACGCCGCCCCCGGCCCGGCGGCATTGGCGCGCCCGAGCCAGGCCGCGATGCCCCGATCGAGCAGGGTCTCGTCCAGCGGGGGCGGCGCCTTGAACCCGGGACGCCAGTCCGGCTGCGTCGACGGATCCAGGTCCGCGAGCAGCCAGGCGAGCGGCGCATGCTGGGCGCTCGCGGCCGGCCCCCAGAACAGGTAGCAGCGCTGCTCCGCGCGGGTGAGCGCGACGTAGGTCGCGCGCAGCGCCTCGGCATGCCATTCGACGGTCGCCTGGTGCCGGGCGGCCGCGTCGGGCGCGAAATCGAGGACCGCGTTCCACGCGCCCGGGGCCCCCGCGGCGCCGGGGCGTTCGTGCCAGACCTGTGGCGTGCCCGACCCCGGTGTTCGGCCGGACCACGCATACGGCAGGAACACGACCGGGAACTCGAGCCCCTTGCTCTTGTGCACGGTGAGGATGCGCACCAGGTCGTCGTCGCTCTCCAGGCGCAGTTCCTCGGTCTCGCGCTCGTCCGCGCCGGCGCCCGCCCGGCGCCGCGCCCAGGCCTGCAGCGCCGGTGCCGGGCCCCGGCGCGCGTCCTCGTCGTCGCCGAGCAGCTCGACCAGGTGCAGCAGGTTGGTCAGCCGCCGGTCGCCGTCGCGCGTCGCGCCGAGGCGCGCTCCGATCCGCGCAGCGCGGATCAGGCGCCGCAGGGCGGCGATCGGGCCATGGCGGACCCAGTCCTCGTGCGCGCGCGCGAAGCGTGCCGCCGCAGCGAACGCGCGCCCCGCATCGGCCTCGAACGCGCGCAGGCCCTCGGCATCGAGCCCGAACAGCGTGGTCGCCAGCGCCGCACGCAGCCGGCCCGGATCCGCCGGCTCGGCGATGGCCGCGACGACGCGCATCAGCTCGCTGCACTCGAGCGTCGCCAGGACGCTGTCGCGCGAGACTTCCGCGGCGCCGATGCCGGCGGCCGCCAGCGCGCGCTTGATCTCGGCCCCCTGTCGATGGGTGTTGACCAGCACCGCGATCCCGGAGGCATGCAGCGCGGCGTCGCCGAGCCGCGCGCCGGTCCGCAGCAGGCGCCCGATCTCGGCCACGCACGCGTCGACGGCCTGCCTGCGCGCCGCCGCCGCCGCGAGCCAGCCCGAATCCCCGTCGGCGACGAGCCGCACCAGGGTCAGCGCCGCACGTTCCCGCTCGGCCGGCACCGTCAGCGCGCGGCGCCGGCGCGCGCCGACGCCGGCGTCGGCGAAACCGATCTCGTCCACGAGGAACGGCCGCTTGCGCCGGAACAGCGCGTTCACCGCGGCGATCAGCCGCGGGCTCGAGCGCTGGTTCTCCCCGAGCCGGTGCACCCGCCCGATCGCATCGCGCGCGCCCAGGTACGCGTAGACGTCCGCGCCGCGGAACGCGTAGATCGCCTGCTTCGGGTCGCCCACGAGGACCAGCGAGCGGGCGGCGACGCCCTCCCCGGGCTCCGCCTCGACGTAGATGCGACGAAAGATCGCCCATTGCAGCGGGTCGGTGTCCTGGCACTCGTCGATCAGCGCCAGCGGATGGCGCTCGCGCAGCGCGCGCGCGAGCGCGGCGCCGGCGCCGGGATCGGCGAGCGCATCGTGGACCACCCGCAGCAGGTCGTCGAAGCCGAGCGCCCGGGCCTGCGCCAGCTCATCCTCGCGCGCCTCGGCCGCGGCGGCGGCCTGCTCCCGGGCGATCCACGCGGGCAGGTTCGCGAGCGCCCCCGTCAGGTCGAGGAGTCGCTCGCACAAGGCCGGGATCTCGAACGGCGGCACGCGCTCCTCGAAGCGCCGCGCCGCGAGCTTGTCGCAGGCCTCGGGCAGCGCCACCGGGTACGCGTCGGCGCAGAAATGCCGCAGGGCATCGAGCCACTTGCCGACCCGGTCGGGCCGGAAACGCGTGCGGTTCGCGTTGCCTTTCGCGGCCAGCCAAGCGAGCAGCGCCGTACCCTCGCGCTCGAGCGCCGTGGCGAGCGCATCGCGCAGCGCCTCCAGCTCGACCTCGATCCGGCGCCAGTCGGCGGCGGCCGGAGCGATCCGCGCCAGCGGCGCCATCTCGATCGCGCGCACCGCGGCATGCAGCGACTCGGGGGTGACGCCCGCGAGCGCGAACGCGCGCATCCGCGCCGGCGACGCCTCGCGGGCCTGGGCACGCCACCAGTCCGCCAGGCGCGCCTGCCCGCCCGCGACATGCCCGGCCTTCACCGGGAGCCCGGAGGCCACGCCGATCGACAGGGCATGTTCGTCGATCACGCGCTGGCAGAAGCCGTGGATCGTGTGGACCGCCATCTCGTCGATCCGGGACAGCGCGATGCGCAGCGCGGACCGCGCCCGCCGCGCACCGTCGTCGTCGAGCTGGCCCGAGACGGCCACGCAGAACGGTTCGTCCACGACCGCGGGACGCCCGCCGAGCCGGTCGTCCAGCAGCCGCTCGAGCTCGGCGATGCGCTGGCGGATCCGCGCGCCCAGTTCCGCGGTCGCCGCCTTGGTGAACGTCACCACGAGCAGTTGCTCGATGCCCAGGCCGCGCTCGATCAGCGCGCGAACGACCAGGCCGGCGATGGTCCAGGTCTTGCCGGTGCCCGCGTCGGCCTCGAGCAGGTGCAGCCCGTCGAGGATGCCGGGGTCGAAGACCGGATGCGAAAGCAGCCCGGCGCTCATGCCGGATCCTCGCCGGGCGCGTGGACTTCGAGGTCGTCGAAGATCGGGCGATAGACGATCTCGCCGATCGCGAGCACCGGATCGATTTCCGGCTGCGCATCGCGGAACAGCGCCCGCGCGGCGGGCCGGTCGATCTCGGCGGCGCGCGCGCCGAAATCGCCGCCGAGCAAGGCATCGCGTGCACGCGCCCGGGCGGCGAGCGCGCGCGCCTGCGGCGAACGCGC
>JBDHRX010000055.1:0-19122 GCA_039807785.1 Burkholderiaceae bacterium
GCTCGCGCCTGCGGCGAGCGTTTCGCGCCGATGCACCGGCGTGTCGTGCCAGGCGTCCGCCATGAACACCGGCACCGCGGCCGCCGCCGGAGGCGGCGCGACGCTCGCGTCCGGCCCGCCCGTTCCGCTCGTCGTTTCGTCCGTCGATTCGTCCGTCGATTCGCCCGTGCGGAGGGCCGGCGGGGGCGCGAGCGCGTCGTCGCCGGCCGGGCAGCGCACTTCCGCGACGGCCGACTCGAGCACCAGCGGCCGCCCGGGCAGCAGGAACGCGAAGCGCTGCCGGTACGCCTGCTCGAAGGCCTCGCGCAGCGCCGGTTCCGGCCCCCAGGGCACCGAAAGCGCGGTGTCGGTGCCCTGGTAGCGCAGCAGCACGCGCCGGTGCGCCTGCAGGCGCCCGGCCGCCAGGCCCTGCGCGAGCAGCTCCTCGCGCGCGGCGCGTTCGAGCGCGTCGAGCATGGCCTGCGCGGCTGCGTGCCCGGCCTCGTCGAGCGGCCGCTCGACCGAGCGCTCGCGGATCGCGACCTGCTCGGCCAGCCCCATGCCGTAGGCCGACAGCACGCCGGCCAGCGGGTGCGCGAGCACCCGCGGCATCCCGAGGGCATCGGCCACCAGGCAGGCGTGCTGGCCGCCGGCCCCGCCGAAGGTGGTGAGGGTGTAGGTGGTGATGTCGTAGCCGCGCTGCACCGAGATCTTCTTGATCGCGTTGGCCATGCTGGCGACCGCGATGTCGATGAAGCCCTGCGCCACCTGTTCGGGCGTCATCCGCCGTCCGGTCGCCGCCTCGATCTCCTGCGCGAGCGCGGCGAAGCGCTCGCGCACCACGCCGGCGTCGAGCGGCAGGTTGCCGTCGGGGCCGAACACCGCCGGGAAGAAGGCCGGCTGCAGCTTGCCCAGCATCACGTTGGCGTCGGTGATCGTGAGCGGGCCGCCGCGCCGGTAGCAGGCCGGGCCCGGGTTCGCGCCGGCCGAGTCGGGGCCGACCCGCATCCGGGCGCCGTCGAAGTGCAGGATGGAGCCGCCCCCGGCGGCCACCGTGTGGATGCTCATCATCGGCGCGCGCATCCGCACGCCGGCCACCAGCGTCTCGAGCTCGCGCTCGAACTCGCCCGCGAAGTGCGACACGTCGGTCGAGGTGCCGCCCATGTCGAAGCCGATCACCCGGTCGAAGCCGGCCATCTGGCTGACCTTGGCCATGCCGACGATGCCGCCGGCCGGACCGGAGAGGATCGAGTCCTTGCCCTGGAAGGCGCGGGCGTCGGTCAGCCCGCCACTGGACTGCATGAACTGCAGGTGCACGCCCGGCATCGCGCCCGCGACGCGATCGACGTAGCGGCGCAGCACCGGCGACAGGTAGGCGTCGACCACCGTCGTGTCGCCGCGCGGCACGAAGCGGATCAGCGGCGATACCCGGTGCGAGACCGAGATCTGCGTGAACCCGGTCTCGCGCGCGATCGCGGCCAGCCGGCGCTCGTGCGCGTCGTGCCGGTAGCCGTGCATGAGCACGATCGCGATCGCGCGCAGCCCGCGCGCGTGGGCCTGTTCGAGCGCCGCCCGGGCGGCGCGCTCGTCGAGCGGCTGCAGCACCGCTCCGTCGGCCGCGATCCGCTCGTCGATCTCGACCACCTCCCGGTACAGGAGCTCGGGCAGCACGATGTGCCGCTCGAACAGTTTCGGGCGGTTCTGGTAGGCGATGCGCAGCGCGTCCCGGAAGCCGCGGGTGACGGCGAGCAGCAGCGGTTCGCCCTTGCGCTCGAGCAGGGCGTTGGTGGCCACCGTGGTGCCCATCTTCACCGCCTCGACGCGCGCGGCGTCGATCGCTTCGTCCGCGCGCAGGCCGAGCAGGCGGCGCACCCCTTCGACCGCCGCGTCCTCGTAGAGCTCGGGGTTCTCCGAGAGCAGCTTGGCGGTCTGCAGCGTGCCGTCGGGCCGCCGCGCGACGATGTCGGTGAACGTACCGCCTCGGTCTATCCAGAACTGCCAGGCGCTCATCTCGGCTCTCGGCGTGGGGTGGGGGGTTGTCGAAGCTCGGATCGCCGGCGGGCGAGTCGGGACGCCGGCGGCTCAGGAGGCGGCGCGCGCGGCGTCCGGGCGCCTGCGCGCGGCCGGCGCGATCAGGCGCGAGACGGTCGCGGTCGTCTCCAGCAGCGCGTCACGCAGCGCGTCGCGCGTGCGCTCGAAGCGGAACGCCGGCGCCACCAGGTTGATTCCCGCGATCACGACGCCGTCCGCGCCGAAGACCGGCGCGGCGATGCCCGAGGCGCCCTCGAGCAGCACGCTGTGGATGGCCGCGTAGCCGTTCGCGCGGATCTCGTCGAGGCGCTCGAGCAGCTGCATCGGCGTCATCGCCGAGCCGTTTCCGGCGCGCGGCAGCTCGGCCGACAGCAGGAACTTCTCGATCACATCGCGCGACTGGTGGGCCAGCAACACCAGCCCGACGCTGGTCAGCACCGCCGGCCGCACCGCGCTGATGTCGGGATCGAAGCGCAGTTCGTTCGCGCTGATCACCTTGGCGATGTACTGGACCTGGCATTCGGGCGTCAGCATGCCCAGCATCGAGCTCTCGCCCACCGCGCCCACCATCCGCCGCATCAGCGGCACCGCGATGCGCCTCAGCTGCGCCGGCTTGCCGCCCACCCAGTCGGGCTCGACGCTGCGGTAGGCCGGATCGAGGCGGAACTGCCGGCCCGGCTCGCTCGCCACGTAGCCGCGCGCTTCCAGGGTGCCCAGGAGCAGCGAGACGCTGCTCTTCGGATGGCCCAGGCGCCGGGCGATCTCGCTCACGCCCAGCGGCCCGTCGGCGATCGACAACAGCTCCAGCAGGTCGAGCACCCGCTCGGCCGACTTGACGCCGGCGGAGCCGCCTTCCGCCTCACGAGAGGTGTAATTTGAAACAATGTTCTCGTTCATGGACATATTGTATCTAATCGTTCAACAGGTTGACTTTTGTTCAGGATCAGGCAAAACTCGCCCCCGCACTCTCACTGGAGCCGGAGTTGGGCAAGACCATCGCAGAGAAGATCCTGGCCCGGGCCTCCGGTTCGGCGCAGGTCAGCGTCGGACAGGAGGTCCTGGCGACGCCCGATTTCGTGCTGGCGTACGACTGGCCGGGCCAGACGGACGTGATGTTCCGGGAGATGCGCGAGAACCTCGGCATCGACCGGATCGCGAATCCCGAGCGTATCGGCTTCTTCATCGACCACATGGTGCCTTCGGCGACGCCGCAGGAGGAGAAGGTCCATATTGGAACCCGGAACTGGTGCGCCGAGAACCAGGTCGACCTGTTCGAGAAGCGGGGCATCGGCCACCAGGTGGCTTCCGAGGTCGGCTTCGCGGTTCCCGGCGCGTTCGCGGTCCATTTCGACGGCCACGTGAGCCAGCTCGGCGCCTTCGGCACGCTGGCCCTGGGCCTGCGCCGCAACGTGCTCGAGGCGATCGTGCGCGGGAAGGTGCCGGTGCGGGTGCCGGCCACCGTGCGCGTGGACCTCGAGGGCCGGCTGAAGAAGGGCGTCATGGCGCGCGACGTGTTCCATCACATCGTGCGCCGGCTCGGCCCCAGCGCCTGTCGGTTCCAGGTCCTCGAGATCGGCGGCGAGGGCGCCGAGACGATCTCCACCGAGGGCCTGCAGACGATCACCGGCCTGGCGATGTTCACCGGCGCGCTCACCGCGATCGTCAATCCGTCGCCCGGGCGCCTCGCCTACGCCCGGGAGCGGGCGCGCAAGCAGATCGAGCCGCAGTACAGCGACCCCGACGCGAGCTACGCCCAGCGCCACCGGATCGTGCTGGACGAGCTCGAGCCGGTCGTCGTGGCCCCGCCCAGCCCGGCCAACACGCGCCTGCTGAGCGAGCACCTGGGCCTCGAGGTGCATGCCGGCTACCTCGGCTCCTGTGCCTCGGGGCGGCTGGAGGAGATCCGGGTCGCCGCGCAGATCCTGGCCGGCCGGCGCGTGCACCCCGGCTTCTCGCTGCACATCGTGCCGACCAGCCAGGCGATCATGGCCCAGGCCGCGCGCGAGGGCCTGGTCTCCACGCTGGTCGAGGCGGGCGCCTTCGTCTCGTCCTCGAGCTGCGACTTCTGCTACGGCCGCACCGCTACCATGAGCGAGGGGCAGCGGGCGGTCTCGACCGGCACCCTCAACGTGCGCGGGCGCATGGGCAGCATCGATTCCGAGATCTACCTGTGCAACGCGGCGACGGTGGCCGCCTCCGCGGTGAACGGCAGGATCACCGATCCGCGCGACTTCCTCTGAGAGACCGCGATGCCACTGGAGAACCTGCGCGGGCGCGTCGCCTACCTGTTCGACGAGCCTGACTTCGACATCGACCAGATCGTCGGAGTGAAGAACATCAAGGTCCAGGACCTCGATGAACTGAAGAAGGCCGTGATGCAGGCCTACGACCCGGACTTCGTGAACCGGGTGCGCCCGGGCGACCTGCTGGTCGGCGGCGTGAACTTCGGCTACGGCCACCCGCACTATCCGTCGATGCGCATCATGCGCCACCTCGGCGTGCGCGGCGTGATCGCCGACTCCTTCGCGCCCGGCTACTGGCGCGGCGAGATGAGCCTGGGCTTCCCGCAGGTGACCTGTCCCGGCATCCACGAGGCGGTGTCGCGCTGGGACGAGGTGGAGGTGTGCTGGGCCGAGGGCGTGGTGCGCAACCACACGCGCGGCGGCACGCTGCCGATCGAGCCGCTCACGCAGGCCGACACCGAGCTGCTGGCGGCCGGCGGACTGGTGCCGTACCTGCAGCGGGTGATGCGCGAACCGGGTTCGGGGGCCGGCAACCGATGAGCCTGTTCTCCACCCGGGATCCGGTCGCCCGCCGCGCCGCGCTCCGGCGCGGCATCGACGGCCCGCGGATCGTGGTCGCGCCCGGCGCCGGCGACGCGCTCGGCGCGCGGCTGATCGAGCAGGCCGGCTTCGACGCGGTCTACGTTTCGGGCTTCGCGGTCGAGGCCACCCATGGCCAGCCCGACCTGGGCCTGCTCGGCATGTCCGAGGTCGCGGCGCGGGCGGCCGAGATCGTGCGCGCGGTCGACCTGCCGGTGGTCTGCGACATCGACACCGGCTACGGCAGCATCGGCAACGTGATGCGGACGATCCAGTGCTTCGAGCACGCCGGCGTCTCGGCGGTGCAGCTCGAGGACCAGTCGCTGCCCAAGAAATGCGGCGCGATGCAGGGCAAGCAGCTGGTGAGCGCGAAGGAGATGACGGCGCGCATCCGCGCGGCGCTCGACACCCGGCACGATCCGAACTTCCTGGTGATCGCGCGCACCGATGCCGTCTCGGTCGAGGGCTTCGAGGCCGCCATGGAGCGCATGGCGCTCTACGAGGAGGCCGGCGCCGACATGAGCATGATGCTCGGCCCGTACGGCGAGCCCGAGCTCGCGACGATGATCCGGGGCGCGCGGCGCCCGGTCGCGTTCGTGAACTCGGAGGCGCTCACGATGCCGTTGCTGCCGGTCGACCGGCTCGAGCAGCTGGGCGCGCGCATGGCGATCTTCCCGATCTCGCTGCTGCTGACCGCGGTGCACGCGATGCGCTCGACGCTCGCCGAGATCCGGCGCAGCGGGACCACCCGCCCGCTCGTCGAGACCTCGATGACCGGGTTCCGCGAGTTCAACGAACTGATCGGCACTCCCACCGCGCGCGCGTGGGACGACCGCTACCCGGCGGCCTGAACCCGCATCCGCCGCCCGACCGACTACGAACGGAGGTAACTGACGATGAAGCTGGTCTCGTTTCTCACGGGCCTGGCGATGGCCTGCGTCACGGCTGTCGCGGGCGCCCAGACGTCCGACTATCCGAACCGTCCGGTTCGCGTCGTCGTGCCATGGCCCGCAGGCGGGGTGGTCGACGGGGTGATCCGCCTGCTGGCCCCGAAGCTCTCGGAGACCCTGGGCCAGAATGTCGTGGTCGAGAACCGCGCGGGCGGGGCCGGCCTGGTCGGCGCGCAGGAAGTGGCGCGCGCCGCCCCGGACGGCTATACGCTGCTGATGGTGTTCGACAGCCTGGCCATGAGCCCGGCCGTGTACCAGAAGATGCCGCTCGATCCGTTCAACGACCTGGCGCCCATCTCGCTGCTGGTGCGCGCGCCGCTCGTGGGCGTCACTACCGCCGGCTTCGCGCCCGGCAACATCCGCGAGCTGGTGGCGTATGCGAAGGCGCATCCGAACACCGTGACTTTCGGCTCGACCGGCATCGGCAGCTCCTCGCATCTGACCGCCGAGCTGTTCGCCCAGGCTGCCGGCATCTCGCTGGTCCACGTGCCGTACAAGGGCGGCGCGCCGGCGCAGAACGACCTGATGGGCGGCCACCTGCAGCTGTTCTGGGGCAGCACCGCCTGGACCAAGCCGATGGTCGACTCGGGCAAGGTGAAGGCGCTGGGCCAGGCCGGCCAGACGCGCAGCCAGACCTATCCGGACCTGCCGACCGTCGCCGAGCAGGGCTATCCCAACTTCAACGCCTACCTGTGGATGGGCATCTCCGCGCCCAAGGGCACGCCCGACGCGCTGATCGCGCGCTGGCGCGAGGCGCTGCTGAAGGCGACCAACGATCCCGAGACGAAAGGCCAGCTCATGGCCCGCGGCTTCGAGATCGTGGTGAGCACGCCGGCCGAGTTCGGGAAGTACATGCGCGACGAGCACGACAAGTGGGCGCGCGTGATCCGCGAGGCGAAGATCCCGCTGCAGTGATGGGGCGCGGCGCGCCGGCAGGCCGGGCATCGGCGCTGCCGGTCCGCGCGGGTACGCGACAAGCGGCTGGCGGTCCGATGAATTCTCGTTTCTGAGAACCGGCGCCAGCCGATACAATCGCCGGCGCGGCTGCGTGGCGAATCCCGGACGGTCGGGCCACGGTGCCACCATCGAACGCCAGAAGGGACTGCGCCGGCATGAGAATGCTCTCCAGGTTGATCGTCGTCGCCCTCGCCGCGGCCTTGACCGCCTGCGGAACCGTGCGGAAGGTGTCCGACCTCGATCCGGGGACGGGCTATCTGCCGACCGAGCACAAGGCCAGGGTCGTGCTCGACAAGCCCATCGACCTCGATGCGCGCCGGGGGCTGCTGCTCGTCCCGACGGGCGAGTTCGTCAAGGGGCAGATCGAGAAGATCGGGTACTTCGGGGAGATCATGACGATCGAAGACCTGCAGAGCAGGATCGTCAAGGCCGGCCTCGCGGACAAGGTCCCGGCCATCCAGGACCGGATCGGGGTGGCGCGTGCGGCGACGCATTACCGGCACTTCCTCTGGTTCCGCTACGGAGAGGTGGGGCAAGGCACCAGCCGGAAGGGGCGGTTCGCCCTGACGGACCCCGCGACCATGGAGGACTACTTCGTGGCCGAAACGGACCTCGATTTCGTCTGGGCCGGCGTGAACGACCAGCGCAACTGGTACCCGATGTTCAACGCCTTCATCGATTACATCAAGGCGAATTCCCGCACCTATCGTCGGTGAGGGATGCCTCCGATGAACCCGGCCGTGCCCGATCTCGTCCCCGCGGTGCGCCTGATCCTGCAGTCGCAGCCGTTCAGCCGGCTGCTCGGCGCCGAGGTGACCCGGTTCTCCGGCGAGGGCGTCGAGCTGCGGGTACCGATCACCGGCGACCTGAAGCAGCAGCACGGGTTCGTGCACGGCGGCGTCGTGTCCTATGCCGCCGACAACGCCCTCACTTTCGCCGGCGGGTCGGTGCTGGGCCCGGCGGTGGTCACCGCCGAGTTCAAGATCAACTACGTCCGGCCGGCGATCGGCGAGACGCTGGTCGCGCGCGCGAGCGTGGTCCACGCGGGCCGCACGCAGGCCGTCTGCCGGTGCGAGGTCTTCAGCCGCTCCGGCGAGGACGAGACCCTGTGCGCGATCGCGCAGGGCACGATCACTGCGCTCGGGCAGCCGAAGTAGCGGCGGGCTGCGGGGCTTCGATCATTCGACCCAGTAGTTGATGACCTCGAACTCCTGGCCGGACGACGGGTCGCCCTGCAGGTAGGTGAACATGCCGAACCGGTACTGGTGCGCCGCGAAGTGGGCTGCATCGATGCCGCCGACGGTGCCGACGTAGCTGGTGCTCTGCCCCCGGGAGATGTTGGTGCTGTGGCTCAGGCCGCCGCCGACGGTCGCGCCGGCGACCACGACGCCGATGGTCACCTCGACATCCATCTCGGCCGACTTCTCGAGCGACTGGCCGAAGCTGCTGCTGCGGCTGAAGTCGAGCGCCACCTCGGTCGAGCCGCGCCCCTGGCCGACGCCGACCAGGTCGGTGACCAGTCCCGGCAGCGCGTCGCGCGGGGCGAACTGGCGCCATGGATTGTTGCCGGACCGCACCGGCTGGTCCGGGTCGACCTGCCAGCAGCCGGGACAGTCGGTGCGGATCTCCTCGAGCTGGGTGCGTCGCGCGCCCAGGATCTCGTTGCGCCGGAAGCGGCTCGGGTAGCTGTCGAGGCGGCCCACCGTGTGGTCGAACACGCGCGCGTCGATCTTCATGCTCGTGGCCGGGGTGTGTGCGTTGTAGTAGCTCGCCTCGGCCATGCGCAGGATCGGCGTGCGCGGCAGGCCGAGCCGATGCAGCTCGCGCCGCGCGCCGAGATCGTCCAGTGCGACCACGGTGCTGGCGATGACCTCGTAGACGTAGAAGTCGTACGGGGTGGAGACGAATACGACGCTGTCCTCCATCGGCCCGGTCTCGAAGCTGACCGAACGCGTCACTTCGTAGCTTTCGCTGCGGTGCCAGCCGAGTTCCTCGGCCAGCGTGAGCTTCGCGGCCAGGCCGAACACCTTCGTCGTGGCGGTGGCGACGAACCCGACGCCGGCATCCCACTCGGTTTCGAAGCCGGCGATGATGCCGGCCTTGAAGCTGATGTCCCGCTGGGCATCGGTGCCGCTGGTCACCGCGTTGCCCCACGTCGAGGTGCAGGCGTCGGTGTTCTGGCCGATGCCCGTTCCGCAGGGCGGGGCCGCGATCGCCGCCAGGACGAGCGGCTCGGTCAGCGCGAACTCGTGACGCACGAACTGCAGTGTCTGCACGTCGCCTTCGTTCAGGCCGTCGGCGTCGAGCGCGAGGAGGATCGGGTTCGCGTTCTGTCCGGGGCGGATGGAGAGCGAGGGATGGGCGGTCTCGATCGGGATGCGCGCCAGCAGCCGCAGCTCGGGCGGCCCCGAGATGCCGCCCGCGGGGTTCAGCGGCTGGTGCCAGGTATGTATCCGGATGGCGTCGTCGCCGCCGCGATAGCTGACGATGTCGTCGGTGCCGTTGCCGTCGACGTCCCGGACGACGATCCGGGCGCTGTTGCGGTCGAAGACGAGCTCGGTGTTCTCGTTCGGCATGATCACCAGGTCGGGCAGGCGGAAGGTTGCGCGCTGCCACCAGCTCCAGCCATGTTCGGGCATGCCGGCAAAGATGAACTGGTTCGCCTGGATGTCGGCCACCCGGTCGTTGTCGAAATCGAGGATGTTGACCTCCAGGAAGCGCAGCGCGCGCTGCGCGGGGCTGGCGCTGCAGTAGCCGGGATAGAGCTGGTTCCAGTCGCTGTCGCTGCTGTAGGCGGTCTTCGTCCTGACCAGGCCGTGCCCGGTGAAGTCGTAGGCAAGCAGCAGGAGCCGCAGGCTGCCCGGATCGCCGTTGCCGTCCTCGTTGCAGGAGCGTGCGACGGTGAGATCGGCGATGCCGCCGAAGACGATCTCGTTGACGAAGTCGCCGTCGAGGTCGCCGATCGCGACGTCGGCGACCTGGGCCTGGTAGGTGGCCGATGCGGTGACCACCGATAGCGTGTCGGCCATCAGCTGGGCGAACTGATGTCCGGCGTCATCGAAGACGAAAGCGCGCGTGGCCGCCCGATCCGGGATCGCCTGGTCGCCGACGAACTCGTTCAGGACGAGCACGATCTCGTCGGCCGCGTCGTAGTCGACGTTCCCGGTCTCCAGGACGCTGGTCACGTGGATCGCGCCCGGTCCGGGCAGCGACGACTGGAACTGCTGCGCATGGCGCACGGCGAGGCCGCCGCCCGACGGCGCCAGCACCAGGAGGACGCTGCGCGTGGCCCGGCCCGCTTCCGCCGCCTGGCTGATGCTGGCCACGATCTCCGCATGGCCGTCCCCGTCCAGGTCGGCTGCCGCGATGCGCACGTCCCCGATCGGCAGCACCTCCGGCGGGACCGGCACGGGGTGGATCGTCTCCGTCGGCATGCGGTCGGCCAGGCGCGTGATGCCGATCACGAGCTGGCCCGATTCGACGCGTCCGACGATCAGCTCATCGTAGCCGTCGCCGTCGAGGTCCCCGCCGGCGGCATCGCGCAGCGTGACCGGTGGCCCCCCCTCGAACCCGCCGTCTTCCCGGGTCCAGGTCGCGGAACCGAAGGAATGGACCGGGGCGGGGCCGATGTCGTAGCCCGAGGCGGGGAGCGCGAAGTTGTCGAGCACGACCAGCGAATCGGCCCTGCCGCTCAGCGTGAAGCCGCCGGCGACCCACTCCATCGGGGCGCCGATGCGCGGGTTGCCGTCGGCATCGACCGCCATCTTCAGGCGCCGGCCGAAGGGCGAGAAGTCGTCGGGCAGCGTGACCCCGTCGTTACCGATCCTGGGGCTCTCGGCGGTGGGGACACCCAGGGCGCTCAGCGAGTCGGAGAGCCGGTCGGGATACGCCACCGACGGTGTGCCGGTGGCGCCCGGCATGGCCGCGGACCCCGAATCGGATCCGCAGGCCACGAGCGTGCACGCGGCGAGGAGGAGCGTGGCCAGGGTGAGGGTACGGGATGCAGCCATGTTGCGCTCCGGCTCGGACGTCGGTGGCGGCACGAGGCTGCAGTGCCGGCGGGACTGCGCACAGTCGCCCTGTCTCGGCGACCCGAGTACCTTATTCCCGCTCGGCGGTGCCGCGCAAGGCCGGGGCGGGAGCCGCCCGCGGGTCGCCGCCGAGCGCCGCCAGCAGCAGCAGGCCGGTGGCCAGCACGCCGAGCCCGGCCAGCGCGCCCACGCGCACGTAGGCGAGCGACGACCACAGCATGTAGGCGCAGCAGGCTGCGAAGAAGAGCGGCAGCACCGGATAGAGCGGCACCTTGAACGGCCGGGGGACCTGCGGCTCCCGGCGCCGCAGCACGATCAGCGCGACCGTGCTCAGCAGGAAGAAGGTCCAGAAGACCGGCGCGGTGTAGTCGACCATGGTCTGGAAGCCGCCGCGCGTCGCGCTGCCCAGCGCGACCAGCGCCAGCGCGAACGCGCCCTGCGCGAGCAGCGCGTTCACCGGGGCGTTGCGGCCGGCGTCCCAGCGACCCAGGCGCGCCAGCGCCGGCCAGTCGTTGCCGACCGCGAAGTTGGTGCGCGCGCCGACGATCATGGTCGCGTTGATCGAGGTGAGCGAGGCCACCGCGACCATCGCCGCCACGATCGATTCGCCGGCGCGCCCGAACGCCGCCGCCAGCAGGTCGGCGGCCGGCGCCTGGCTGCCCGCCAGGCCGGCGAGACCCAGGCCGTGCAGGTAGGCCCAGTTCACCATCAGGTACAGCGCGGTGATGATCGCGATGCTCAGCACCAGCGCCCGCACCATGTTGCGGGAGACGTCGCGCAGCTCGGCGCCGAGGTACGCGGCCTCGTTCCAGCCGCCGAAGGTGAGCAGCACGAACACCATCGCCAGGCCGAAGGCCGACCAGCCGGGCGCGCCGTCGCCGGCCGCGCGCGCGGCTCCGGCGGCCGCCGCCGCTTCCGGTCCCGCCGGTCCCTGCACGAACAGCCACAGCCCCGCGACGACGACCAGCAGCAGGCCCAGCACCTCGGCGATGGTGAGCCAGCTCTGGGTCGCGGCGCCCATGCGCATGCCGCGCAGGTTGACCCAGCCCAGCACCAGGATCACGGCGGCGGCGTACAGCGCCTCGCTGTGCGGGCCGAGCCGCAGCAGCGCGCTCATGTAGTCGCCGAAGACGAACGCGAGCAGCGCGATCGAGCCGGTCGTGATGACGGTGAAGCGTGCCCAGGCGAACAGGAACGCGATGCGCCGGCCGTAGGCGCGCAGCAGGAAGTGGTAGTCGCCCCCGGCGTGCGGATAGGTGCTGGCCAGCTCGGCATAGCAGAGCGCGCCCGCCAGCGAGACCAGGCCCCCGAAAGCCCAGGCGGCGAACAGCCACCCGGGCGATCCGGTGAACTGCGCCACCAGCGCCGGCGCCTTGAAGATGCCGGCGCCGATGACGATGCCGACGATGATCGCCACCGCCTCGCGCACGCCCAGCACCCGCTGGGGCGCGGCGGCGGCGCCCTCAGTCGCCGCCATGGACCTGGTTCTCGGTCAGCGGCGCCGAGCCGCCGACCGGAGGCGCCGCGCCCTGGCGCCGCGCGACGAACTCGACCGGCGCGCCGAGCGCGCGCCCGGTGCGCCGGGAGATCGCCTCGATCGAGCCGGCCAGCCGCTCCGGCTCGATGGCGGCGTCGACGCGGCGCAGGGCGCCGTCGCCGTCGGTGAACGCGAAGCGCACCCGCCGGCCGTCGATGCGGGCCTCGCGCAGCGACGCCTCGATGCCGTCGAAGCTCATGGTGCCCTTCAGCGTCTGGAAGCGCTGCTCGATCGCGAGCGTCCCGGAGATCGGGCCGGCCGCGTGCGGGACATGCACGCTCCATTCGCCGCCCGCGTTGCCCGGCACGACCCAGAGGTGCGCCGACTGGTAGCCGACCCGCGAGGTCTCGTCGGGCGTCCAGTCGCCGAGCATGAACTCGTGCGACACGATCCGGGTGCCCGGCGCCATCGCCATCAGCGTGTGGCGCAGCCGCAGGTTCAGGTGCGGCAGCAGGTACATGGTGACGACGGTGGCGCGCGAGAAGTCGGTGGCGAAGATGTCGGCGCGCTCGAACCGCGCGCGATCGGCGACGCCGGCCGCGGCGGCATTGCGCTTCGACAGCTCGACCATGTCGGGGTTGTACTCGAGCCCGAGGGCCCGGGCGCCGAAGTCCCGGGCGGCGGCGATCACGATCTTGCCGTCGCCGGAGCCGAGGTCGACCAGCGAGTCGGAGGCCTCGAGCGCGGCCAGGCGCAGCATCCGCGTGACCAGCCGTTCGGGCGTCGGGACCCACATGACGTCCTTGCCCGACTGCCCCTGCCGGGGCGTGAAGCCGGCGTCGCCGGACGGTGCCTGCTGCGCCGATGCCGCGACCGGCAGCAGGGCCGCGCCCATCGCCAGAAAGCCGCGCCTCGAGATCGGGCCGTTCGTGTCGCGCATCGCCTGCCCCCTGTCGGTGCGCCCTCGGCCGGGGCGCGAAGTGGGAGAGTCGCGACGCCGGGTGCGTCCTTTCAGCGCGGGGCGCCCGGGTCGTCGCGGGGTCTGCGCCGGGCGCTCGTCGCGCCCGGCCTCGTCATTCCGGGATCTCGGCTTCGACCAGACGGGCCAGCAGCGTCAGCGATTCCTGCCAGCCGAGGTAGCAGGCCTCGACCGGGATGGCTGCCGGAATGCCCGCCTGCACGATCTCGAGCCCGGTACCGCAGGATACCGCCGTCAGCGTCACCGTCGTGGTCATGAGGCCGGGCAGGTTCGGATCGTCGAAGCGATCGGTGTAGCGCAGCCGCGCGTTCTCGACCAGCTCGAGGTACTCGCCGCCGAAGGCGTGGCGCTGCCCCGTCGCGAAGTTCGTGAACGACATCCGGAACGTGCCGCCGGTGCGGGCGTCCAGGTGCTCGACCTGGCCGGTGAAGCCGTCCGGCGGCAGCCACTTGGCCATCGCCTCGGCGGTGAGGAAGGCGCGGTAGACGCGTTCGGGCGGCGCCCGCAGGACACGATGGAGATGGACGGTGCCGGTGCTCATGGCGACTCTCCTTCCGGGGCGGCCTGCGCCGAGGCGAGCTCCTGCTGCAGCCACTGGCGCATCAGGAGGAACGGCTTGAACCCCGCCTTGTGCGGCGGATGAAGGAGATAGTAGGCGAAGCTCGATCGCAGGGGCAGGTCGAACGGGATCGCCAGCTCGCCCCTGCGCACGTCGTCCTCGATCATGAATCGCGGCAGGATCGCCAGGCCCAGGCCCGCCTTCACCGCCTCGGCCACCATGGCGACCAGGCCGTACTCCGGGCCCGCGTCGTAGCGGTGGCCGTTCTCGATGCCGGCGATCTCGAGCCAGCTCGTCCACACGTCGCGCCGGTGGATCTGCCGGATCAGGGGGAAGTTCAGCACGTCCGCCGGGCGCGCCAGGCGTTCTTCCTCGACCAGCGCCGGAGCGCAGATGACGACGTGCTCCTCGCCCGCGAGGTACTCGCATTCGGCGCCGCGCCAGCGCGGCTCGCCGTAGTGGATCGCGGCGTCGAGCGGGCTCGCGGCGAGGTCGAGCGGGCGCAGCAGGGCCGCCAGGTTGACCCGCACGCCGGGATGCTGGCGGAGAAAGCCCGGCAGGCGCGGGATCAGCCAGCGCGACGCGAACGTCGGCACCACGCCCAGATTGAGGACGCCGCCCTCGTGGCCCGGTCGTTCGAACTCCCGGACCGTGGCCTCGATGATGTCCAGCGCCGGCGCGATCCGCTCGAGCAGCCGCGCCCCGTCGTCGGTCAGCTCCAGCCCCCGCGGAAGCCGGCGGAACAGGCTGACGCCCAGCGCCGATTCGAGGCTGAGAACCTGGTGGCTGACCGCGCTCTGGGTGAGGCACAGTTCCTGCGCGGCCCGGGTGAACGTCCCGAACCGGGCGGCAGCCTCGAACACGATCAGCGACTGGCTCGACGGGAGCTGCCTGCGCATCTCATGAGGAAAAAAGATGGGCCATCGAAACGAATACATTGTACCGGCCGTGCAGCCCTCCGAGAATCGCCGGTTCGATCACGTCGGGCGACCGGCCCGATCACCTGTCAGGGGATGTGCGATGTCAGTCTGGAGAAGTGTTCTTTCCGCCTCTTTCGCCTGCGTGCTGGGGCTCGCTTCGTCGGGGGCCGCAGCCCAGTCCGCGGCGCCGTTCCCGTCGCGTCCCGTCACGCTGATCGTGCCGTTCGGCGCCGGCGGCTCCACCGACATCACCGCCCGCGCGCTGGGCGACGCGGTCGGCAAGCTGCTCGGCCAGCGGGTCATCGTCGAGAACCGCCCGGGCGGCTCCGGCGCCACCGCCATCGCGTCGTTCCGCCTGCGGCCGTCGGACGGGCACACGGTGCTGATCATGGGCAGCACCCAGATCGCCAACCAGTACATGAACGAGGTGTCCTACAACGTCCAGCGCGACTTCCGGCCGATCGCGATCCACATGTTCTACAACGCCGGACTGGTGGTCCGGGCGGATGCGCCGTGGAAGACGTTCCAGGAGCTCGTCGCCTACGCGAAGGCCAACCCCGGCAAGCTCACCTATTCCAGCGCGGCGGCGGGCACGCCCCAGCACCTGGTCATGGAGCGCCTGGCGGCCGAGCAGGGCCTGGACCTGACTTTCGTCCCGTACGGCGACGGCATGAAGGCGGTGCTCGCGGTGATGGGCGGGCACGTCACGGCGAGCAGCCAGGTGACCGAATGGAAGCCGCTGGTGCTCAACGGCGACCTGCGCCTGCTGGTGACCTACGGCACCAAGCGCATGGCGCAGTTCCCCGACGTGCCGACCCTGATGGAGCTCGGCTACGGCATCTCGACGCTCGGGTTCAATTCGCTGGTGGTCGCCAAGGACACGCCCCAGGACGTGTTCGAGAAATTGGAGAAGGCCTTCCAGACGGTGCTGCAGGATCCGAACTCCGATTTCGCCAAGCTCGTCGTCAAGTACGACCTGCTGCCCGAGACGATGAACGCCCCGGAGGCCGCGGCCTATTTCCTCGCGCTCGACGAGCAGGTCAGGAAGGTGCTGGGCGCTTCCCGGCCCAAGAACTAGCCGTTCCGGCCGCTCGGCAGGGACCGGCATGGCGTGCTTCGTTCTCGTCCATGGCGCCTGGACCGGCGCTCATGGCTTCCGTCACGTGCGCCGGCTGCTGCAGGCCGCCGGCCACGAAGTTACCACCCCCAGCCTCACCGGCGTCGGCGAGCGGATCCACCTCGGCGGCCCGCTGGTGAACCTGGGCACGCACGTGCGCGACCTGGTCAACCACGTGCTCTACGAGGACCTGGACGGCATCGTGCTGATGGGCTTCTCGTACGGCGGCCTCGTGGTCACCGGAGCGCTGGAGCACATCGCCGAGCGGGTACGGCACCTGGTGTACCTGGATGCCTTCGTGCCGGGACACGGCGATACCTGGGGCCGCATGACCGGCCGCATGAAGACGCGGCCGAAGATCGAGCTCGGCGAGGAATGGCTGCTGAAGGGCCCGGAGCGCGAGTACGACGATCCCGGCGAAGCGGCGTGGATGACCGCGCGCCGCACGACGCACCCGATGGGCTGCCTGGGCGAGCCCGTGAACCTGCCGCAGCCGCTGGAGGACTATCCGTTCACGCGGACCTACATCAAGGCCTCCGCGGCGCCCGAAACCGACCCCAGCGAGCCGGTGTTCCGGGCCACGGCCCGCCGCGCGCA
Source organism: Burkholderiaceae bacterium (assembly GCA_039807785.1). Classification (GTDB taxonomy): domain Bacteria; phylum Pseudomonadota; class Gammaproteobacteria; order Burkholderiales; family Burkholderiaceae_E; genus Zeimonas. The sequence continues at coordinate 16,420 of JBDHRX010000055.1, forward strand.
GAGCTCGCCGGCCTGGCGGTATCTCGAGATACCCACCAACCACATGGTCGCGAGCAACCGGCCGCGGGAGCTGGCCGCGCTGCTGCAACGGATCGCCGATCCGGATTGAACCGGGGCCGGAAGCCCGCATGCTCGACGGAGGTCGAACCGCCATGGAAGCGCTGCAAACCTACACCGCCTGCCTGGTCCAGGCGGTCCCGAAATGGGTCTACCGGCGCGAGGAGCTGCAGGGCAACCTCGATCGCGCGCTGAAGATGATCGACCTGACCGCCTGGCGGTTCGGCGGCTGGGCGCCGCTGAAGCTGGTCGCGTTCCCCGAGTTCTTCCTGCAGGGGTTCACCGGGCGCAGGGACATCGACATGCAGTACTACCGCAAGGAGATCCTGCTGACGCTGCCGGGCCCGGAAAGCGACCAGCTGGCCCGCAAGGCGCGCGAGCACAAGATCTACGTGCTGGGCGCCGGCCTCGAGTTCGACCCGAAGCTGCCCGAGTACTTCTTCAACTGCGCCTTCATCATCAACCCCGAGGGCGAGATCATCCACAAGTACCGGAAGGCGATCCCGCAGATCGCCTCCGAGATGGCGATGAGCCCGCACGACCTGCTGGACCGGTACATGGAGGTCTTCGGCGCCGGCAAGAGCGTGGTGGAGACCGTCTTCCCGGTGACCGAGACGGCGCTGGGCCGCGTGGGCACCTTCATCTGCATGGACGGGCACTTCCCCGAGGTGACCCGGGCCATGGCGCTGCAGGGCGCCGAGATCCTGGTGCGGCCCACGGCGTTTCCCGAGCCGCTGGTGTCCTCGCCGACCAACATCTGGGAGCTCCAGAACCGGCTGCGGGCGCACGAGAACATGTGCTACGTGCTCGCGCCGAACACCGGCGGCCATGTCACCGACGAGCTGCCGTTCGGCTTCACCCCCGGCGACTCGATGATCGTCGACTACAACGGCCTGATCGTCGGCCGGGCCCCCTATCCCGGCGAGTCCGTCGTCACCGCCGAGATCAACCTGCAGGGCCTGCGCGGACGGCGCATGGACCCCAGGCGCAACTTCCTGGCGCAGATCCGCACCGAGCTGTTCGACGGGATGTACCGCGATCCGGTGTATCCCGCCAACCGGTTCCAGGAAACCCCGATGCAGCAGCGCAGCGATCTGCCGCTGCGCAGTCCGGGCGCCGTGATCGAGGCCTTCGTGGACCGGCGGATCTACGTCCGGCCGCGCTGAACGCCGGCGCGCCGGCGCGCCGGCGGGCATCCCTTTCACCTCGCCTTTTATCCCGATCGTTCCAAAATAGAGAATTCATTTTCTCTATATTGACATGCACCGGGCTTGCTGCGAGCATCTCCGGGCAGTGTCGACAGAGGATGGCTCGTCGACGGACCGGGTCGACCGGCAGCCCTCGAGCGGGGCAGGACACGAAGGGGAAGCATGATGGCGCTATCGAAGGAGTACGTCGCCGAATGGCAGGCGTGGCATGACCGCCGGATCGAGGACCTGAACCGGCCCTACGGCTTCCTGTCCGTCGTCAGCCAGGACTGGCTGACCGAGGGCGAGCGCTTCACCTCCGAGTTCGTGCCCGGGCAGTGGCTGCTCGAGGGCGGGGAGATCTACTACCACCCCGACGGCGCGGACGTCGCGCAGGGCCGGGTCCTGACCGTCGACGGCAAGCCGGCGACCGTGCCGACCCATATCCCGCACGGCTACAACAAGAACTCGGGCACCGGATCGGGCGTGCCGTTGTTCTATGGCGATCTCGAGGTGGAGACCCTCACGCGGGTCAACGCCCGGGGCGAGACGATCTATGCGGTCCGCGTGCGGGATCCGCAAGAGTCGGCGCGCCGGCGCTTCGACGATATCCAGACGTTTCCCCTGAGCGAGGAGTGGATCGTTCCGGCCCGGTTCTGCGCCGTGAACGTCACCGCGCACGACGCGCCGACCGTCGAGGAGGGCCTGTACGAGGTGGGCTTCGAGCTGGGAACGGCCGAGGTCATCATCAACGGCCAGACCTTCAGCCTCGAAGTCACCGGCCACCGCGGAGGGAGCTCGGCCACGGGTTACTTCATCGACGACATGCGCGTGCATTTCGGCGACCTGACCAACGGCAAGGAGACCTACGGCGGCGGCCGGGTGATCCGCTTCCGCGACCGGGACGAGCTGGAGCGGCTCACCGAGCTCGACTTCAACCGCGCCGTGTCGCTCCCGTGCTCCCTGTCGACGTTCGTCGCCTGCGCCTCCACCCCGGCGAACAGCCGGCTGCCCTTCAGGGTGACGGCCGGAGAGTACGTCCCGCCCATCCCCCACGAGCGGGTCCCGACCTACAAGGGATGAGAGGCTCGCCGGGCCCGGCGCCCGGCGTGTCGGTTCAGAACGCGGTCTTGCGCGGGCACGCCTCGCCGGGCGCCGGCTTCAGCGGCACCGACATCACCTGGCCGCGCAGGTTGCGCAGCTCCAGCCGGGCGCAGTCGCCGGCCAGCCGGTGCGCGCGTTCCGCGCGCTCGACGGTCCCCTGCACGTAGCGGTAGGTACGCGGCGGCGCCGCGTCGTCGGCGGGGGCTGCGGCATGGCGAAGCGCGAGGTCGAGCGCGTGCGCGAGCATGGCCGCCGCGGTCGACTTCAGCCGGCGCGCATCGTCGGCCAGCCAATGAGAGCGCGGGTCTCCGGTGTCGAGCGGGGAAGAGATCACCCGGATCGCGGCTTCGAGCGG